>CANQXL010000024.1 GCA_947627705.1 uncultured Clostridia bacterium
ATATATAATAAAAAGAAAAGGCACTAACCTAAATTAGTGCCAGCGTGAAAACGAAGTTTTCACTTTTCTTGTATATAAATTATGTGTTTACTAATTATTTTATATTTTTATTCCTAATGTAATCCCCATCAAACTCATTTTCAAGTATATCCATATGTAGTTTATCATAATATTTTCCATTTAAAAATATTTCTTCTCTATTTTTTCCTGTATCTTTAAATCCACATTTTAAATAACATTTATGAGCTCTTTCATTTATTTCAAGAACTTCTAATCTTATGCTATGCAAATTCAAATATTTAAATCCATATTCTAATACTAATCTTACAGCTTCTGTACCATATCCATGACCTATATAATCTTTATCGCCAATAAATATACCAAGTACAGCACTTCTTTCAATCCAATTAAAATTTTCTAATCCTATTGTTCCAATTAATTTATTATTTAACGTAATAATATTAAAATTTCTATCATTAGTGTTTCTTACTGAATTCTCAAGATATTCTTTTTCTCCAATTAATGTTGTTATTTGTTCACTACTTCCAGTATAATTTGTAACTTGAAAATCATTCATCCATTCAGTAAATTTTTCTATTTCTTCATTTGATGCATTTCTTGGAGATAAGTATATTCTATCTCCTACTAATTTTTTAAAATATTGCATAAATTATCCCCCCATTTTGATTTCCCATTTATATACCACCATTATTATTATACTTAACTTTCACAAGTAAATCAAGCTTGAAATTTTGATAAATCATATTAAATATAATATTTTTTATAAAAATTATTTACAAATTAATTAAAAGAATGTTATGATATAATTAAATATTGTATACATATGAAGGGAATAGTTTAAAATATGAGTGATAATAACTTACCAGTTAAATATAAAAACTCATTACCAACACAAATAAAAAAAGGAATGATTAAAGCAGGAAAAATTGCAGGAAGCACACTTGCACTTTTGGGCTCAACTATGGCTGTTGGAATTTCTGCAATGACATTCCCACCACTTGCAATACCTGCGTTAGGCTTAGCAGTTTATTCTGCACAGAAGCTATCAAATAATATATACTATACTGGTTTTAAAGATTTAGCAATTATGATACGAAAACATAAAAATAGTGTAAAATTGTATCAAGACGTCATACGACCTGACTTAACGCCAGAATTAATCAATATGAGCAATGACGAAAAAAAAGCTTTTTTGCAATTGCAAGCACTAACTGTACTAACTAAATTTGACAGACTAGGATCTGATGGACAACCAATGACAATCGAAACTGATAGCCATGGAATAGTAAGAAGTACGTTTAAAGATTTAAGTAATATGGGTTATATAGACAATTATACGGAACAGATGGGCAAACGAAGTCATCTTATTTTACCTAAATTAGCATTTGGAAATTTAAACTTCGGAAAAACGTCTCAAATATACCATATGAAATTTCAAAAGTCTGAAAAGTTAATAGATTTCGAAGATGAAGAATTCAAGAAGATATTTCCAAATGTGTTTGGAAAAGATGGATTAGTTACGTCAAGGGGATATACTTTTAGCAGGGGAGAGAATGGCCAAATTGTTATAAATTACAATACAAAAGAGAGAAGAAAAGCAAAGAACCAAATTGGAGATATATCTAATCAGATTCCAGAAAAAACATCTAAGCAGGCAAGAGAGCAATTTTTAGAAGGGATAAATGTAGGAATTTCACAGGAAAAGCAAAAGGAAAATGTGCAAGAAATATTACGTAATAGCAAGGACAAAGAAACTATAAAAGATGAAGAAAAGGAAATTTAACATATAAAAGAAAGTGCTATATATGAAGTGCACCCCCAATATTAGACAAAATCTAACATTTGGAGGTGTATTTTTCATGTATTTAATTATAACAAAATTTTATTTCAATATAAAATAAATTATCATTGCTAAAATTAAAATTAATATTGCGTATAATTTATCATTTTTCCTTTTTTTCAAATATGAATCTTTAGTTACTTCTTTTATTTTTCCGTTTATAGTATAAATTATTGATGGCGCATACGTTATATAAGTTTCGGGTTTGTTAATATCTATTTCTTTTTTTGCATAGCATCTCTTCTTTCCATACCACATCATATATATTTCAATAGTATGTAATCCATTTCCTAATTGGATTTTAAATTCCTTTCCAGCTTTAAGAACCCCTTCTTTTACTCCATCTATATAAACTTCCATTGCATCATTATATGTATCGGTTTTAGCACTTTTAAAAAATATATAAACATTATTTTCCATATCTATTTCTATGTCCTTTTTAATAATTTTCAATGTTTAATTCAGGATGATTTTTTTTGTATTCGTTTAAAAAAGCATCATCCATATCTATAAGTTCTATTTTAAAGTATTCAGGTAAGTTATTTAATTTAGAATTGTATAATTCCTCTAATGTTTTGTATTCTTCTTTATCGTAATATACAATCAATCCCTTCTCTTTCTCATCTTCAAATTCAGATGCCGCATGATTCCATATTTGAATATGATGTTTTTCATTATTCAAATAAATATTCAAATTAGCAGATGCTTCTAGTTTGTTTTCTAATGTGAATTTTAGTTGATTTTCTAAATGTTCTTTTAATGTTTTTTCATCAACAACATAATAAAAACCATGAAATAATTTTCCAAAAAGTCCCATATAAATTACTCCTCTCTTTAATAATTATATAATGTAATGATATCATAATAAAAAAATTTTGTAAATAAAATATTTTAAATTCGTGTTAAAGTATCAAAAACCTATTTTCCGTAAATAAAATTGTAAATTTTATGTGAAAAACTTGCAATTATTTAAAACAAATGATAATATTATTAAGGATTTTATAAAAAAAGGAGGAAGTACTTTGATTAAAGTAAAGAATGTTACTAAAAAGTATGGCGGATATGTAGCCGTAAATAATATAAGCTTTGAAGTAGAAGACGGAGAAATAGTTGGCTTTTTAGGACCAAATGGAGCACGGTAAAACAACAACAATGAATATGCTTACAGGATTTATTGAATCAACATCAGGAGAAATTGAAATAGAAGGATATGATATAAATACTAAAGCAAAAAAAGCTAAAAGACAGATAGGTTATATGCCAGAAACAACACCTTTGTATAATGAATTAACTCCAAAAGAATTTATAACATATATGGCAGAATTAAAAGGTGTTTCCAGAAAAAATAGAAAGGAAGAAATACAAAAAGTTTTAAAAGAAGTAAATATTGAAGACGTTCAAAACAAATTAATTAGAAATCTATCAAGAGGATACAGACAACGTGTTAGTTTGGCAGGGGCTTTAGTTGGAAACCCTAAAGTTTTAATATTAGACGAACCTACAGTTGGACTTGATCCAAAGCAAGTAATACAAATCAGAAACTTAATAAAATCACTTGGAAAGGATCACACTGTAATACTTAGTTCACATATTCTATCAGAAGTAAGTCAAATTTGCGAAAAGGTAATGATAATTAATAAAGGTAATTTACTTGCAATAGATACTCCAGAAAATCTAGAGAAGAAAGTAAAAGAAGAAAATGCTTTATTAGTTACTGTAGAAGATCCTAACGAAAAGGTAGAAGAAGTTGCAAAAACGATTAATAAACTAAAATCTATAAATCTTGTAAAAGATTTTCCTGATGGAACAAAGCAATATAACATTGTTTCAGATGGAAATAGCGATATAAGAAAAGAAATATTTGAAGTATTTGCTAAATCTGGAATAACAATTTTTGAACTTAAAAAATCAGAAGCAACTCTTGAAGAAGCATTTATTAATTTAATAGATACACAAAAAGTGGAAAACCAAAAATCTAAAAAAGAGTTAAAACAAGAAAAGAAAAATAAAATTAAGGAAGAAAAAAACAAAAAGAAAGAAAACAAAAAGAAAAAAGGAGGGGATAAATAATGCTAGCAATAATAAAAAAAGAAGTTAAGACATATTTTTTATCTCCAGTTGGATATGTGTTTATAGGGACATTTTTACTTATGTCTTCATTATTTTTCGACATATATACATGGCAGAATCAAAGCACAGAATATGCTGCTCTATTTTATTCTAATGCAGAGCTTTTAACTTTTACAATTGCATTATTAACAATGGGAATGTTTGCGGGAGAAAGAAAAAATGGAACAGAAACACTTTTGTTTACATCTTCAAGAAGTATAACAGGTATTGTTATTGGAAAATTTTTAGCAGCATTTCTAATAGTTATTATTACTGAAATATTATCATTACTATACTATGTAATTGTTTGCGCATTTGCAGGGGGGCTTACAAATGTACCAGAGACAATATCTGCATTAATTGGATTTGTTTTGTTTTCAACAACATATATAGCTTTTGGTGAATTTATTTCAAGTTTGACAGAAAATCAGATAATTGCAGGAATTGCTACAATAGTACTTTTACTTGCAACATGGTTCTTACCAAATTTATCTGAAGCATTTTATATGATATCACCAATTTTATTATTTGATAAATTTCCACAAGGAATAATATCAATAAGCGATACAATTACACTTGGTTCAATAACATTATTATTCATTTTATTGACAATAACAATTTTACAAAGAAAAAAGAGTATGAAATAAAGAGGTGAGATATAAGTGAAATTTTTTAGTAAAATGATAGATGGATTAAAGTCAAAATGGCTTAAAAATACAGGTAAAACGGCTATACTTATCGCTATTATCATAATTATATTTTTAGCAATTAACGTAGGAGTACAAACATGGGATCCAAAAGATTTCGATTTAAGTTCAGACCAATTGTATAGTCTTACTGAAGAATCAAAAGAGAGAATTTCTTCATTACCAGAAGAAGATAAATTTGAAATTTATTTATTTGATTATAAAGAAACAGATACATTTGTTGACTTTGTAAAACAATACAAAAGTATTAATGATAACATAACAATAGAAATTTTAAAAACAGACGATAGACCAGATTTAGTTTCTAAATATAATATTGAAGAAGGATATTATACAGTTTTAATTATTTGTGGTGAAAAATATAAAGTTCTAACAACTTATGATTTTTATACATATGATAGTGAAGGAAATACTGTTGACCTAACAGAACAAAGACTTACAAATAGCTTAATTGTTGTATCATCAATTGGAAAGAGTACACCAGTATATGTATTAACAGGACATGGTGAATACGATCCAACAACAGAAATGGCATTATTACAAACTTATATAGAGCTTGAAAATTATGAAATGAAAACGTTAAATTTATTATCAGAACAAAAGGTGCCAGAAGATTGTAAAGATTTAATGATAGCATCTCCTACAAAGGATATTACAGATCTTGAAGCAAAAGCTATAAAAGAATACATTGAAAGAGGCGGAAACATAATTTGGCTAAATGATCCATATTCAGCAAAATCAGAAACACCTTTTATTAAATCAATTTTAGATTTATATGGCGTAACAATAAGACAAGATGGAATTGTAGTAGAACAAGACACATCAAAAATTGCAATGGGAAGTCCAGATGTTATAATGCCTACAATACAAAATAACAATGTAGTAGGAGATATACAATCAGTAGTTTTATTTGGAACAGGAAAATTGGAATTTTTAGGTGATGATAAATTATTAGAATTAGGAGTTACAAAAACAGACATACTTACAACTGGAGAAAAATCATTCTTTAGGACAAATTTGGAAATAACAGATTATGCCCCAGTAGATGGAGAAAAAGAAGAAAGCTCAGTTGTTGGCGCATTACTTGAAAAATCAGTTCAGGATGGACAAAACACTTCAAAATTAGTAGTATTTGCAAGTAACGCATTTATAACTGATAAACTAATTTATACAGGATCGTCTCAAGCACCAGCAGTAGCTTTATTAGATAACAGAGACTTAATATTAAATACAATACAATATAATGCAGAAATTGAAGATCCAATAACAATAAGAAAACAAGCTGAAGTTACAAGATATACAGCTACAGAAACACAAGATAGAATAATAAAGATAATAATATATATAATTCCAATATTGATTATAATATTAGGAATAATTATATGGCAACTTAGAAGAAGAAAAAAATAATAATTACGAAAAACTCTCATATATTTTATTGAACAGGAAATTTTATATTTTCTGTTCAATAATTTAGAGGGTTTTTTAAATGGATTTTTTAGGATCAGTATTTGTAATAATTGGAATAATAATCGGAGCAGGCTTTGCATCAGGGAAAGAAATTTATAATTTCTTTTTTGTGCATGGCTTTTTTGGAATAATTGGAATGGTAATTTCGACAATATTAATTGGTGTAGTTATATATAAAACTTTAAAAATCATAAAAAAATATCCTATTAATCATTATGACGATTTTTTAGATTTAATTATAAAAAATTATAATACAAAAAAAATAGATATAAAATTAATTTTAAATTTTATAGTTAATATATTTTTACTTATATCATTTTTTATTATGTGTGCAGGATTTTCTGCATATTTTAAACAAGAATTTGGAATAAATCAGGTTATATCTAGTATATTTATGGCAATATTTTGTTATTTAGTATTAAGAAAAAATATAAAAGGTATTTTAATATTAAATTCAATTTTAATACCTACAATAATTTTTATACTTATAATACTTGGAATAAAAGCTAGTTCAAATGCACAAGTATTAATAAATACAAAAAATAATTATTTATGGATTTTTGATGCTATACTTTATGCAAGTTATAATACGATTACTTTAATTTCTATTTTGATACCAATAAAAAAATATATAAAATCAAAAAAAGAAATTGCAATAATATCTTTTTTATGTACGTTGATAATAATGCTACTTGCAGGGATTATATTTATAATATTATTATCAATAAAAGAAAACATTGGAAAAATAGAACTGCCTACAGTATATGCTACCAGAAATTTTGGACTGATTTATAAATATTTATATGGAATAATTATTTTAGGTGCAATTGTAACGACAGCAATTTCTTCTGCATATGGCTTTTTAAATAATGTAGCTAAAACAAATAAAAAATATAAATTATATAATTTAATAATTTGTATTTTGTCAATATTTGTTTCATACTTTGGATTCTCAAATTTAGTAAGTGCATTTTATCCTATTTTTGGGGCTTTAGGTATTATTCAATTAATATTTATTTTAAAAACATATTAAATAGCTTGTATTAATTTAATAATTGTTATAAAATAGAAGAAAAAAGAAAAGGAATTATTTATGAAGATACTTAAATTCAAAGGAAAAATGTCACTAAAAAATAAACTTTTATTAATTTTAGGTCTATTTTTAATTGTATCAGCTATTGCCACAATCATAGTTTATACAACTAATGAAGATGCAAGAAACTGGATAAATGTATATATTTTAAAAAAAGAAGTTACTGAAGAAGATGTTGCAACAATAGAATTAGACGTGGATAAATCTCAATATATATATGCATTTGATAAATATATTAGTATTCTTTGTGAAGGAAAATTATCTTTATATAATAGCTATGCAAGTAAAGAATCAGAATTGGATATTATAATAAGTAATCCTACATATGACACAAATGGAAGTTTTCTTGGGATTGCAGAAAAAAATGGTCAAAGAGTATATTTAATATCTGATGGCAAAATTTTATGGGATAAAAGAGTAGAAGGTAGCATAAATAAAATAAATGTTGATAGAAATGGAAATGTTTCAGTTATCACAACAGGAACAAGCTATAAAAGCGTTATAATAACGTTTGATAAAGGCGGAAATGAATTATTTAAAACATTTTTGGCATATACGATTGCGGTAGACACAGATATGTCAATAGATGGAAAATATCTTGCTGTTGCAGAAATTAATGCAAGTGGAGCATTGATAGAATCTAGTATAAGGATAATTGATACAGAAAAAGCAATAGATGGAGATGCAATTAACTCAGTTGTGTATAAGTATAATGCAGATGCAAATAAAATAATAACAGATTTAAAGTATCAAGAAAAAGGGCAGCTTGTATGTATTTATAATGACTCTATACACATTATATACGATGATAAAGATAGAGTTTTAACGGAATTTACTAAAAGTACACAAATTGCAGATATAAATTTGAAAAGCAATATTTTAAAGGCTGACGAAATTTCAACAGGACTATTTACTGCAAGAACAGATATTATATTAAAAAATATTTTAACAGATGCAGAGACAGTATATTCTGTAGATAGTTCTGTTAAGGAAATAGTTAGTTTTGACCAAATTTCAGCAATTAATTTAGGAACAGAAATACATTTTATAAATTTAAATGGCTGGCTTGAAAAGAAATATACATCAAGTCAAGAGATTAAAGAAATAGTTATTGGAAGGTCAATTGCAGGAATTGTATATAGAGACAGAATTAAAGTATTAGTATTTTAAAAATTATAAAAATATTTTATGAAAGGTGGGTAAAAATGATTGCAGATATTATTATAATTGCTATAATGGCTCTTTGTGTATTTTTAGGATATAAAAGGGGTCTCATAAAAGTTGCAGTAAGAATTATAAGCTTTTTTGCAGCATTGGTTATTGCACTTATTTTGTATACTCCAGTTTCAAATTACATAATTGATAATACAGAAGTTGTTTCAAATTTGAAAAGCACAATTCAATCTAAATTGTATAATGAAGAAGAAACAGAAGAATCAAGAAAAGTACAAGAAAGTTTTGCTGAATCTATGGAAACATATATGAACAGATATACAAATCAAATGAAAGAAGAAAGCTCTGAATATATAGCAGAAGAACTTGCAATAACAGTTGTTAGAATTGGTACATGGATTGGATTATTTGTGATAGCTAAAGTGCTTATGCTATTTGTCAGAATATTTGCAGAAGCAATTGGAGAAATACCAATAATAAAACAATTTAATAAAGCAGGTGGTACAATATATGGTATTTTAGAAGGATTTGTAATTATATATGTTGCTCTTGCAATATTTAGTTTGGCAACACCAATGTTAGGAGAAAATGCTGTAAGTAAAGAAATAGAAGAATCGCATATTTGCAAAATGATGTATGAAAACAATTTACTATTAAATATAATTTTATAAAAGCATTTGCTCGAAAATAAAAAAAAGTAAAAAAGCGTTTAATTGCTTTTTACTTTTTTTTACATTATTACCTTAGTCTATTTGTTTAAATATGTGTAGCAAAGTCATTTCTCTTATAATTATAACTAATGTTTTTTGCTACGTTTTAATTTTTTCTTCTTTTTTCTGAAAAATACTAATTTTATATAAATTAATATAATTAAAATGCCAATTATTGTAATAATAATTTTAATAGAAATATTAAGTAAAGAATTTTGGTCATCTTGGTTTGTAAAAGAAAATAGTTCAAAATCATTGCTATTTTTTTGCATACTACTTTTTTCAAGTTCTTCTTGCAATCCAATATAATATGATGTATAATTATCAATAGCGAATTTAAGCAAATTTTTACAATCTAAAAATTTTTCTCTCAATCCATTTTCGAGATAGCCATCGTGTAAACATACACAAATAAACTCAATTCCATCTTTTTTAGCAGATGCAACTAAACAATCTCCAGCAGGATCAGTAAATCCAGTTTTTATGCCAGTTGCGTATTCTAAATAGTAATTTTCCATTTTTGGTATCAAAAGAGCATTTGATGTAGAAAAAGTTCTATCGCTTGCAGGATGTATATTTGTTGCAGGAAGAGTAAAAGTAGGAGTAGATACTATTTTCCTAAATGTTTCATTTTTCATAGCATATCCTGCGATAATAGATAAATCATAAGCGGTTGAGTATAAATTTTCGTCATGCAAACCGACTAGGATTTGTAAAATGTGAGTTTTCAGCACCAAGAAGCTTTGCTTTTTCGTTCATTTTATCTGCAAATGCAGAAATAGAACCAGAAACATGCTCTGCTAGAACATTTGCTGCATCGTTTCCAGAAGGAAGAAGCATTGCATAAAGAACATCTAAAACGCTAAACTGTTCACCAGCTTGTAATTTTGCTGTTGTATAATCTGGGGGAACAGCAGCTAGAGCGCTATTTGATACGGTTACTGTATCATCTAAATCACATTCTTCTAGTACAATAATTGCAGTCAAAATTTTTGTAGTACTTGCGGGATACATTTTTTCATGTGCATTTTTTTCAAATAATACATCACCTGTATCTTCTTCAACTAATAAAATGCAATCAGAATATATGTTAAGTGTAGAAAAATCTGCATTTACTTTTGAATCGTTTGTTAAATTAATATCTTCTGCTAAACTAATTGTAGGGAATATTATTGATAAAATTAAAATAATATATAACACTTTCTTTTTCATAATATATTTAATATATCATAGATTGGATAAAATTTGCAATACAGTTATTAAAAAAGTTAATGGATAATATATTTTTATATAAAATTGTTATATAAGAAATTCATGCTTTGCCTAAAATTGCAAAATAAAAAATAATTTAAGAAAGGAGAATTTTTTAATGGAAATGTTAAGTAAAAAACAAAAAATTTTAGTTATAATTCGGAATTATTATTGCTATTTTAATTGTTGGTTTTTATTATATAAGTAGTACAAAAGATATATATGAAATGGAAGAATTTGAAGATATTAGTGAAGAAAAAGAAGACACAGTTGAAGACTTAGAAGATGTAGAAGATAAAATAATTATACATGTTACAGGTGCAGTAATAAATGAAGGAATAGTTGAAGTAAAAGAAAATGCAAGGATTAATGACGTAATAGAAGCGGCAGGTGGATTAAGAGATGATGCAGATTTAAAAGATGTAAATTTAGCGTATAGTGTAGAAGATGGGCAAAAAATTTATATCCCTTCTAAAAATGAAGTTTCAGAAGATAACTTAACTAAGGAAATTATAACAGATGGACCAGGAGAAAGTGTTATAAATGAAGAGAGTGGAGAAACAGGAGAACTTATTAATATAAATACAGCAAATCAAGAAAAATTAAAAGAGCTCCCAGGAATACGGGGACTCAACAGCAGAAAAGATAATAACATATAGGACAGAAAATGGTAAATTTAAAACAATAGAAGATATCAAAAATGTATCAGGAATTGGTGATGCAAAATTTGAAAAAATTAAGGACAAAATTTGCACTTAACCTAAATAGATTGAAGAGTAGAAACAACTTCTTCAATAATATCACTTGGAGTAGATGCACCAGCCATAATACCAATTTTGTCAAATTTTTTTACGAAGTCCAAATTTAGATCATCAATTGTTTGGATATGTAAAACATTTTTACAATTATTTTTTGACACATCAACGAGTTTTTTTGTATTTGAACTGTTTTGACCACCTATGATTATCATTAAATCAGCTTTTTTTGAAATTTCATTAGCTTCGGCTTGCCTTAAATTTGTAGCATCACAAATACTTTTTTCTATATGAAGATTAAAAGATTCATCTAAAGCATTTGATATCATATCAACTATTTTTTCAAACAAACTTACACTAAAAGTAGTTTGAGATATAATTAAAACATTCTTTAAATTTGAAGAATTAAGAGCATTTAATGCATTAGAAATATCGTCTGTATTTTCTATTACATACGAATTATCACCACAAAAACTGTAAGTTCCAATAGTTTCTGGATGATCTTTAACACCAAGTAAAAATATAAAATAGTTATTTTCGGCAAATTCTTGAACTTGTTTATGAATTAATAATACTTTTGGGCAAGTAAGATCTATAAGTTTAATATTATTTTCCTTTGCATAGGTATAAACTTGCTTACTAATACCATGAGCTCTTATTATAACTTTATTTTTTGCTTGCTCAATTGAGTCAATTATATGAAGTCCCTTTTTATTAAGAGATTCTATAACTTGTTTGTTGTGAATAATTTCACCTAAACAATCAAGACCATTAGCATTATTTTCTAATTCTTTTTCTGCTTGTGTAATAGTATTTCTAACTCCAGCACAAAATCCACTTTTTTTCCCAACTATAATCTCCATTAAAATCTGCCTCCTATAAATTAATTATAAATTAATAAAAATAATCTTGTCAAGTGATTGCTTTTAGTGAATAAAAATAGTATAATAAAAATATATCTTATACAAAGGAGGCTACATATGGAAGAAAATAAAAAAGAAAATGAGCAAGAAAAAGTAAAGATTTATGATAAAGAAATGTATATAAGTCAAGAAAAACTAAAAACTATTTTAATTATTATTGTAGTATTTATAATTGGATTTATAGCAGGATATTTTTCAAATAATTTAGTAAATACAAATGAAAAAAGAAATGTAGAGGATTCAAGTTATAATCAAGAAGCATAAATACTTTGAAAAATTTATAAAATATGATATAATAATATCTATGGCGCATTATTCTAGTCATTACTGATTATTATGAGGGTGGGGCTAAAAATCCACTAAAAGGGCAAATCTGTGAAGTTTCTTGTTTGTGCGCGGAATGCCAATTTTGTGTGTGAGCAGGGAGTAAAGAGATTAGGGATATATGCAATGGCATGTATGTAGAACCCTAGTTTCGCTGAGGCTTAAATTAATTTTAAGTAAAAACCTATGTTGCGTGCCAAGACACAAAATACATAGCGTAGCCTGTCTTGAGTGAATGTATTGGGATTATATAATTTGTATAAATAGTTTTGGCCAAAATTATTTATACTACTCATGTTATTATGAAATTGCATTTGCAAAAGAGACTAATAATAATTAAGTGGGTCAAGGAAAACTTCTAGAATGTTTGCTTTGGTATAAAAAGCAAGAAAGTCCAAGGATTAAGGTACGGACTTAAGTGGCGATCTGGTGGCTAAAAATATATTACTTAGCTATTTTCTTCAAATGGAAACAACTATGCCAGTAATGGATAGTAGAAAATAGAGAAATTCAACCAGACCTAAACCGTAAAATTTACTTGGACTTTTGCCATATAAAATAGAAAAGGAGAAAAATGATAGATAACGAACGAGAAGCAAAAAAAGAGAAAAAAACAGATAGTCATCTGAAGTGGATAATAGAAGTTTTTGTAATAACATTTATTTCATCTATTTGTTTTTCATTTATTTCAACAAATGGTGTATCAAAGTTAGACGTATTTCCAGCATTATTAATTTTAGTTCTAGTTATTTTTATAGGGATTTTATTTGATATTATAGGTGTTGCAGTTACGGTAGCAAACGAAGAAGAATTTCATGCAAAAGCAACTAAAAAGGCAAAAGGAGCAAAAATGTCATTAAAATTAATAAAAAATTCTGTCAGAGTTGCTAATGTTTGCGCAGATGTAATTGGAGATATTTGCCGGAGTATTAAGTGGTGCAATAAGTGCAATGATATCAATAAAATTAACACAGAAATATGGGATTCCTTCTAATCTAGAGTTTATAATAAGTGCGGTTGTTGCAGCACTTACGGTAGGTGGAAAAGCAATTGGAAAAGAAATTGCAAATAGAAATTCTACAGTTATAATATATGAGTTTCGGTAAAATACTTAGTAATATAAAAAACGAAAATAATTAAAATAAATGAAGAAAGAAAGGAGTGTATGATTGGTTAAAATCATACAAGCAAATTATGTGTGGAATAGTTGGATTTTATGGTGAACAAAAGAACAAAGAAGAGATTATAAAGAGAATGGCAGACAGAATAAAACATAGAGGACCAGATGGTGAAGGATATTATACAGACGACAAGATAGCACTTGGACACCGCAGATTATCAATAATAGATTTAGAAGGCGGTGTGCAACCAATGTACACAAAGGATAAAAGCAAAGTTATTGTATTTAATGGTGAAATATATAATTATATGGCATTAAAGGAAGAACTAAAAGAAAAAAACTATGAATTCCAAACAAGTAGTGACACAGAAGTTTTGTTATATGGTTATGAAGAGTGGAAAGAAGAATTACCTAAAAAGTTAAGGGGAATGTTTTCTTTTGCAATTTGGGATATAGAAAATAAAAATTTGTTTTGCGCTCGTGATCATTTTGGAATTAAACCATTTTATTATTATAAAAAAGAAACTGAAAATGGTGTAGAAATTGCGTTTGGTTCAGAAATAAAATCATTCTTAGAATATCCGGATTTTGAAAAAAAGCTAAATAAAAAATTAATAGGACCATATTTATCATTTAGCTTTACACCTACAAATGAAACATTATTTGAAGGTGTATATAGATTACTTCCAGGGACAAGCTTAAATATTAAAGATGGAAAAATGGATATAAAAAGATATTATGATATTAATTTTGATGAAAAGGAATATAAATTTGAAGATTTAGTTGAAGAAATAAATAAAACAATGAAAGATTCTGTTGAACATCACAAAATAGCAGATGTAGAAGTTGGTTCATTTTTATCTTCAGGAATAGATTCTTCATATCTTGTTACGCTTGCAAAACCTGACAAAACATATACAGTAGGTTATGCAGAAGATAAATATAACGAAATTGATTATGCAAAGGATTTAACAAGTAAATTAGGTATAACAAATGTTAGCAAAAAAATAACAAAAGAAGAATGGCTAAAAGCAATTCCAAAATTTTTGTATCATATGGACGAGCCTTCATCTGATCCATCAGCAATATCTTTATACTTTGTATCTAAAATAGCAAGTAAAGATGTTAAAGTTGTACTTTCAGGAGAAGGAGCAGACGAGTTTTTCGGTGGATATAATTATTACAGAGAAGAAGTTGATATGAAACTTTATAATAAGCTTCCATATTTTATAAGACATTTCTTTGCTATGTGCTTTGAGCTTTTCCCAGAATTTAAAGGACGTAATTTCATTGTACGTAGAGGAAAAAAGCTAGAAGACGAGTATGTTGGTGTAAATAAAATATTTAGTGAGAAGGAAAGAAAAAAAGTTTTAACTTGTGAAGATACATTAAAAAACAAAGATATAACTAAGCCATTTTTTGATATAACTAAAGAAAATAGTAACATTGTAAAAATGCAAGCAGTTGATATAAGGAATTGGCTTTTAAATGATATTTTGCTAAAATGTGATAGAATGACAATGGCAAATTCAATAGAAGGAAGAACACCTTTTACAGATAGAGAAGTATTTAATTTAGCAAGAACAATTCCAGTTGAATATAAGGTAACAAAAGATAATACAAAAGTTGCGTTAAGGGAAGCGGCAAAAAGAGAAATTCCAACAGAAGCATACAAAAAGAAAAAATTGGGATTCCCAGTACCAATTCGTGAATGGATGAAAGAAGACGAATTCTATAATGAGATAAAAAATACATTTGAGCAAGAATTTGTTTCAGAATTTTTTAATCAGAAATATATATTAAAATTGTTGGAAGATCATAAAAATAATAAAAAAGATAATTACAAAAAAGTATGGATAATATACAGTTTTATAAAATGGTATGAAATATTTTTCTTAGGAAAAGCTGTGCCAGAAAATGTGTAAATATGATTAAATCTTTAATAGAAAATTGGAAAATTATATTAAAATTAAATATTGATTAAATAATAATTAAACAGGAGAAGCAAATAGCTTCTCCTGTTTAGGCTTAGAAAGCTTTTTTTCTATAAGAATCAAAGTTAAATGTACATAAGAGAGGCGAAATATTAATTTAATATATATTTCATATTAATCTTTGAACCGAAACTTCATAGGTAATTCTCTCTTCAAAATGCTCAGGAGAAAGTTTCTTTATGTAATATCTGCTTTGAATTCTCCCTAAGATCTGCACAGTATCGCCGATTTCAAAAATCCTTGCATGTTGTGCAACTGATCCCCATGTAATACACATAAGATAACTAGTATTGTATCCTTGGTTAACAGCAAGAAGCAACTCTGTGATTTGTTTATTTAAGGGAGTAGTTCTATAAAAAGGTGGTTTGCACACAGAGCCCCTTAAAAAAACCATATCTATGTCCTGCAAAGGAGCAAGTTGGAGTTCAAGCTTATAAAAGGATATATCCTTAACGTACACATACAGGCAAACACGTGAGCCAGCTTCGCTAGGAAGCCTGTTCCGGGAATAAAAATAACCGTTTATACTTACGAAGTTACCCTTTACATTTTTCTCAAAATTTACTAAATTAAATGGAGCAACGACAGGAATAAGGTCAATTACGCCGCTTTTCCTTTTAGTAGCAACGGTAGCTTTGAAAAAGTTAGTGCTAAAGGACGTGTGACTAAAAGTGAATTCTTCCACAAGAGAGCCTGAAATCCATACCTGGTTGTTGATAGCATCGATGGAAAAAGGTTGATTCCATAAGTCATGTTTCCATTTGGAAATTGCCTTTTCCCTTGAAATGAATTTTTGCTCGCTCATATTTAATTGAGCCTCCCTTAGTAAATTTTGTTTAATGATTCTTAAGAAAAGCAGCTTTCCAAATTGTTTAGTAGTGCAAAAATGCACACAGACAAATTTAGAAATAGCTTCTTCATCTTAATACACATAAACAATTAATAATATTATATCACTATTTAAAGGAAAAGTAAATAATTATGTAAATTTAGCTGGAATTATGGATGAATAATAATGCTTTTTTAATGTAATAAAAATATTAAAAAATATGGAGAAGATAGATATTATTTAAGAAAAAAGTTAGTTATAATGCGGAATTTGTCAATTGAAAATGTAAAAAATAATGGCAAATGTATTGACAAGAGCTACTCTATGCAGTATAATTATGTATGAAGTAAATACCGCGGGGTGGAGCAGTTGGCAGCTCGTTGGGCTCATAACCCAAAGGTCGTAAGTTCGAGT
>CANQXL010000025.1 GCA_947627705.1 uncultured Clostridia bacterium
GTATTTAATGCAATAATGGGACTAGTTCAGGAAAATAAAGCAGAAAAATCGCTCGAAGCACTTAAGAAAATGTCTGCACCTACTTCTAAAGTAATAAGAGATGGAGAAGAAAAAGTAGTAGAAGGGGAAAATATAGTTCCAGGAGATATTGTAATATTAGAAGCTGGAAATTATGTACCAGCAGATATAAGGTTAATAGAAAGCTATAATTTAAAAGTAGACGAGGCAGCATTAACAGGTGAAACAGCAGAAATTTTAAAGGACGACAAAATGATTTTAAATAAAAATGTACCTGATGCAGATATGGTAAATATGGTATTTGCAACTACAATTGTCACAAATGGACATGCAAAAGGAATTGTAACAAAAACTGGTATGGAAACAAAAGTAGGCAGTATTGCAAAACTTATTACAGAAGAAGAAAATGTACAAACTCCTATACAAAAAAGATTAGAAGAAGTTCGGTAAGAAACTAAGTGTACTTTGTCTTGGAATTTGTGCTTTTATCTTTTTCATTGGAATATTTAAACATATTCCAATAAAAGAAATGTTTATGACATCAGTTCGGACTTGCTGTTGCAGCAATACCTGAAGGCCTTCCTGCAATAGTAACAATTATGCTATCAATTGGTGTTACAAAGATGGCTCGTAAAAATGCAATTATAAGAAAATTATCTGCAGTTGAAACCTTAGGTAGCAGTAGCATAATATGCTCAGATAAAACTGGAACACTTACACAAAATAAAATGCAAGTTTTAGAAATATATGGAGATACAGAATTTACATTAGAACTTGGTACAATGTGTACTGATTCAAATATATTAAGTACAGGTGAAGTTACAGGGGATCCAACAGAAAATGCAATTGTTAATAAAGCATTACAATATCGGTATAAATAAAAATTTGTTATATAGTAAGATGGAAAGAGTTGGAGAAATTCCATTTGATTCGGATAGAAAGTTAATGACAACAATACATAGAGTTCGGAAATAAATATAGAATAATAACCAAAGGCGCAATAGATGTATTGTTAAATAGATGTGAAAAAATATATAAAGATGGAGAAGTAAGAGTACTTGAAGATTCTGACAAAGAAAGAATTATGAATAAAAACTATACCATGGCAGAAAAGGCGTTAAGAGTTATTGCTGTTGCATATCTAGATGTAGATAATATAAATAAAAATGAAAAAGATGAAAAAATAGAGAGTAACTTGGTATTCGTACGGACTTGTTGGAATGATAGATCCGCCAAGAGAAGGAGTAAAAAATGCAATTGAAAATTGCAAAAATGCTGGAATAAAAACGGTAATGATAACAGGAGATCATATATTAACAGCAAAAGCAATAGCAAAAGAACTTCGGAATATTAACTAATGATTCACTTGCAATAACAGGTAAAGAACTTGATAAGATTCCACAAAATTTGCTTGAAAAAAATATTATGAATTATAGTGTGTTTGCTAGAGTAACTCCAGAGCATAAAGTAAGGATTGTTAAAGCATTTAAAGCAAATCGGAAAAATAGTAGCTATGACTGGAGATGGAGTAAATGATGCACCAGCATTAAAAAATGCTGATATTGGAGTTTCGATGGGGTTAAATCGGAACAGATGTAGCAAAAGAAGCATCAGATATGATTTTAACAGACGATAACTTTGTAACAATTGTTGAAGCGGTAAAGCAAGGTAGGGGAATATATGAAAATATCAGAAAAGCAATTCACTTTTTACTTGCAACAAATATAGGGGAGATAGTTACAATTTTTATAGGACTTATACTTGGAATGAATACGCCACTACTTGCAATTCAGTTATTATGGATAAATTTGGTTACAGATTCACTTCCTGCAATTGCATTAGGACTTGAAGAAGAAGACAAAAATATAATGAACAAAAAACCAAAAGACAGTAAGCATGGAATATTTTCAGATGGATTATGGGGAAAAATTATTGTAGAAGGCACAATGATAGGAATTATTACTTTACTTGTATTTAGCATAGGAAATAGATTTTATAATTTAGAAGTTGGAAGAACAATGGCATTTTTAAGTTTAGGTTTAACAGAAATAATACATAGCTTTAATATAAGAAGTGAAGAGAGCATCTTTAAAGCTGGATTATTTAAAAATAAATATTTATGGGGAGCATTTATTTTAGGTATAATTATGCAGGTAGGAATAATACTTATTCCTAGCACACAAAAGATATTCTGCCTAACATCACTAGAAGGTACACAGTGGATAATTACAGCACTTTTATCGTTACTTCCAATTGTAATTATGGAGATGCAAAAGAAAGCAAATGAACTTATTTTTGGTAAAGTTGTATATAGAAATGCTCCATTGGCATAGGGCGAATCCTATAGATACAAAGTGTAAAGTTACTGTATAATACTTTTTTAATTAGAATATCATTATCCTGTAACAGTGTAAACGAATCTTAACAAAAATCCACTTGATTTATTCCAATTTGTATAGTAGAATATATAATGAATTTTAGAAACCTTAAGTAAAATTTTGAGGAGGAAAAATGTCAGATAGAACAAAAGATATGGAAAAAAAGTTAGAATATTTAGACCTTGATTTAAACAATGTTCCAGAAATTCTACTTGAAAATATAAATACAGAAATGAAGCCTGCAAGAAATTACGAAGAGAAAAAGTATAAAGTATATAAATATGTACCTGTTAGTAAGATAAGAATATTGCTTACAAAAGCAAATAGATTAAACACAATACAAGAAAAGGCAAAAATGGCATCACCTTTATATACATACCTTGTACCAGAAGGAGAAGAAGGGATTTACAAACATACTGTATTTTTAAAAATGCTTAATGACATGAAATTAGAAGAAATAGACGAATTAGAAAAGGAGCAAAAAAAGTTAGAAAAGGAAATACCATTTAAAGTAAAATACAAAGAAAATTATTTGTGGCAGATATATTATTCAGAATATACAAAAACATATTATATGCTTGCAACTATAGAAGATTTAGACTATTCTTGCTTATTTTACTTGATAAAAGAACAAATAAAATATCAAAAAACAGGAAAAGAAAGATATATATTTGCTCCAATAAGTTATTTAGATTATTCAAAAAGATTTTTTAGTAAATCACAAATTTCAGATATAGAAAAATACTTATGGCAATTTACAAAAGAATGGCCACTTGTATATGAAGTATATGACAAAAAAGAAAATATGAGCGTTCAAATTGTTGGAAATACAAATGTATATGAAAATGTAAATAGCGTATACAAAATAAGTATAAATAATGAAGAAGAAAGTTCAAAATTTTATAAATTAATTAAGGCTCTTTTTATACTAGAGACTGAATTTCCAAATAAATATAATTTTGAAGTAAGGATTGCTGAAAATCGGCGGACTTGAGTTTATAACAAATCAAAATTCAATTTCAAAAACAATAGATTATGAATCATTAAGTAAATATATAAAAGAAGAATACTTAAAGAATAAAACAAAATGTGAAGAGCAAAATGAAGAAATAATAGAACTTACAGATAAATTAGAATCTTTAAAAATGAAAGAAAAATCAAGAGAAGAAGAATATAAAATAAGGCAGAAACAAGTGACAACATATCTAGAATGTAGAAAAACATTCTTTGGAAAAATCAGATATTTCTTTAAGGGTAAAGGCAAAATAAAAGAAATAAAAAATGTAGAGGATATTAAAGAAAAAGAACATGAAGAAATAGAAGAAAATGACTTGATTTATGAGACAAAAGAGTATTATACAATAGAAGATTTAATTAATATCACAAAGATTTTAGAAAGAACCCAAAATCAAGTTAAAAATGCGAATCAGGACATAAAAGCAATAGAAGCATCTATCTCAAGATTAGATAAAAGAATAGAAAATTCAAAAAAATACATAGAAGAGATAGAAGAACATAAAAAAAGTATTTTTGAATTTTGGAGATTTGTAGGTAAAGACGATGTCCTTCGGACTTGCAGAGCCTGAGAAAGAAGAAGTCCAGCCAAGACAAATTGAAAAGGTATTTGACATAGAAGAAGATTTAGAAGAACTTGGGAAAAGTCTAGATTTAGAAAATAGAAAAACACTTTCAAAAGAAGAGCAAGACAGTTTATTTATTGCAAACACAGAAGTTTTAGAAGATATTAATGCACTTGCACAAGAAGAAACACAAAGTTTTACTGATAGAATAAAAGACATAAAGAAGGAAGCACTAGAAGAAGAAATGTTATTTGCATCAGAAGAATTTGACATTTTTGGAACGATTACAGAAGATAAAACAAAAATAAGTACTCTTCGGAAATACAAAGCACAGAGAGATTAAAAAAAGCAAATTTAGAATACTTGAAATAAACAAAAATACAAAAAATGCTGAGTATGTAGAAAATTTAAAGGGAATAACAAAGCATTTAGATACAGCATTAGAAAAGGCAAAATTTAAGACGTCATTAAATGCGTTTTACGCCAATGCTAATGCAATAACAAACCAAAAATATAGTATATTATATATTAATCCACAACATGCTTTAGATACTGTAAAAGAATATGATAAAATTAATTTATATAACATTAAATTAAAAGAAGGCACAAAGGCAATTGCTCTAACAAATATTATCTATTATGATAATAAAAATAGAACACTTCCAGTTCGGAATGGACATATCAGATAAAATAATTGTAGATATGAGCAAAATAAAATTAGAGCCAAAAAAACAAAAGTTATTTAGAATAAATCAAGAAATAGACGAAATTAATGTACAAACAAAAATAATTTGTGTGTATGAATATGAAGTTGTGGAGGAATAATGGAGCAAAAAAGTAACAATCGGTAAAATTTTATTTGTAATAATAATACTAATAGTTTTAGCAATTATCGCTATATTTGGAACATTCTATTTTATCAAAATGTATCAGAAAAAGGGAGAAGATAAACTTTTTGAAAATGTAGAAGAAATAGAGGCAAGCCTTACAAAGTACATAGTTTATGGAACGCATCTTAATATGGATGGAAAAATTGTTTATGATGGAGAAGAGCCAATTGATATTGACATTGTATTAAAGACGATAAAAGGAGAAGAGCAAGAAATAAACATTGACTATGAAGAAACAAAAGACGGATACAGTTTTAGTACATCAGATAAGATAAACGAAGGAATTAATCTTGAAGAGCTATCTTGTAATAAAAAATATGTATTCTTAAGATTTGAATATGGAAAGAAAAAGGTTAAATATTATTCAATAAGGAATGATACAGAATTTAGTGATGTAGAATATTACACAATAAGTAAAGATAACACAAATAAAAGAGTAAATGTAGGATTTGATATTCATAGTAGTGAAGAAAAAAGCACAAATTATATGTATATCAATGTAAATAAAGCAAGACTTCCAAAGGATGTATATGATATTGTTATTGATCCAGGACATGGTGGATCAGATCCAGGTGCGCAAAATGGTGGATATAACGAAGCTGATTTGACACTTGAATTTGCAAAGAAAGTAAAGACAGAATTAGAAAACTTAGGATTAAAAGTTTTGATAACAAGAGATGGCACAGAAACAGAAGAAAACTATGGAGTAAATACTGTATATGACGAAGACGGAAGGGTAAATCTTGTCGGGAAATCAAGAGCAAAATACGTAATTTCTATCCACTTAAATAGTATAGATGAACCAAATAGCGAAAATGGAACAGAAGTATATACAGCTCCAAATATCAATTTTGAACTTGCAAAAGCGTTTGCAAGTAATATTGTAAAATATGGAAACACCAATTATTCTACTCTTGAAGCAACATATAGGAAAGAAAAGGGTGTATATGCAAGAACATTTAAAAATTGGGAAATAGAAGAGTCAAAAGAAGAAGCAAAAAAAGGTAATTATGAGCCATATAATATAACAGAAAATACACCTTATTTATATATGATTAGAGAAACAGGGGGAATTGCTACAGAAGCATATATAGATGGAAGAAATAAGAGCATTGGAAAAAACAACTACTTTGACTCAAATATTGGGTTAGAAGCATATCTATTAGAACTTGGATATATCAACAATGAAAAGGATTTGAATAACTTAATAAAGAATCAGGATGGATATGTAAAAGGAATTGTTGAAACAGTAAAAGAAAACATATTAGTTACTAAATAACATTTTCATATTAAACAAGTTAAAATGATATATATGAATAAAAGGGCTAAAGTTGAAAAATATTGAAAAATGTGGTATAATTAAAGTGTAATAAGCCAAGTTGCTTATTAAGTAATTTTACAAAGGAGATAAGAGAGACATGAAAATCAATGACGGCATCATCGCGAGCATCATCTGTGGGAGCATTGCTGTGGTACTCCTTCTGGTAGTGAAAACCTTCATCGGCCATACGTCGTATGGCATCCTGGTACTTCTGGCTTTCATGCTGGCAGCTGGGGTTGTCTTCATTACCCTTGCAGGACTTTTCTTCTACCAGACTCTCCAGATCATTTGGAGTATTTACAAGAAATGATCTAAATGGGAAACCTGTCATAGTTTAATACAGTGACAGGTTTTCCATTTGTACTAATAATTTGAATAAATAAGGACGGTTTGTCAAAAAATAAATTAAATTTGCGTAAGTTATTTTTTTAAAAAATAAAAATAGTTTGTATAAGAAATAAAGTAAATTTGTATAATTTATTATTATAAAAACTAAAAAATATAAAAAAATTCTAAAAATATATAAAAAATTTTCAAATAACTATTGACATTTTAGAATATTTTTAGTATACTAGAATTCGCCGAAAGAAAATGGGCGTATAGCTCAGCTGGGAGAGCATCTGCCTTACAAGCAGGAGGTCATAGGTTCGAGCCCTATTGCGCCCACCATTTTTTTTAATTACGGCCTGGTAGTTCAGTTGGTTAGAATGCCGCCCTGTCACGGCGGAGGTCGACGGTTCGAGCCCGTTCCAGGTCGCCATTTTTTTATGTGGCTTGATAGCTCAGTTGGTAGAGCAGAGGACTGAAAATCCTCGTGTCAGTGGTTCGATTCCACTTCAAGCCACCAAATATTTTTAAGAATCTATTTATCATTCAGATTTTTATTTCAAAATATTTTATGCCAAAGCAAATATCATGCTTATTCTAGTTAATATTTCTAATAAAATAATAAATAAAGAGAAAGGAAGAAAATTATATGGGAGAAAAGAAAGCATTAAAAATATTTTTAATAATAATTGGGGTTTTATTTTTTATAGGGCTAATTGTTACTAGCATTATTATGATAGCAAGATTAGATATTAGTGATGAAGAAATAGCTAATAATGAAGAAGTAGAAAATACGCAAAGTACAATTAGTGAAGATTCAATATTAAATGGAGAACAAGTAATATTTAATAAGGGAAAGATAAAAGTAACATTAAAAGATGCACAAATTACTGCATCTGAAGAAGAAGAATATTCAGCAATACTTGATATGAACTTTGATGTTGAAAATAAATCTGATAAAAATATAAAAGTAAAAATAACAGAATTACCAAAGATTAATGGATATACAGATAATACATTAGTAAGTTCAACAGGAGCTGTAAAAGCAAATGAAAATGGAACAATTCAGGCTACTACAAGGAAGTTATCATTTATAAAAAGTAGTGAAGATAAGATAAAAGAAATATCTTTTACAATTGCAGTTATGAACCTTGACGAAAATAATAGAGAAAAAGAAGTTTTATATATTCAAAGAAATACTGTTATAAAAACTAAATTTGCAGATAACGAGAAGATAGATGTAATTGCAGAAAATAAAGATGTAGGTACAAGTATATATGAAGGAGAAAAAGTAAGTTTAAGAGCAACACTTACAAAAAATGGAGAAAAAGCGGTATTGAGACTTATTTTAATCAATAATGGACTTACAAGCCCTGATGTTGTAGAAGATAGACCAACAGCAGACGAAAAGTTTGATGGAGTTAGAAGTTTATATGAGATAGCTTCATCATATATAGGAGAATTAGATTATATATTCCTAAAGATTGATGGTATTAAGATTAACGGAGTAGAATTAAAAAAGGGAACATTTAGTTATCCACAAATAATGACAACAGTGGCAAATAGTGTATCAGTAATGGAAGTAGCAATAAGCGCTGAAAATGAATCTCTTTCAGATTATGGAATAAAAGAGATAGAAAATGTAGAAGTATATGGGTATATATGTTTAGCAGAAATGTATAAAAATCTAGGTAACGTATTTGGAATCAGAATTGTAAGTAATATTACTGAATTTAAAGATGTGAAAATTGAAGCAAAGTAAAGGTTAACCATAAATGTATTTGTTGCAAAAATTTACAATATATGATATAAATAATAAATAAAAGATAAAGACAACAAAACGGAGGAAGAATGGAAAGGGAAAAAATAAAAGGTATAATTGAAGGGATACTTTTTGCAAGCGGAAGACCTGTTACTTTGCAAGAACTACAAACAAGTCTTGAAATCAAATTAAAAGAGATTACAAATATAATTTCTGAAATGCAAGAAGAATATAAGGATCAAAAAAGGGGAATAGAAATTGTAAAAGTAGATGACAAATACACACTTTCAAGTAAAAAAGAGTATCATGAGTATATATATTCAATTATAGATAAAAGAGTAAAACCATCTCTTTCACAGGCAGCACTTGAAGTATTAGCAATTATTGCATATAATCCGCAAATTACAAGAGCAGAAATAGAAAATATAAGAGGCGTTAATTCTGACGCTTCGATGTATAGACTATTAGAGCATAATTTAATTGAAGAAGCGGGTAAATTAGACATGCCTGGAAAACCTATGTCATATAAAGTAACAGAAGAATTTCTAAAAAAGTTTGGATTAAATACATTAGCCGATCTTCCAGATCTTCCAAAGTACAAAATGGACGAAAATCAGCAAATTGTTATAGACGATTTAATTAAGGAGCAAGAGAAAACAGAGAATCAAAACAATGAAAAAATAGAAGAGCAAGATAAAGAAAAAGAGCAAGAACAAGATAAAGAAGTAGAGCAAGATAAAGAAGAAGGGGAAGATAATTGATAGAAGATATTAAAAAGAGAATGGAGCATAACGAAAAGGGACTTTCTGAATATGCTTGCAGGTCAAAAGATGCAATAAAATTGAATGATGAAAATCAGGATATTAGACCATCATTTTTTAGAGATATAGACAAAATCATACATTCACAGGCGTATACAAGATACATAGATAAAACTCAGGTCTATTCATTTATAGAGAACGACCATATAACACATAGAGTTTTACATGTTCAACTAGTTTCAAAAATTGCAAGAACGATAGGAAGAGCCCTAAGACTTAATGAAGATTTAATTGAAGCAATTGCTTTAGGACACGATGTAGGTCATACTCCTTTTGGGCATACTGGTGAAAAATTCCTAAATGATATTGCAGTAAAAGAAAAAATTCGGATACTTTTGTCATAATGCACAAAGTGTTAGAATGCTTAAAGATGTGGAAAATCTTAATATAACTGTACAGACACTAGATCGGAATTCTTGCTCATAATGGTGAAATATTTTTAAACAAATATGAACCAAATAGGAATAAAACAACAGAAGATGTTTTACATGATATAGATAAAGTATTTACAGAAGAAGGATACAGTAAAAAGATAAAACCAATGACTCTTGAAGCAAGTGTAGTAAGATTATCAGATATTATTGCATACATAGGTAGAGATATAGAAGATGCAATAATAGTAGGCTCAATAAAAAGAGAAGATATTCCAAAAGAAATTACTAAAACCCTTGGAAATACAAATTCTCAAATCGTAAATAATCTTATTATGGATGTAATAGAAAATAGTATTGATAAGTCATATTTAAAATTTTCAAAAAATATATTTGACAACTTAATGAATCTAAAAGATTGGAATTATGAAAATATATATAATTCTAAAGAAGCGGTTAAAAATAGGGATATTTTAGAAAAAGCATTTAATGATTTATATTATTATTATTTAGATAAAATAAATCGGAAGAAAGTATATAGAAATAAATGATAATATGAGTTACAGCGAGAAAAATTTATATTCATTTATAAATGATAGAACCGAAGAATATAAAAAAAGTACTGATATTAAAAGAATAGTCATAGACTATATATCAGGACAAACAGATAAATTTTTCTTAAAGGAATGTGAATTAAATCTTAAGAATTTTAAAATATAATAAAAGTTGCAAAAACCGTATTAATATGCTACAATACAAATGCAAAAGAGGAGAAAAAAGTGGAAGTATTAACAATAATATATATATTATTACTACTAATAGTTGGATTAATAGTATTTTCAGTAGTACAAATTAAGTCTGCTGGAATGAATGTAAAAGACTTTGCAGAGTTTATACAAGCAAACCAAATATTAGATAATCTATATGAAGTGTCAATTAATTATGAAAAAATGAGTTCAAAAGAAAAATTAATATTTTTGATGGAAGCTGAGAAGGTATTTAGTGCATTTGATAAAGTACCTAATATGTTATGGGAAGACGAATATCAAAAATATAATAAAATACTAGATATATATAGAGATATAAAAATATTAAGATGGAATGAAAAGTAAACAAATAATCAAAGGTTACATATAATATACTAATAATTTTTTTATTAATTTGAATTTTAATTAATAAAATTCTATTGAATAAAAAAGACTTCAGAATGGAGGCAAAAAGATGGGAAATATAACTGCAATAGTTTTGGCAGCTGGAAAAGGCACGAGAATGAAAACTAATAAAGCAAAGGTTGTACATAAAATATATGGGAAAGAATTAATAAAAAGAGTCGTAGAAACAGCATTTGATGCTGGAATAGACGACATTATAACAGTTGTAGGATATAAAAAAGAAGAAGTAGAAGAAGTACTTGGTGATTCTGTAACTTATGCATATCAAGAAGAATTACTTGGAACAGGACATACAACCATGCAAGCTATTCCTTATTTAAAAGATAAAACAGGAAAAGTAGTAATATTATATGGAGACGTACCTATAGTTCGTCCAGAAACAATCAAGAAATTGATTGAAAAAAGTGTAAAATGCGAAGAACATGCAACAGTATTAACTGCAATAGTAAATAACCCAACTGGATATGGTAGAATAATAAGAGATAATGAAGGTCACGTAAAATCAATTGTTGAAGAAAGAGATGCAACAGACGAAGAGAGAACTATAAAAGAAATAAATTCAGGAATATATTGTTTTGATATACAAGAATTATTGTTAGCACTTGAAAAAATAACACCTAATAATGCTCAAGGAGAATATTATTTAACTGATGTAATAAAAATTATGAATGAAAAGGGCTTAAAAGTTGGCGCAATGATAGTTGAAGATAATACAGAAATATTAGGAGTTAATGATAGAGCACAACTTGAAATGCTTACAAGATTACTTAGAATTAGAATAAATCAAGAACATATGGAGAATGGAGTAACAATCGAAGATACAAACAATACGTATATATATGACGATGTTAAAATAGGTAAAGACACCATAATACATCCAAATACGACAATAAAATCAGGAGTAATAATTGGAGAAAATTGCGAAATAGGACCAAATGCGTATATTAGAGAATCATGCATTATAGCTGACAATGTAAAGATTGGAAGTTTTGTAGAAGTAAAAAAAGCAATAATTGGAGAAGGAGCAAAGGTTCCACACCTTTCATATATGGGAGATTGCGAAATTGGCAAAAAAACAAATATTGGTTGTGGTACGATTACGTGCAATTACGATGGATTTAAAAAGAGCAAAACAAAAATTGGAAATAACAGTTTTGTAGGATCAAATGTTAATTTTATTGCTCCAGTAACAATTGGAGATAATACAATTATAGCTGCAGGTTCAACCATAACTGATGATGTCCCAGCAGATAGCTTAAGCATCGCAAGAGAAAGACAATTAAATAAAGAAGGCTGGAATAAAAAATAAAAAGTAATAATCATTTTTACCTTTGATGTGAAAAAACTTAACAAAATCCGAAAGTTTTCTCATAATTTTGAAAAAACTTGACTATAATAATAAAAAGGAGTATAATTAAATAAACGGAGGGAACTTTATGGATAGGATAAAAAGGGAAGATTATTTATCTATATTAAAAAACTTCAAGGATCAACAAATCATAAAAGTAATAACAGGAATTAGAAGATGTGGTAAATCAACTTTATTGGAGATGTTTCAAGATTATTTAAAAGAAAATGGAGTAGAAGAAAGGCAAATTATATCAATTAATTTTGAAAATGCAGATTACGAAGAACTACAAGATAGAAAACAGTTATATGAATATTTAAAATCAAAGTTAGTAAAAGGAAAGAAAACGTATATATTTTTAGACGAGATTCAAAAAGTTGGTGAATTTGAAAAAACAGTAGATAGCCTTTTTATTAATAAAGACGTTGATTTATATATAACTGGCTCAAATGCTTATCTTTTATCATCAGAACTTGCAACATTACTTACAGGAAGATATATAGAAATCAAAATGTTGCCTTTATCATTTAAGGAATATTTATCGGCCTTTGAAGATAAAACAGATTTATCAAGAAAATTTAGAGATTATTTACAATATAGCTCATTCCCACAAGCTATCCAGTTATTCAAAATTAGTCCAGAAAATATCAATTTGTTTTTAGACGGAATATATAATACAGTATTATTTAAAGATGTAATTCAAAGGAAAGGAATTACAGATAAAAATACTCTAGAAAGAGTAACTAAGTATTTGTATGATAACATAGGAAATAGAACAAGTATGAAAAATATAAGCGACAATATTGAAGGATTGGAAAAAAATAGCTCATATAATACAGTCTCAAGCTATGTTCAGGCACTAATAGATAGTTACATTGTATATAAAGCAAGTAGATATGATATAAAAGGAAAAGAGTTTTTAAAAACACAAGAAAAATATTATGCAGTAGATATAGGACTTAGATATTATATGATTGGTCAAGGCTCTGGTAAGGATATGGGACACATACTAGAAAATGTAGTCTATCTTGAATTATTAAGGCGTGGATATGAAGTTTATATTGGAAAATATGACGATTTAGAAGTAGATTTTGTTGCAAAAAATTCCGAAAATACAATTTATTACCAAGTTGCATTGACTACAAGAGAATCTTCAAATGACAATAACAGTGTGTTAGATAGAGAATTGTATCCATTGAAGAAAATAAATGATAATTATCCTAAATATATATTAACATTAGATGATGACTTAGATGCTGACTTTGATGGAATAAAGAAGATAAATGTGTTGGATTGGTTATTGAAGAAACAGTAAAAATAGAGAATGATAAAAATAGTGTAAATGAACTGAATTCAAAGATTAAAAATTTTTGAATTCAGTTCATTTTTAAGCTAAACATATTCTTTTTTCATTACATCTCTTGTTCGCCTGGTATGAAATAATCGATAACTCCATATATCAAAGCACCAATTATTGCAGCCATCCAAGAAATAGAATATCCTGCTACGAAATATTGAGTAACATATAATGTAATAACAGCAAGTACAAAACCAACAAAACCTTTACCAAAAGGGCTAGCATGTAATCCTGTGAATTTTACTATTAAATAGTCCATTACAGTTAAAATTATAGCTGCAATTCCTAAAGACCAAATATTATTTATAGAAAATCCGGGTGTAAAGAATGCTGTTATACCAAGAACGATAGCTGAAACTATTAGTCTACCAATAATTTGCCAAGCTGTATTACCTGTATTTTGACTAGTTGTTGATTGATTGTTATCCATTTTCAAAAACCCTCCTTAAATCGTTGTAATTAACTGAAAGCAAAATCTTTCAGTTATTATTTTTCTCTAAAAAATAATTTTTATTCAAAGTATAAGAATATTTTAAATAAAAACGTGAAAAATATATAAAAATAAAACAAAAAAATGAGAGGATAAAAATGTTAGTTACTTTTACAAGATCAATTGTACTTTATATAATTATTTTGATTGTTATGAGATTAATGGGAAAGAGAGAAATAGGGCAGCTTCAACCATTTGAGCTTGTAATTGCGATAATGATTGCAGATCTTGCGTCAATTCCAATGACAGATACAGGAATACCAATACAAAATGGAATAATCCCTATACTTGGGCTTTTAGTTATGCATTTATTTATTTCAATGATAAATATGAAAAGCTTAAGAGCAAGAGAAATAATATGCGGAAAACCAACAATTTTAATTTATAGGGGGAAAATACAAGAAGATGCATTAATAAGAGAAAGATTTACTATAAACGAGTTAGAAGAAAGACTAAGAAGTGCAAATATTGCAAGCTTGGGAGATGTTGAATACGCAATACTTGAAACAAGTGGACAATTAAGCGTAATACCAAAACCAAGTAAAAGAAATACTATACCAGAAGATTTTAATATTGAGCCAGAGTATGAAGGAATTCCATATGATTTAGTAATAGATCGGTAAAATTATGAGTGAGAATTTAAAAGAAATAGGTAAGGACTATAATTGGCTTTTAACGGAAGTTCGGAAAATTTGATATGAAACCAGAAGAAGCACTTATTGTGACGTATGACGGGAAAGGACAAATTTTTTGTCAGAAAAAGGACGTTAAAAATAGTACTAAATAAAAATTTTAAACTATTTTTGAAAAAAGCAAATAGAAAGAAAGGAAAAGTAAAAATGAAAAAGGAAATAATTATTTCAATAATAATCGTCATACTGGTTGTTATATTAAATATTATTACAGAGAATTACACAAAAAACACAATGAGCGAGCTTACAAGTACTTTAAATACATTAAAAGAAGATATAAAAAATGAGAATGAAGAAGCTATAAGAGAAAATATGCAAAAGTCCATAGATATATGGAATGATAGAAAAGAAAAGCTCATGTATTATATAGAACATAACGAACTAGAAAAAGTAGAAATGCATATATTAGAGATACAAAGCTATATAGAGACAGAAGAGTATAACATGGCAATAGAAGTGCTAGATTCATGCAAATTTGTGATTGAACATATTGAAGAAAAGTATGCGTTTTGTTTGAAAAATATTTTTTGATATAATACCAATATAAAGCAAAATGTCGAAGAAGAATAAAAGAATTGGTAAAAATAAAAGAATTGGTAAAAATTTTCCTTGACATTTTTGTAAGATATTGGTAAAATATGCTTATCAAATGAAAGAAAGGAAAGAACAAAAGATATGAAGATTG
>CANQXL010000026.1 GCA_947627705.1 uncultured Clostridia bacterium
CATAAATTAAAAATAAAATATTATTTTCGTTATCTAGATGATAGTATAATAATAGTTAGAACAAAAGAAGAAGCAAAAATAGCATTAAAGAAAATAAGAAAATATTTGAACGAACATTTAAAACTAGAATTAAATGAAAAAACACAAATATTTAAAGGAAAACAAGGAATAAATTTTTGTGGTTATAAAATAAATGAATATAGACTAAAGGTGAGAGAAAAAGGAAAAAGAAAATTAAAGCAAAAGATAAAGAAATTAAAATATGAAATAAGAAATGAAAAAATAGAAAGTAAAGAAGCAAAGCAATATTTGGCAGGACATATAGGATATATACATTACGCAAATATATACAACTTATGTGAAAAATTATTTGAAATAGAATAAATAAAAAAAATAAGCTTAGGGATAAATTAAAACCTATACTAACGACAACAATCCGTGTGTCAATAGGGGTGGTAATTACAACAACAGAAACAATTACACAAGCAATCGCAACAACAACAATACGACCAATGCGCTCAGGTACTATTCCTTCCGCCCACTGCTTTATGTAACCCAGTAGTACTGGACGCTGGTTAAGTAAACATAAAGAAAAAATCACAAAAAAGACCTTGATAAATCACATTTATTAATGTATAATATAGGCAGAAAGATAAAAGAAGAAGAGCATAATTTGCTCGAGTTGGAGGTAAAAATATATGAACATTAAAATAACAGGAAAAGACTTAAAGGCTACAGAAGCAATAAAAGATTACGTAGAGAAAAAACTTGAAAGGGTAGAAAAATATTTTGACGAAAATTTTGATGTAGATGTTACAATAAAAGCAGAAAAAAATATGCAAATTGCTGAAATGCATGTTATAACAAGAACAAATAAATATAGAGCAGTAACAGAACACAGAGATTTATATGCTTCAATTGATAAAGATATAGACATATTAGAAGGCCAAATTAGAAAAATGAAGACAAAAAGAGATAAAGTAAATAAAGAAGATTCAATAAGGGCAAAGGAAGCAGTAGCACTTAACTTTGAGCCAGAAAAAGAAATAGAAAATGAAATTTTAAAGACTCTATATTACGATATAAAACCAATTGCACCAGAAGATGCAAAACTTAAATTACAAGATAAGAAAGGAAATAATTTCTTAACATTTATAAATGTTGATACAGGAAAAGTAAATGTTATCTTTAGATTAAAAGATGGAAAAAATTACGGACTTGTTGAGCCAGAAGCGTAAAATAAGTAATTAATATTTTAAACAAAACTGCTTCATAACTTGAAGCAGTTTCATTTTTATGTTATAGTATATAGTATGGAAGATATAAAAAAAGTAAAAGAAAAATTAAGTACAAAATTGCCAAAGCAGAATGTTATATATTTAAAAGAATGTAATTCAACTCAAAAATATATAAAAGAAAATGCACAGAAATTACCTAGTAAAACAGTTGTAATATGTGACAATCAAACATCTGGAATTGGTACAAATGGCAGGACTTGGATAACTAAGCCAAATGAAAATTTGACATTTTCATATTTTATAAAACCAAATTGCAAGATAGAAAAAGTTAAAAACCTAACAGTACAAATTGCAAATGCAATTGTTGAAGCTGTTAAAGAACTATATAACATAGATCTAGAGATTAAATATCCAAATGATGTAATTTTAAATGGAAAAAAGATTTGCGGGATTTTAACAGAAAGCACTTCAAAAGGTGATGTTATAGAAAGAGTGATTATAGGGATTGGATTTAACGTAAATCAAACAGAATTTGAAGGCGAAATAAGTAAAATAGCAACTTCTTTGAAAAAGGAATTTGGTGTTGAATTTGATAAAATAGAAATTTTAGTTAAGATAATAAGTAAAATAGAAAATTTAATTTAAAAGCTAAAGGAGAACAAAATGACTGAGCAAAAATATATTTTAGAAAATTGTAAATCATTTGAATTAAAGGATATTTTCGATTGTGGGCAATGTTTTAGATGGAATGAAGAAGAAGACAAAAGCTACACAGGAGTTATAAAAAATGGTGTATTAAACGTAAGAAAGGACAAAGAAAAAATAATTTTTGAAGGAGTGCTTGATAAAAATATAAAAGACGTATGTGAAAGTTATTTTGACCTTGAAACTAATTACGAAGATATAAAAGAGAAGTTGTCAAACATAGACGAATATTTAAAACAAAGCGTGGAATATGGAAAGGGGATAAGAATTTTAAAACAAGATTTATGGGAAACAATAATCTCATTTATAATTTCTGCAAATAATAACATTCCAAGAATAAAAGGAATAATAGAAAGAATTTCAAAAAAATACGGTAATAAAATAATTTATAAAGATAAAGAATATTATACATTTCCAGACATGCATGCGCTTGGAAAGGCTAGTGTGCAAAATCTAAGAGATTTGGGATTAGGATTTAGGGATAAAAGAGTATATGATACAACGAAGATGTTCCTTGAAAATGAGATAACCTTGCAAGAGTTAGAAGAAGAAAAAGACGTAAAATTATTAAGAGAAAAACTAATGAGCCTTCCAGGAGTTGGCGAAAAGGTCGCAGATTGCATTATGCTTTTTGCACTTAAAAAGTTTAGCGTTTTCCCAGTAGATGTATGGGTTAGAAGAGTTATGAATGAACTATATATTAAAGAAGAAGACGAAACAAAAGTCTCAAAAGAATTTTTGCAACAACTTGCAAAAGAAAAATATAAAGATTTAGCAGGCCTTGCACAGCAGTATTTATTTTATCAAAGACGAAATGCTTAAAAATAATATATTCTAAAATTATTAATAATTATCAATGTAGAAAGAAAGGAAATTTTAGTTGAAACTTAATATAATAAATGGAAAATCAGGATGTGGCAAAAGTACATATCTTTTTAATAAAATAAAAGAAATAATTGATAAAGATAGCAAAATCTATATAATTACACCTGAACAGTTTTCTTTCACAGCAGAGAAAAAGCTCCTAGAAGTTGTAGATAATGGTGCTGTTATTAATGCTGAAGTTTTGACATTTTCGCGTATGGCATACAGAGTTATAAATGAACTTGGAAATAACCTAAAAAACATTGAAGGTTATGGAAAATCGATGTTAATATATGATATACTTGATAATTCAAAAAAGGATTTAAAATTTCTAGGTAAAAATATGCAAAATGTTGAACTCATTGGAAGAAGCATAACAGAGTTTAAAAAGCACAATGTAACTGTTGAAAAATTAAATGATGTAGCAGGAAATGTTGAAGATAAATATCTAAAAGCAAAACTTGAAGATATTCGGATATATATATAGCGAATTTGAAAAATCAATACAAGAGAGATTTTTAGACGAAAATGATTCGCTTACATATCTTGCAGAAAACATAAAAAATACAAAAATATTTGATAATTCTGTTATATTTATTGACGAATTTGTTGGGTTTACACCACAAGAGTACAGGTGTATAGAAGAGCTAATGAAGCATGCAAAAGAAATGTATGTTACAATTTGTGCAGATAATTTAGATGCAGATAAATCTAATAGAGATTTGGATATTTTTTATGCAAATAAACAAACAGCTAAAAAATTAATTCAAATTGCAAATTGCAATAGTATAGATAGTGTAGAAAGCGTTACACTAGATAAGACGTATAGATTTAAAAATAACGAATTAAAGCATCTTGAAGAGAATCTTTATGCAAATTTATATAAAAAATACAATGAAGAAAACAAAAACATTTCATTATTTTTAGCAGCTAATCCATATTCTGAAATAGAACATGTAGCAGAAAAAATCATAGAAAATGTAAGAGAAAATGGATATAGATATAAAGACATCGGAGTGATTACGAAAAATATTGAGACATACTCAGGTTTAATAAAAGCAATATTTTCGAAATATGATATTCCTGTATACATTGACGAGAAGAAAGATTTAAGCCAGAATATTTTGATAAAATATATAATAAGCTTAATTGAAATATTTGCAAAAAATTGGTCATACGAAAGTGTTATAGCATATATCAAGCTTTCATTTTGTGGTATTTCAGAAGAAGATATATATAAAATCGAAAACTATGCAAAAAAATGGGGTATAAAGTACAGTAAGTGGTATAAAGAAGATTGGCATTTTGGAGAAGAAGATAAAGAACTAGAAGAATTAAATGTAATAAGAAGAAAAGTAGTTGAGCCACTTTTAAAATTTAGAGATAAATGTAATAAAGTTAAAACTGCAAAGGATTTAAGTAAAGCAATTTATGAGTTTTTAAGAGAAAATGGAATAGATAAGAAGCTTAAAGAAAAGGAGAGTATTTTATACAAAGAAAATGCTGATTTAGCAAATGAATATGAAGCTTGTTTTAATACAGTTGTAAAAATACTAGATGAAATCGTAAAAGTATTTGGAGACGAAAAGGTATCGTTTGATAAATATGTTGAATTCTTAAAACTTTCTTTTTCAGAAAATGGTCTTGGCAAGTTACCAGCAGGTGTTGACGAAGTTACAGTTGGTGATGTTGATAGATCAAGAAGTCATAAGGTAAGAGCTATATTCATTATAGGATTAAATGATGGAAGCTTTCCAAGTGTAAATAATGATGAAGGGTTCTTAAATGATAACGACAGAGAAAAACTCAAAAATATGGACTTAGAACTTGCAAATACAACAATAGAAAATTTATATAACGATAATTTTAACATATATAAGGCATTTACAACAAGTGAAGAAAAATTGTATATGTCGTATGTTTCAGCAGATAGTAGTGGAAGCGGACAAAAGCCATCAACACTTCTTCTTAAAATTAAAAAAATGTATCCTAATCTAAAAGAAACAAGTGATGTTGTAAAAAGAAAAACTGAGATTTCAAGGAAAGAAGCGGTATTTGACGAACTTTTGCTAAATATCAGAAATTTTAAAGATGGAAAAGAAATTGACGAAATCTGGTTTGAAATATACAAAATATTTGAAGAAGATAAAAATTGGAAACCTAAACTTGAAAAGGCAATAAAAGCTTTGGATTTTTCAAATTTACCAGAAAAAATCAAGAAGGAGAATGTAAAAAAATTATATGGAGATACATTAAAAACTAGTGTATCAAAGCTAGAAAACTATCAAAAATGTCCATTCTCATTTTATTTAAAATATGGATTAAAATTAAAAGAAAAAGAAACATTTAAACTTGCTGCATTAGATACAGGAAGCTTTATGCACGATGTAATTGATACATTTTTTGAAGAAGTAGAACATAGAGAATTGAATATAAAAGAATTAGAAGAAGATGATGTAAAAGAAATAATAGATAAAATCATAGAAGAAAAGTTAAATCTCCCTAAAAACTATATTTTCATTAGTTCAGCAAAATTTAGAAATCAAACTTTTAGGTTAAAAAGATTAATACAAAAAGCAATGAAATATATAATACTTTCAATAAAAGATAGTGATTTTGAAGTATTTGGGCATGAAGTAGAATTTGGTTTAGACAAAAAATATCCACCAATTCAAATTACACTTGAAGATGGGAAAAAGGTTGAAATTACAGGAAAGATAGATAGGGTAGATATAGCAAAAGACGAAAGTGGAAGATATCTTAGAATAATTGATTATAAATCTTCTAATAATTTTATAAAATTAAATGATGTAGCATATGGACTTCAGCTTCAGCTTTTAACCTATCTTGATGCAATTTCTAAAATAGAAGACCTAGAACCTGCAGCTGTTCTATACTTTAATTTAATAGAAGAAAAGATTGACAAAAGAAAAAGTATAGAAGAAATAGAACAAGAAATCAAGAAAAACTTTAGAATGAAGGGACTAGTTTTAGCAGATGTTAAAGTAATAAAAATGATGGATAAAAACCTAGATACAGGAGCATCTGATTTAATACCTGTATCGTTAAAAGTAGATGGCGAAATATCAGAGAGTAAATCAAGTGTTTTAGCAAAAGATAAGTTCAAAGAATTGCAAGAGTATATAATAAAAACTATAAAAGATATTTCTAAGGAAATATTAAAGCGGAAACATTGATATAAAGCCATATTATAAAGAAAAAACGACACCTTGCGATAGATGCGAATTTAAATCGATATGTCAATTTGATAAAAATAGATTTGGAAATGAATATAATTATATTCCACAATTAACAAATGAAGAGATATGGGAGAAAATTGAAAACGCTTAAATAGGGAGGTAAAACAATTTGAAAATAATTGGAGTTACTCGGAATATCAGGTGCAGGAAAAAGCACGGTATCAGAAAAAATTGGAAAATTACTAAATGCAGAAAACATAAATGCAGATAAAGTTGCAAAAGAGCTTATGTCCCCACGGACAGGAATATTATAAAAAGATATGTAGTGTATTTGGAAATAGTATTTTAGACGAAAGTAAAAATATAAACAGACGAAAATTTGCAGGCATTATTTTTTCTGATATAGAAAAAAAGCAAAAACTTGATAGCATAACTTTAGAGTATGTTGTTCCCAAAATAAAAGAAATCGCAGAAAATAAAAGAAAGAACAAAGATGTAGTAATTGATGCTCCACTTTTATTTGAATCTAATTTAGATAAATATTGTGATGTAACAGTTAGTGTTGTTGCAGATAAAGATAAATGCATAGAAAGAATCATAAAAAGAGATAAAATAACAGAAGAAGAAGCTAAAAGTAGGATTAATTCTCAGAGAAGCCAAAACTTTTTCAAAATTAATTGCAATTATTCGATAAATAATGAAGATGGAGAAGATATAGAAAAACAAATAAAAGAGATTTTTCTAAGTAAAGAAAATTTATCAAATGAAAGTGTTATACATTTATATAGTCAAGGCATAGAATATTTGCAATTTAGGAGACTTTTAGAGTATGGAGATAAGATAGAGCATTGTTTTACTTTAAAAGATTTAGATTTTAATATTAATTATAAAAGTGATAATGGGGAAAGTAAGTCAAATATAAAAAATGTTTTAAATGATTATAAGAAGATATGTGATGTACTTAAAATTGACTATAAAAACGTATACAAGCCTATTCAAACACATTCTAAAAATATAAAAATAATAAAAGATGAAAAGCAGGGATTATACCTACCTGAATTTGAAAATGTAGATGGATTAATCACAGATAAGAGAAATAAGATATTATCATTATCATTTGCAGATTGCACGCCCCTTTATTTCTATGATGCTAAAAAAAATATAATTGCAAATATACATTCAGGATGGAAAGGAACTTATCAAGAAATCGCAAGAGAAGCTGTAAAAAAGTTAAAAGAAGAATTTAATGTAAATCCAGAGAACTTGATATGTGCAATAGGCCCATGTATAAAGAAATGTTGCTTTGAAGTTTCTCATGATGTAATGACAATGTTTTATGAAAAATTTAAAAATATTTGTGAAAGAGAAAATATTATTCAAGAAAGTAAAAGTACTGACAAATATTATATTGACACAACACTAATAAATAAGATAATATTAAAAGAAGAAGGATTAAAGGAAGAAAATATAATTGATAGTAAGATATGCACAAATTGTAATTCAAATAAAATTCATTCATATAGAAAAGACAAAGAATTTTCGGGAAGAAATACAGCAATAATTACATTAATTTAAAATCATGATATCTAATTTGTTGTATGTGTATCCTTAAAATCTAAATATTATAAAAAGAAGGGAAGTTTTATGAAGGCAAAAGCATTAAAGAAGGGTGATACGATTGGCGTTATTGCGCAATCTGAGCCTATAGTAGAAGAATGTAAAGAAGAAATAAATAAATCAGTAAAAATGATTGAAGATTTAGGAATGAATGTCAAATTTGCAAAACATGCATTTAATAATCCAACAGGTTATGGCGAAACTGCAAAAAATAAAGCAGAAGATATTAATGAAATGTTTAATGATAGTTGCATAAAAGCTATATTTTGTGCAATGGGCGGATATAACTGTAATGAAGTATTTGATTACCTAGATTACGAAATGATAAAACAAAATCCCAAAATAATATGTGGTTATAGCGATCCAACTTCGTTAATTAATATGATATATGCAAAGACTGGACTTGTAACTTTTCATGGTCCAAACTTTAAGTCACTTTCGTCAGAAGAGACTGACTATGGATTTAAAGAAGTAAAGAAAAGATTTATTGAGAAATCATTAAAAATTGGAGAAGATAACGAAGAAAAAATTGTAATAAGAGAAGGAAAAGCGGAAGGAATACTTATGCGGTGGAAATCTAACATTATTTTCTAATATGATTTCTGGGAAGTATAAAGTAGATGCAAAAGATAAGATATTATTTCTTGAAGACCTAGGATTTGAAGCTCCACCAGGAATGGTAAGTAATGCACTATACAAAATGAAACAAAATGGTGTATTTGAAGGAATAAAAGGATTGTGGCTTGGAAATTATGAACATGAAAGTATGATATCACTTGAACAAATCGTATTAGATACACTTGATAATGAATATGATTTCCCAATAGTTAAAACAAATAACTTTGGTCATGGCTTGCTTAAAACAGTTATTCCAATCGGGATAAAAGCAAGAATAGATACTGATTCAAAAGAAAAGATAGAATTTTTAGAAGACTGCCTAATATAAGGAAGTGAGAAAATGTATAATACATGGGAAGAGTTAGAAGATGGAATAAAAGAATGTAAAAAATGCAAGCTATATCCAACCAGAAAAAATATAGTTTTTGGAGTAGGAAACAGAAATGCTGATTTAATGTTTATTGGTGAAGGCCCAGGTGCTGACGAAGATACTCTTCGGTGAGCCATTCGTAGGAAAAGCAGGAAAATTAATGGACAAAGCATTTATCGGAATAGGAATAAAAAGAGAAGAAGTGTATATTGCAAATATTGTAAAATGTAGACCACCACAAAACCGAAATCCAGAAAGTGATGAAGCAGAAGCTTGCATGGATTATCTACGTTCACAAGTCATGTTAGTTAAGCCTAAGATAATAGTGCTTCTTGGAAGTGTAGCATTAAAAAATATTTTAGGAGAAGAATATGGAATAACAGCTTCCCGTGGAAAATGGATAGAAAATAAAGGAATATTGTATATGCCAACATGGCATCCGGCAGCACTATTAAGAGACGAAACCAAGAAAATAGATTTTTGGAAAGACTTAAAATTAGTAAAAGAAAAGATGGATGAAATGCAAATATAATTTAAATTTGCAATTTATATTACTACTATAAAAAAGCTAGAAAGGAATGGATTTTGAAATGGAAAAGGAAGATGCAAAAAAACTTGCAAATGAATGTCTAAGTTGTGTGGGAAAGCCATGTATGAAGGGGTGCCCACTTGCAAACGACATAACAGAATTCATAAAATACATAAAAATTGAAGAATATAAAAAGGCATATGAAAGTTTACTAGACACAACTGTTTTACAGTCAATATGTGGAAGAATATGTCCGCATAATAAACAATGTAAAGGATCTTGCATAAAAGGCATAAAAGGAAATGCAGTAAATATTGGAGAGTTAGAAGCTTTTATAGGGGACATGGCTTTAAAAGAGGGTTGGCCAATTAACAAAATAGAAGGAGAAGAAAAGAAAGATAAAAAAATTGCAATAGTTGGTGGTGGTCCTTCAGGAATAACTGCTGCTGCATATCTTGCAAGACGCGGATTTGATGTTTGTATATACGAAAAACATAAAAATATGCGGTGGATTATTAACACATGGAATTCCAGACTTCAGACTTCCAAGAGAAATAACAAATGAGGTTATTCAAAAAATAATAGATTTAGGTATTAAAGTATTTACAGGAAAAGAGCTTCGGAAAAGATTTTAGTTTAAATGAACTAAAAGAAAACTACGATGCTGTACTTTTAGCATTTGGAGCAAATATTTCTTCAAGAATGAATATACCAGGGGAAGAATTAGATGGAGTATATGGTGGAAATGAATTACTAGAAAGTGAAAATTATCCAGACTTTTCAGGAAAAACAGTAGTAGTTGTTGGCGGGGGAAATACCGCTATGGATACAGCAAGAACAATAAATAAGAAAAATGCAAAAAATGTAATTGTAGCTTATAGAAGAGCAAGAAAGCAAATGCCAGCAGAAGATAAAGAAGTAGAAGCTGCAATGCAAGAAGGAATTATCTTTTTGTTCCAAACTAAACCTATAAAAATTTTAGGAAAAGAAAAGGTAGAAGGAATTGAAGCTATAAAAACAGAACTTGTAAAAGTAGAAGGGGATAGAGAAAAACCTGTAGATATAGAAGGAAGTAACTGCAAAATAGATGCAGACTATGTTGTAATGGCTGTTGGCTCAAAGCCAGAAAGCAGTATCATAGAAGAGTTAGGAATTAAAACAAATGAATGGGGATATATTGATACAAATGAAAATAGCGAAACATCAGTAGAAAATGTATTTGCATGTGGAGATTTAATTGGAACAAAGGCAACTGTTGCATGGGCTGCAAGCTCAGGAAGAACCGCAGCAGAAGGAATATATAAGAAGCTGGTGTAAAAATATATAAAATATTTTATGTCTTTTATATAATAAATATAAATTAAATAAAGCGAAAGATAGTTATTTTTGAATAACCGCGTAAGCGACCAAACGAGCGGAGCGAGTGCGAAGTGGAGCAACTTACATACTAGTATTTTAGATTGTAAGTTGCGACAGCAAGGTTATGAATAAAATAACTATCTTTCACTTTGTTATATAGACTTTATTATATTTATTCTTATACTAATTTTTATATATTTTTACCTATACTAAATCATTCATTGAATAAAGTCCATTTGGTTTATCTTTGATAAATTTACAAGCTTTTATTGCACCTTCAGCAAATACTGTTCTTGAATATGATGTATGCTTTATTTCAAATGTATCATATGGTCCGAAGAACTGCACGGTATGTTCTCCAACAATATTTCCACCACGAATAGAAGTAATTCCTATTTCGTCATCACATCTTTTGTTAGATAAATCATGTCTATTGTAAACATATCTCATTTTTCCACCGAAGGGCTTCATTTATACTATCTGCAAGAAGTAGGGCAGTACCACTTGGGGCATCTACCTTGTTTCTATGATGTGTCTCTGTTATCTCAACGTCAGAGTTAGATAGAAGCGGAGCAATTTGAGAAACTAGTTTGCACATAAGATTTATATCATAAGACATATTTGCAGATTTAAAAATTGGAAGACTCTTACTATATTCTTCTATAATTTTTTGTTGTTCATTATTAAAACCAGTTGTTGCAATAACTATTGGAATGTGCCTTTCTTTTGCAAATTTTATAATTTCAAGTGTGGCATGAACATGAGAAAAATCAATTATAACATCAGGTATTTCCTTTATTTCTGATATATTTGAATATACAGGAACACCACAAACGACAGAATCTTCTCTATCAAATCCACAGATTAAATTCAAATCTTCGTCCTTTTCAATGCAAGATATAATTTCTTTGCCCATTCTACCAAGAGCACCACTAACTAAAATATTCATAATATATAATATTCCTTTCTAAAGTATTAATGTCTAAAATGTCTCATTCCTGTGAAAATCATTGCAATTCCATATTCATTACATTTTTTAATAGAATCTTCATCACGAAGAGAACCACCAGGTTGCACAATTGCTGTAATTCCTGCTTTATGAGCTTCTTCAACACAATCGTCAAATGGGAAAAATGCATCAGATGCAAGGATTGCACCCTTTGTTACTCCATCTCCAATTAGTTCTTTAGAATGTTCAACGCATTGTTTAACTGCCCATATACGGTTAACTTGGCCAGGACCAATACCAATTGTTTGTTTATCCTTTGCTAAAACAATACCATTTGATTTTGCAAATTTAACAACTTTAAGACCAAATAACATATCTTCAAGCTCTTTATCTGTTGGCTTTCTATCAGTTACAACTTTATAATCGTCTAAAAGTTTACTATCTATTGTTTGAACTATAATTCCGCCATTTATTTTCTTGATATCTAAAGAGCCTTCAGGTTGCTTAACACTAATTGAAGGAAGACGAATAAGTCTTAAATTTTTCTTTGTTTTTAATATTTCTAAAGCTTTATCTTCAAAAGAAGGAGCAACTATAACTTCAAGGAAAATTTCTTTCATTTCTTCAGCCATTTTTTCTGTAACTTCTCTATTTACTGTAACAATTCCACCAAATATTGATGTTTTATCAGCATTAAATGCTTTAGTCCATGCTTCATAAATATCTTTTCCAGAACCTACACCACAAGGATTACCATGTTTGCAAGCAACAACAGTTGGTTCTTCAAATTCCTTTAATAATTCTAATGCACCATTTGTATCGTTTATATTGTTAAATGAAAGTTCCTTGCCATTTAATTGCTCTCCAATTGTAAGCGAACCTTCGCATTTACCAATTTCTTTATATAAAGCAGCTTTTTGATGTGGGTTTTCACCATATCTCATTTCTTGTACTTTTTCATATGTAAGGGTTAAATTATTTGGGAAACTATCGTCATTTCTTTGAGATTTAATATAGTTAAAAATCATTGTATCATAATTTGCTGTATGTTCAAAAACTTTGTTCATTAGATAAAATTTAGTATCTAAAGATACTTTTCCATTTTGTTTCAATTCATTTAAAACAACTTCGTAATCATTTGGATCAGTTATAACTGTTACATCTTGATAATTTTTAGCGGCACTTCTAAGCATTGTAGGTCCACCAATATCAATATTCTCAACACATTCTGCACGAGTTACATTGTCTTTTAAAATAGTTTGTTTGAAAGGATACAAATTGACAACAACAAAATCTATTGTATCAACTCCTAAATCCTTTAATTGTTTCATGTGTTCTTCTTTAGATCTCATTGCAAGGATTCCTGCGTGAACTTTTGGATGTAAAGTTTTTACTCTTCCGTCTAAACATTCAGGAAATCCAGTAAGTTCAGAAATCTCCATTGCATTTACGCCGTTTTCTTTTAGTTTTTTGTAAGTACCACCTGTCGAAATAATTTCGATACCTAAAGTCTCTAATTCTTTTGCAAATTCTACTATACCTGTTTTATCAGATACACTAATTAAAGCCTTCATGAGCTACCTCCATAAAAATAAAATTTTACTAACATAGACATTATACTACATTTTTTTTAAGTATACAAGTAACTTTTCTTAAGAAAAAAGTTATAATTACCTTACATTTCCATATAAATTTTCTTGAAAAAACATATATGATATGCTAAAATTAATATATAAATAAAACATAAGAGGAGAAATTATGAAAGATAAATCTTCAAATGCTTTAATAGTATTTATATTAATAATAATTGCTATTCTTGGAACAATGTATTATGTGAAAGTTATCCGAAACAAAGAATATTCTTTAGATAATGTTACGATATACAGTGAAGAAAATTGGAATAATAGTAACAGAATATACGCAAATACATATGCTCAAGAAAGTAGCGTACCAGAAAGTAGACCACAAATAGGGAATGTAAGTGAAGCTGGAGAAAAAGTATATACAGCTAATAATGAGCTTGGATATAAATATAACAACAGATATTATTATAATCGCTTAGATAAATATAGCCAAGTTATCTATGATGCAATTTCAAATAATTTAGATAATTTAAAAACTGGTAATTATACAATAAATATAGATTATGATTTTTCTACATTATTAAATAGTCAAGATGGGAATCAATTACTTGATGGTTACTATAAAGACGCCGTAAATGCAATTAAACTTGATATACCACATCTGTTCTATATTGATTTGTCAAAATTATGTTTAAATATAGAGACTTCTTCAAATTTATTTAAAACGACATATAAGTTATATATAAATGCAGGACAAAATCCAAATTATTTTTCAGAGGGATTTAATGATAGTTATTCTGTAATTGATGCTCTAACAAAGGTTGAAAATGCAAAAGAACAATATAAAAAAGTGGCAACAGGAGAAGAATATTTCAAACTTGCAAGATTACATGATTATTTACTTGAAAATATGTATTATGATTCAAGTAGTGTGCAAAAAGGAAATGTATATGGTGCATTAATTGAAAAAAAGGGAGTTTGTGAAGCTTATGCAAGAGTATATAAATATATTCTAGACGAGTTAGGAGTAGAAAATATTTTGGCAACAGGAATTGCAACAAACTCTTCAAATGAAACCGAAGACCATATGTGGAACTATGTAAAATTAAACGGAAATTGGTATGCAGTAGACGTTACATGGGATGATCCAATTATTATTGGAAATGGAATGATAGACTATAACACAAAACATAAATATTTTTTAATTGGAAGTCAAGAGTTATTCCAAAGTCATACGGAAAGTCTTACAATATCGTCAAGTGGAAAAATCTTTGAGTTACCTAAGCTTTCAGTAAGTAACTATTAATAAAAAACATTGTTTCTAAGTTAATAACTTGCAAGTAATTTTTAAATAAAAAGTATAAAATTGGCTTTGTTTGTAAATAATACTAAAAACACCTTTAAAAATAGAAAAGGGGAAATTAGGTATTATGGATAAACGAGCTATTTTTATATTTGGATTTTGTGTTTTATTTTTTGCGGTAGCATATTTTACAACCAAGGCAAATATGCAAAAAGACATAGGAGAATATGAAAGTAATTTACTAGCATATGAAGAAAATACAGGCTTTGTTTCAAATGAAGAAGCTATAAGTGCTGCAAGTCAAGAAATAAAAACAACACCAAATACTGTTTTAAGTCTAAAAAAATATTATAAAGTTTGTGGACATACAATTACAAATAATGCTGAAATTCCAGAAGAAATGGTTAATTTAACAAAAGAAGAACTTGCAAAAAAATATCCGTCGTGGGAGATAGAAAGCTTTTCGCAGGATGAAATTACGCTAAAAAAGGATGTAGATGGATATTGTAATGAGCATTATCTTATGATTGAAGAAGATGGAGTTATAATGATATACACAATTGACAAAAATGATATAAAAACGTTTAAAGAAAAAATGGAAATACCACTAGAGTATTTGCCAGAGACAGATAAAATCATGCTAAAAAATGGTATTTATATATATGGACTTCAAGAACTAAATAAAATTAAGGAGGATTACGAAATTTAACGTCATTATATAACCCCAAATAGTAAGTTTGAGCAGGTAATAATTTAATGAATAAATCGTGGCAACTAGTTAGAAATAATTAGTTGCCAGTTTTTTTGTGGAATAGGAAAAATCACAGATTTTGACTATTCCAGAACAGAAGAAAAAGAACACAAGAATAAACCTTAA
>CANQXL010000027.1 GCA_947627705.1 uncultured Clostridia bacterium
TTTTATCATTTAACATTTTTACACTTTTCTAAATTTGATAAAAAAATGTTTTAAATTTAATCACATAATGGTATAATATTTATGATTATATTTTAGGAGATGATTTTTTTGTCTAATAATTCAAAAGAAGAAATAAATATTAATAAAGTATACGGTGAAGATGCCACATTATCTAAGGAAGATTTTATAAAAAAATATAAAGTAAATGAAAATGGTCTATCTCACAGTCAGGCAGCTACAAGACTTAAAAATTTAGGATTAAACGAAATAAAACAAGCAAAACCCAAAAAATGGTATAACTACTTTCTTGAAAGTCTAATCAGTCCATTTAACTGCATTTTACTCGGAATAGTTGTAATTCTTCTTTATACTGATGTATATTTACCAAAAACTCCAAATTACGCAAACATTATTGTTATAGCTATTTTAGTAACTGCAAGTACACTTTTAGATTTTTTCGAAGAATATCGTTCAAACAAAGCAGCAGACAAACTAAAAGAATTAGTTGCAACAACGACTTCTGTAATTAGAGCTGGAAAAGAAATACAAATACCTATAAAAAATATTACAATTGGAGACATTGTTTTACTTTCTGCAGGAAGTATGATTCCAGCAGATCTTAGAATTATTGAAGCAAAAGATTTACATGTTGGACAATCTTCTCTAACAGGAGAATCTGATAGTGTTAAAAAAACAGTTGAAAATGAGCTTCCCTTTAATGAAATTGATAACCTATCAGATATAGACACAATTTGCTTCATGGGTACAAACGTTATTTCTGGTAGTGCCAAAGGTGTTGTTATTAAAACTGGTGATAATACCTACTTTGGCAAACTTTCTCATGTTCTAACAACTGGCAAGCCAAAAACTGCATTTCAAAAAGGAATCGAAAGTATAAGTAGATTACTTATTAAAATTATGTTGATCATGATTCCACTTGTTTTTCTTTTAAACGCCTGGAAACATGATGTTATTACGGCCTTTACCTTTGCAGTTGCTATTGCAATTGGTATCACTCCACTTCTTCTTCCTGTTATTTTATCTTCAAGCCTATCTAAGGGTGCAATTAGAATGTCTAAGAAAAAGACAATCGTAAAAAAACTTGACTCTATTCAAAATTTTGGTGCAATGAATATTTTATGTACAGATAAAACAGGTACTTTAACAGAAGATAAAATTGTCCTTGAAAAATATTTAAATGTCAAAGGCGAAGATGACGTTCGTGTTCTTAAGCATGCATTTTTAAACGCTTTCTTTCAAACTGGATTAAAGGGAAATATAGACGAAGCTATTATAAGTAGAGGTCTCGAAAATGAAATGGAAGGTATGGAAAATAAATATAAAAAGGTTGACGAAATACCTTTTGATTTCTCCAGAAGACGCTTGTCTGTTGTGGTAAGCGATGGTCAAAAAACTCAAATGATAACAAAAGGTGCTGTTGAAGAAATTTTAAGTATTTGCACCTTAATAGATTACAAGGGCGAAGTTTCAAAACTTACAGAAAATGCTCAAGAAGAACTTATAAAAATAAGCAAATCTCTTAATGAAGAAGGATTTAGAGTTATCGCTGTTTGTCAAAAAAATGATATCTCTGGTATTGAACAATTTTCTGTTTCTGACGAAAAAAATATGGTATTCCTTGGATTTACATGTTTCCTAGATCCACCAAAAGAGAGCGCAAAAAAATCAATTGAAGATTTAAATAAGGCTGGCGTTCGTGTTATAGTTCTAACTCGGCGATAATGCAGAAGTAACACGTGCGATATGCAATAAAGTTGGAATTAATTCAAATAATATTGTTCTTGGAAGCAAGCTTGATTCTCTTTCAGATATGGCTGTTCTAAGACTTTTAAAAAGAGTAAATATTTTTGCTAAGTTATCTCCAATTCAAAAAGCAAGAATTGTAAGACTTTTAAAAGAAAGTGGAAATATAGTTGGATATATGGGAGATGGTATTAATGATAGCCCTTCTCTTACAAATGCTGACGTAGGAGTTTCTGTTGATACTGCCGTTGACATTGCAAAAGAAACTGCAGATATTATACTACTTGAGAAAAATTTGGATGTTTTACTTGATGGTGTAACAGAAGGAAGGCGTACATTCTCTAATCTTATGAAATACATTAAACTTGCAACAAGCTTCAATTTTGGCGAAGTTATGTCAGTTATAATTGCAAGTGCACTACTTCCATTTTTACCAGAAACACCTATACAATTACTTGTTGAAGGTTTATTATATGACTTTGGACAAATGACACTTCCATTTGACAATGTAGACGAAGAAGATTTAAAAAGACCTAAAAGACTTTCGATTGATAGTCTCAAAAAGTTTATTTTCTTTATGGGACCGCTAAGTTCTTTATTTGATTTAATTGTTTTTGCATACATTTTATTTGTGTTTAGACTTTCAGATGTTGCAACATTCCAAACAATTTGGTTTAGTTATAGTATAACATCTAATCTATTTGGTATGCATATAATTAGAACATCAAAGACTCCATTTATACAAAGCAATGCTCATAAGGCTGTATACTTCTCTTCAATAGCTCTAATTGCAATTGGAATTCTTGTTCCTTTTACAAAACTTGGAACTTTAATAGGTCTTGTTCCTTTAAACATTCAATATATCCTTATGATATTTGCTGTTTCTACTCTTTACTGTGTAGTTGCAAGCTTTGCAAAGAAAGTTTATATTAAAAAATATGGGGAATGGATTTAGTGCTAATTTAGCACTTTCCATCCCATTTTATTCCATAATTTTCTGTAAAAATCATTTTCAAGTATTAATCTTGAAATTTGATATTTATTATAAATAATAGAACTAATATTGTTTTTATATTCTTCAATGTTAAAGTCTTCTTCTAACTCTTTAGATGGAGTAAATTCTTTTGTAAGACTTGAATACCTTCCATAGTTAGTTATAAAACTTCTATTAGAATATATTACAAGTGGTTCACTATCCGATAATATGTCTGTCCCCATAAGTAATCTTGAATCATAATCAACTCCAAATAAATTTAGCATAGTTGGTAGTAAATCCAAGCTACTTCCTATTTTATCTACTTTAACTGGCTCTTCCATTTCTGAATTCCATATTAAAGCTGTTGAATGATGTTTTTCAAATGTATCATCTCTTTCAAAACTAGATAATTCATTTATTTCACTTAATGTAAGACCATATGGATAATGATCTCCACTAATTAATATAACCGTATTTTCAAGCTCTCCTGCTTCTTCTAATTTTTCTATTAATAATTCAACTGCTCTATCAAGTTCAAGTTGTGCTGCAAGATACCCTTTTGCTTTGGAAGAATATTCTAAGTCCTTTACTAATTTCCAATTTTTGTTAACAATACTATTACCTAAAGTTGTATAGTTTAGATGTCCACTTACAGTCATATAATATGCGATAAAATTTTTATGTCCTTCTGATAAATAATCACTAGTTGTTACATTTATCATATCTACATCACTACTTGGCCATGATTTCAAATTCATTCTCTTTTCTAGTCCTGTTCCATTTGCTAAATAACTATCATATCCCATAGCTTTTAAATATTTGTCTCTACTGTAATAAGTTGCTGTATGGTCATGATAACTATATGAGTTATATCCCTGCTCTTCAAAAACATTTGCGTATGAGTATGGCATGTAATTACCTGATATTACTTTCATACTCCATGTTCCTTCTTTTGGGATTAGTGATGTATCAGTTGAATACTCCCCATCTGCCGTACTTACAGGGAAAAGCGGAGTATAAAAATTATCAAACTGAAATCCTTCTGAATATAGTTTATATAAAGTTGGAGTTATATCCTTATCTATTGCTAAATCAGTAAATGCTTCTGCAACAAAAACAACAAGATTCTTTCCTTCAAACATTCCTGTATATTCATTTTTGTTTGTTGAAGGTGCATTTTGCATATACTTGTATATAGTTTTTATATTATCGTTACTTTCTTCTTCTATCAATTTTTCCCAGTCAATATCTAACTCGTTATATTCTATCTCTTCTTCTATCTCTTTTTTTTCTTCTTCTTGATTCATTACATCCATATTAATTACTTGATTTATATTCTCTTCAAATCCAAATAATAATCTTTTTAAATCAAGTCTCATTGTTGTTAGTATTCCCATTCTATTAGCTGTAATTGTTGGAGAATGTACGTTAAAATATAAATTTTTATTAGAATAAATATCGTCTGTATTTATGTACGAAATGCAAATCAATGCTGCTATATGGGCAATTACCGCTATAATTGCAACTATTAGTTTATTTTTAAGTTCTACTTTTTCAAATGTAAATTTTTTCATAATATGCATTGCAATAAGTATAATAAGTGGTAATATCATAAGCAAAATTATATACCAATTTGCAAGAGCAACATCTAAAATTGTTTCTGCAAATTGCCAAATCTGTCCCATTGCATTTGTCGCAGAGTAAAAAGAAATTATTGCCTCATACACATTATAGTATATAAATTGTGCTATAAATACCACAATAATTGCTAAAGTTAATACATATGTACTAAATATATTCCATTTCCTACCTATTGTAGTTACTAAATATATAATCATAGCAAAAGGAATACTAAATAGTATTACATAACCTATACTAGATATAGAATTAAAAATACTTGCTGAAAAGACCATTTCTTCATATACTATAAATAATAACCATAAAATAAAACTTTTATATTTCTTCATTTTATTCTTCCTTTAATAATGGATTTTAATTATTATAATTTGTATCTAATAAATCTTCAAATTTCTTTGAGAAATCTGGATTCTTTTTCTTTAGATTTATTGGTTTTAATGTTTTATCTGTAAAACAATGCTTTGTTCTTGCAATTATTACGTCTTTTCCTGTTTTTTTATCTTTTACATCATAAGTTACTGTCATTCTAACTCCGTTATATTCTGTTATGATTGTCTTTATGACTATTGTGTCTCCAAAAGTTACGTGATGTTTATATTCACATTCTACTTTAAGTACTGGTATAGTTATTCCATTTTCTTCTAAAACTTCAAATGGAAGACCTATTGCTTCAAGCCAATGGCATCTAGCTTCTTCTAAGAACCTTATATAGTTTGAGTGATGCACAACACCCATTTTATCAGTTTCGTAATAATTTACCTTTCTTTCATAAATCCCTTGCATTTTTCATTCCTTCCTTTACTTTTGTTTTTAATTACCTTATTTTTAATTATAACACTTTTATCATTAATATAATATATTTTTATTTAATTTTTATTTAACATTTGTTACAATATAATGATATTATATTAAAGAATAGCTGAAATGATTTATTTTAAGAATCTGCGTAAGCGATTAACCGGAGCGAAGCGAAGGGCGAAGTGGAGCAATTTACATATAATTTTAATTTTGGAAATTGCGACAGCAAAGATTCTTAAAATAAATCATTTCAACTATTCTAATTAAAAGAGTATTATCTTGTATCTAACATTTTTATTTTTAAATCATATAATTTTTGTGATAAATCCACATAATATTTTTGTGGATTATTAAGTCTTTTTATTTCTTCCCATAATGTATTTTGCTCTTCTTTAGCATATTTTGCAATTTCTTTTAATGATGGTGATTTGTATATTAGTTTACCATTTTCAAAAATTTTTTCTTGTAATTCTCTTACTTCGTAATTTGTAAGAGTTTTCTTTTTCCATGTATTATTAGGATCAAATATTTTATAGTTATTTTCTGGTACTTCTTCATCTTTTAACATAATAACATCTGCTAGAGCATAATGACTGTCTTTAGAATAAAATCTACATACCTTTTTAAAACTAGGATTTGTGATTTTCGCCGTGTTTTCACTTATCTTTATTTTAGGTATAATTTTATCATTTTCTTCTATACCAACTAATTTATATACTCCACCAAATACTGGATCACTTTTTGCAGTAATTAAATTTTCTCCTACTCCAAATAAGTCAATTTTAGCCCCTTGTTCTATTAATGATTTAATTAAATATTCGTCTAAAGAATTAGTTGCACATATTTTGCAATCAGAATAGCCAGCCTTATCAAGCTTCTTTCTTACTTCTTTAGATAAATATGCAAGGTCTCCACTATCAAGTCTAACTGCTACTGGTCTTATTCCTTTTGGTTTTAAAACTTCATCAAATACTCTTATTGCATTAGGTAATCCACTTTCAAGTGTATTATATGTGTCTATAAGTAATGTGCAAGCATTTGGATAAAGCTCTGCATATGCTTTAAATGCATCATATTCGCTATCAAAGCTTTGTATCCAACTATGTGCCATTGTTCCACTTGCTGGTACTCCAAATTTTTTAGCAGTAAGTGTACATGATGTTCCACAAGCACCACCAATGATTGCAGCTCTTGCTCCATAAATTGCAGCTGAAACTCCGATGTGCTCTTCTTGCACCAAATTCCATTACTGGTCTATTCCCTGCTGCCTTAACTATTCTACTCGTTTTTGTTGCAATTAAACTTTGATGATTAAAAATTACAAGAAGTGCAGTTTCCAAAATTTGTGCTTCTATAATCTTCGCTTTTACCGTAATTATTGGTTCATTTGGAAATACAACAGTACCTTCTGGTATAGCCCATATATCTCCTGTAAATTTGAAATTTTCTAGATATTTTAAATAATCTTCTGAAAAAATATTTTGCTTTCTTAAATATTCTATATCTTCGCTATCAAATTTTAGATTTTGAATATATTCTATTATTTGTTCTAGGCCACAGCAAATTGCATATCCACCTTTATCTGGTATCTTTCTAAAAAACACATCAAAATATGCTATGTCATTTCTTCCTTTCTCATAATATCCGATTTGACATAGTAAATTCGTAAAAATCTGATAAAAGTTCTATATTTTCTTTCATATTAGATTTCCCTTTCTTAGTTTGTAATTATTAAAACTTATACCTTATCATACATTTCTAATAAACAATTTTTTCTTTTAAATGAATACATAGGAATGCTTTTTCTTTTATGTCTTGAATTTTTAAACATATTTATGATCTTTTCTTTTGATATTTTATCTTCTATATCCCCAGTTTCAATCATCTCTTCAATTTGCCTATATGTTACACCCATTTTCTCTTCATCTGTCTTAGTTCCTAATCCATCATTTGGTGCCTTTTTTAATATTCTTTCTGGAACTCCTAAATACTCTCCAATTGCTAATACTTCTTCTACTGTAAAATTTGCTATTGGGTTAAAATCATAACTACTATCTCCCCATTTAGTTGTATATCCTACCATTGATTCAGATAAATTTCCTGTTCCTATTACTAAATATCCTAATGTTTGTGCAATTGCATATAATGTTGTCATTCTTAACCTTGGTTTTATATTTATAAGCGATTCTTCACTTAAATTTTTTAAAATTTTTTTATTGTCATTTAATCCATTATTTGTTGAATTTTCAAGATTTTCGAAACATTCGCTTAAATCCACATTTACGAGTTCAACATTAAATTTATCGCATACAGCTTTTGCATCTTCCATGTCAGATATTTTTGAATTACATGGCATAGAGACTGCAAGAACTCTATCACTTCCTATTGCTTTTGCTGCCATCGCAATTACAGTTGCAGAATCTTTTCCGCCACTATTGCCAACAACAATTCCTTTTGCATTGGATTTTTCTATATAATCTTTTATCCAAACAATTGCATTATTAGCTTCATGAATTAGTTTTTCTTTATCTAGCATTTTTATTTTTCCCCCTATTTAAAATAGCTTATACATAAATTATGATTTTATTTATCATAATCGTCTAAAAAATGATGTTTTTCTTCCCCTTTTTGATATGATATTAAAGTATTAAGATTAACATTTTGTGCACTTCTAAAGATATTTGTATCAATATATTTATTTTCTTGTCTTAATGTCTTTATAAGTTTTTTTACGGTTTCTCGTTTTGATCCTTCTTCATCTTTTGATGCATTTTTTTCTGTTATTTTACATGCACACTTTATAAACTCTAGACCATTTCTGTCTCTCCAATTTATTATATCTGATTCCTTTACAAAATATAGCGGTCTTATAAGTTCCATACCTTCATGAAATGTACTATGTAACTTTGGCATCATCGTTTGCATTTGGGCACCATATAGCATTCCCATAAGTATTGTCTCTATTACATCATCAAAATGATGGCCAAGTGCAATCTTATTACATCCAAGCTCTCTAGCTTTTTTGTATAAATATCCCCTTCTCATTCTTGCACAAACATAACATGGATGATCTTCTATTCTTTCTACTCTATCAAATATGTCTGTTTCAAACATAGTAATTGGAATATTTAAAATTTGGGCATTTTCTAGAATTTTTTGTTTATTTTTTTCACTATATCCGTGGATTCATACATAGAAATACTAAACCAAAATCAAACTTTCCATGTTTTTTCAGTTCTTCAAGGCATTTTGCAAGTAACATCGAATCTTTCCCACCTGATATGCAAACTGCAATGTTATCTCCTTCTTGTATCATATCATATTCTTTAATTGCCTTAGTAAATTTGTTCCATATATTTTTTCTGTATTTTGTTATAATTGTTCTTTCTATTTCTTGATATCTTTCCATTGTGATTCTCCCTATATTATGTTTTGCTTTTAATATGTTATCATAAATTTAGTAAAAAGACAAGTAAATAGATGCCTTATAAATACATACTATCACACAACATTCATGCTAAGTATCCATTTATAAGGCATCTATTTTTGATTTTCTTAATTTTAATAAACTAAATAACTAACTAATAAAATAAACTAAACTATATAACTAACTAATAAAATAAACTAAATAAATAAATCAAATAAAATAACTAATAAATCAAATAAATAAATCAACTAATAATCAAGTTAAACTAAAGTCCAACCCAAGTTTAAATTCTTGTCTTAAATCATCAATCTTTTTGTCAGTTCTTGCTTCAATTAGTTTTCTTTGTCCACCAATAAACACAATAAGATTTGACTTTTCAATGACAATTTGCTCTTTTACTTCGTTTATCTCTTGTTTTAAATTATCAAACATGATATCATGTTCAGATAACTTATTCATCATTCTAGTCAATGTTTGACCTTGTTCATTTAACTTTTTATTTGTTTTTCTTAATCTTTGGTCCATTTTTTTCATATCTGCTCTTAATTCGGCAATTTCATCTTTTAAGCTTTTGTTCGATTCTCTCATCTCCTGTCTTAATGCATTATCTGCTTCTCTCATTTCTTGCCTTAACGCTTCAATTGATTCTCTCATCTCTTGTCTTAAGTCCTCTTTTACTCCTATGATTGCATTCATAAGATTTTGATATTGCTCGTTTTCCATATTTAACACCTCCCTTCACATATTAACGTATTTGTATTATACTAAATTAATTTATAAGAATCAAGTTGTTTTTAAAACTTTTTTTAAAAATATTGAAATTTCGTGAATTATTTTATATAATAATAAACATAATTTTAACATATTTGAAAGGAATGTGATTTAAGTTATGGATAAAAAATATACATTAGTTAAAGATTTATACAAAGATACCGAATCTTATGCCGATACAACTATTAAAGTTTCTGGTTGGGTAAGAACAATTCGTGATTCTAAAAATTTTGGATTTATAGAATTAAATGATGGTACTTTTTTTAAAAACGTTCAAATTGTATTTGATACTGAACTTCATAACTTTGAAACTATAAAAAAGCTTTCTATAAGTTCTTCTATAATAGTTACTGGTAAAGTTGTAAAAACAGATAATGCAAAACAACCATTTGAAATTAAAGCTCAGGATATTGAGATTGTTAATCTTGCAGATTTAGATTATCCACTTCAAAAGAAAAAACATTCATTTGAATACTTAAGGACAATCAGTCACCTACGTCCAAGAACAAATACTTTTAATGCAGTATTTAGAGTTCGTAGTGTATTATCTTATGCAATTCATAAATTTTTTCAAGAAAAAGGATTCGTATATGTTCATACTCCAATAATTACAGGAAGCGACTGTGAAGGTGCTGGTGAAATGTTTAGAGTAACTGCAATGGATATGGATAACCCAATAAAAAATGACGAAGGAAAAGTTGATTTCTCTCAAGATTTTTTCGGTAAATCTTCTCACCTAACTGTTAGCGGTCAACTTGACGTAGAAACTTTTGCACATGCTTTTCGTAACGTTTATACATTTGGGCCTACATTTAGAGCAGAAAATTCAAATACAGTTAAACATGCTGCAGAATTTTGGATGATAGAACCTGAAATATGTTTTGCTGATTTAAAGGACGATATGGATTTGGCTGAAGATATGATTAAATTCATTATTTCTTATGTTCTTGAAAATGCACCTGAAGAAATGGCTTTCTTTAATCAGTTTATTGATAACACTTTACTTGATAGATTAAATAATGTTTTAAATTCAGAATTTGGAAGAATTACCTATACAGATGCTATAAAAGAACTTGAAAAAGTAAATGATAAATTCGAATTCCCTGTTAGCTGGGGTATCGACCTTCAAACAGAACATGAAAGATATCTAAGTGAGAAATTATTCGGCAAACCTGTATTTGTAACTGATTATCCAAAAGATATTAAAGCTTTTTATATGAAACTAAATCCTGATGGAAAAACAGTTGCAGCAGCAGATCTTCTTGCCCCTGGTATAGGCGAAATCATTGGTGGAAGTCAAAGAGAAGACGATTTTGAAAAACTTTCAGCACGTTTAAAAGAATTACATTTATCTGAAGAAGATTATTGGTGGTATTTAGATTTAAGAAGATACGGAAGTTGCGTTCATAGCGGTTTCGGTCTTGGTTTTGAAAGAGCTATGATGTATATAACAGGTATGCAAAATATCCGTGATCTTCTTCCTTTCCCAAGGACGCCAAATAATTGCGAATTTTAATCATTCAATTAATAAAGAGATTGCACAAGAGTATAACCCTTTTACAATCTCTTTATTTTACATGATTTTTCCACCGCCAAGTACAATATCTCCAATATAAAATACAGCAGATTGTCCTGGTGTAATTGCTCTTTGTGGATTTTCAAATTCTACCTTCACTATATTATTTTCCTGTCTAATTGTTGCATTTGCACAATTGCTAGAATATCTCGTTTTAACTTCTACATTCATTTTCCCCTTTATTTCGTCCACAAGAAGTAAATTAATATCTTTAACAAGTATTTCTTTTTTATAAAGTTCTTTTTCTTCTCCAACAATTACTTCATTTTTTTCTTTATTAAATCCAAGCACAAATAATGGAACCTTATACGAAATTCCAAGTCCTTTTCTTTGTCCTATTGTATAATTATATAATCCTGTATGCTTTCCTAAAATTTCACCTTTCTGGTTAACAATATTACCTGCTTTAGGTTTTATATTAGAATTATTTTCTAGGAATCTTTTATAATTTCCATCAGGAACAAAACAAATATCTTCACTATCTGGTTTATTTGCGACCTTTAAATTATTTTCGTTTGCAATTTTTCTTATTTCTTCTTTACTTTCAAATTCTGAAAGTGGAAATATAACATGAGAAATGAGCTCCTTAGGTAAATTCCATAATACGTAACTTTGATCCTTTTTTCCTGCTTTTGATTTTTTTAATATCCATCTTTTATACTCATTACTATACTCTGTTTTTGCATAATGACCAGTCGCAATAAAATCACATCCAAGCTCTTTAGCTTTTTCATACATAATGCCAAATTTCATATATTTATTACATTCTATGCATGGATTTGGTGTTTTACAATTTGCATAACAATCTATAAAGTCGTCAATAACTTTATTTTTAAATTCTTCTTTAAAATCATATGTAAAATGTGGTATACCTATTGATGCACATACATTTTTTGCATCTAAATAAGTATTCATATTACAGCAACTACTACCTGTGAACAATTCAAGTGTTGCACCTATCACATCATAGCCTTGCTTTTTTAGCAAAAGTGCTGATACGCTACTATCAACCCCTCCACTCATACCAATTAATACTTTTTTATTTTCCATTTCATGCTCCTTTAATTACAGCAGTTATTTTCGCATTTTCCGTTGTTTTCTCCATTATTTAGCATATTCTCTAACGTATGCCAAGCAAGAAGCGCACATTTAACTCTGGCTGGCATATTTGAAACATTTTTAAATGCAATAGCATCTTCCAATTTCTTTAGATTTTCTTCGTCTGTTTCTTCTCTTTTTATCATTGCGATAAATGTTTTTATAATTTCTTTTGCCTCTTCAATAGTCTTTCCTTTTAAAGTATCTATCATTATAGAAGTAGATGCTTGTGAAATAGCACATCCATGACCTGAAAACGCCATATCTTCAATTACATTTCCATTTAATTTTAACTCAAGTGTAATTTCATCCCCACAATTTGGATTATGGCCTACTTCTTCAAAGTCAGCATTTTCTAGCTTTTTCTTATTGTATGAATTCATGCTGTGTTCCATAATTAAATCATTGTATATGTTTTCTAAATCGTCCATTATTATTAACTCCATTTCCCCCGTTTTGAAATTATTATAAATTTACCATATATCTGTTTTCGTTTGAAATTCCATTTTAAAGGCATTTTTATTTTAAACACAAAATTAATTTATATATTTTTTAAACATTTCATATGCCTTATTTAAAGCTTTTACGAGCCTATCAACATCTTCTTTAGTATTATAAAAATAAAAACTTGCTCGACATGTTGAGTCTATATTCATGTATCTTAAAAGTGGTTGAGCACAATGATTGCCTGATCTTATGCACACTCCTTCTCCATCTAATATACTTGCTACATCATGCGGATGAATACCATTTATATTAAATGAAATAACAGAAGAATGTTTTTCTTCATTTGGCGTTAAATATAATGTTAAATAATCAAGCTTTGAAAGTTCATTTCTTGCATATTTTATTAATTCCTTTTCTATTTTTTGTATTTCTTCATATCCTAATTTTTCTATATAATCTATTGCAAAGCCGAAGTCCTACAACACCACCAACATTTTGTGTTCCTGCCTCAAATTTGTTTGGAAGAGGTGCAAATGTTGTATGATCTTCATAAACATATTCTATCATATCACCGCCCATTAAAAACGGATTCATTTCATTTAGTAAAGCCTTTTTCCCATATAATACGCCTATTCCAAGTGGTGCTAGCATTTTATGTCCGTGAAAAAACTAAAAAATCAACATCTAACTTTTGCACATCTATTCTCATGTGTGGTATACTTTGAGATGCATCAACAATAACAATCGCACCATTTTTATGTGCAAGTTTTATTATTTTTTCTATATTATTTATTGTTCCCAAAACATTTGAAACATGCGTTATTGCTACAATTTTTGTCTTTTTTGTAATTTTATTTTCTATTTCTTCGTCTGAAATTTCGTAATTTTCATTTATATACATATAATTTAATTTAGCATTTGTAATATCTCTTACTTTTTGCCATGGGACCAAATTAGAATGATGTTCCATAATTGAAATCACAATTTCATCATCCTTTTTTAAGTTACCTAAACCATAAGAATATGCAAGTAAATTTAAACTTTCAGTTGCATTCTTTGAAAATATTATTTCTTCACTATGCTTTGCATTTATGAATTTTGCAATTTTGTCACGTGTATTTTCATACATTGTAGTTGCTTCTATGCTTAAAGAATATGCTCCCCTGTGTGGATTAGCATTATAATTTTCATAAAAATCTTTTATCCCATCTATTACGCTATATGGCTTTTGAGTTGTTGCACCGCTGTCAAGATATGCTATATCCCTATTTTGCAAAATGGGAAAATCTTTTTTTAATTCGTTCATTTTTATCTCCTATCTAAACTTAATCTTGTATTATTAGCTCAATCTTGTATCAATTTCATTTAAAATTTCTTCTTTAATCTCTTGATTTTTTATTTTTTCTAATATTTTATTAAATTTAGCTCTAACTAAAAGTTTTATAGCTTCTTCTTTATCAAATCCCCTACTCATAATATAGAATAATTCTTTGTTTCCGAACCTTTCCTGTAGCAGAAGCATGATTACCTTCGACATCTTCTTCACTGCATAATAGCATTGGAAGTGCAATAGATTTTGCAGTATCAGATAAAAGCATACAAAACTCATTTTCATTTCCTTTTGATTTTTTACATCCTTTTTTAAAATCTATAGTTCCCTTAAAATGTTTTTTTGCTGCATCTTTTAAGGCTCCTTGTACTTCAATTTCAATATCTGTCTTTACGCCTCTTAATTCTCCTATATAGTTCAAATCGAACAGTTCGTCTTCCTTTCCTAAATATATTACATCAATATTGTTTTTTGAAAAGTCACCGCATGAGATTTGAATAATAATTTGTTATACTATTTTTGCCACCAAAATCAACAATCAAATAATTTAATACTGAATTTTTATCAAGTTCATTTTCTATGCTCAAAAAATTAGTTGATTTTGTATTAAGTAAATTTATAACTGTCATATTAATATTCGAATCTTCTTCTAACTTAACTCTTATACTTGAATTATGATAACATTTACTTAAATCTTCTGATTTATATTTTATAATCAAATCAGCTTTACATCCTTTTTTTGCAACAACTTCTATGTCTTGAATCAAAGTCTTATTTTCATCATCAAATTCGCAAAAAATAGTTATTGGATCTTTTATATTTTCTAATATAGTTAGTTTTAATTTATTATTTGCATCATCTCTAACTTCAGAAAGTATATTTTCTGATACACCATATTTAAAATTTGAAGTACTTACATTCTTTTCTGCTAAAACACCTTCTGGTAAGTTAATATCAATACTGTCAAATTGTTCAATTCTATTTTGGATTTCTGATTCTTCTATTTCTATATTATTTATATTAAAATTTCTTGCTGTTCTAACAGGTGTCTCGTTTAATTTTATCATTTCTTATTCTCCTTCTTAACCAATAGCTCCTTCAAGCTCAAGATTTATAAGATTATTCATTTCAACAGCG
>CANQXL010000028.1 GCA_947627705.1 uncultured Clostridia bacterium
AATATAGAGAATGGTGGAACAGGAGTAGGTGGAAGTAGCAGTAGTGACGACGAAGAACCAGAGCCAAAAAAAGTAACAGATGCAGTAACAAAAGATCATACATTTAAGAAAACAACAGAATTAACAGACGAATATGGAAATAGTGTAGTCGTACCAGCAGGATTTAGAATTGTACCAAATGGGGAAGATAGTGTAGAATATAAATATACAGAAACAGAGAATCACATACCAACAGTGCAAGATGGAATAGTAATAGAAGATGCAGAAGGAGAAGATGCTGGCAACCAGTTTGTGTGGATACCAACGGGAGAGATAAATAATAAAGAAGGAGATTCTAAAGGACCAAAAACAGAGATAAAATTAGGAAGATATAATAATTTTACAATGACAGGTGAAACAATGCCAACCCCAGAAGAAGAAGGAAAAGCAGAGACAATTACCAATAATAGTCCAGTTATAGGTAGTTATTATCATGAGTATGGAGCAAATGATCCTGCAGGAACATCATATGGAAATACAAAAGCAAAAAATCTAACAACATTTTTAACAAATGCGACAGGAAAGAATAATGGCGGAAAAGGTGGCTATTATATAGCAAGATATGAAGCAAGTTATAACGGTTCAGAAGACCAAAGTAATGCAAAACCATTAAGTCAGCAATCAAAAGGAAATACAGGAGCAGTAGATGGGAAAGAAAATGCACCAAGAGAGTCAGAACATAAAAATTATTTGTGGAATAATATAACACAAGGCGATGCATCTCTAAAATGTCAAGCGATGTATACAGGAGACGATTATGAAAGTGATTTAGTAAATAGTTATGCGTGGGATACAGCGATAGTGTTTATACAGGCATATTCAGAAAACAAGACATATGCACAGCAAACATCAAGAAATATAAAGTCTAATACAGAAGCACCAGATAACACAGGAGAAAGAACAGAGACAAATACAACAGATAAAGTATGTAATATATATGACATGACAAGTAACTGTAAGGAATGGACAGCGGAGACCTCTACCGACGACAATCATCCGTGTGTCATTAGGGGTGGCTCTTACGACTACAGTAGTGGTTACACGAGCGGTCGCTACATAGACAGTACGACCTATGCTTACAAGTTCGGTTCCTTCCGCCCATGCCTTTATATAACCAAGTAGTACTGGACACTGGTAGTACTTCCCCAAAATTTTTACAAAAATACTTGCAATTTTATGCGATTTGTGCTATTATATTAAATAGTCAGTTTTATAATCGATAGAAAGGAATGATACGAAATGGCAAAATGCGCAATATGCAATAAATCACAATCAGTGGGAAATAAAATAAGTATTGCACGTTCTCACGTAAGCAAAAGAAGCACAAGAACATGGAAACCAAATTTACAAAGCGTAAAAGTTATGGAAAATGGTCAACCAAAGAGAATAAAGGTATGTACAAAGTGCTTACGCTCAGGAAAAATTGATAGAGTATAAATAAAAAGAGTAGAGAAGTCTACTCTTTTTACATATCAAGTAATACATGTAGTATGTATTAATCTTTTATACCAAAAATAAACTTTACAAAACCTCGTAAAAATTTTGGAACTTTTTTTACAACGATAGTCATAGTAAAAGCACACTCCTTTCTTTAGCATGAGAGCCATACTAGGCCCAAAATAACAATAACAACGCCTATGATAAATAGCCAACCACATAAAGGAAGTAATAATACAAAGAGAATTCCTAGACCGAACCCAATCATACAAACTGCAATTGTCTTTTTTAGAAATCTAAACATAATACATTACCTCCTTATATGATTATTATATTAACGAAACATAAAGAAGGTGAAAAACTATAATGCAAAATAAAAAAATAAATGAAGCAGAGCAAAAAAATAACAAAGCAAAAACAAATAAAGATAAAACAAATCAAGAAGTAAAACTAAATAGCAAAGAAATAGTAAAAAGATTAAAAGAAAGATACCCAGATGCAAAGTGTAGTTTAGACTTTGAGACACCATTTGAAATGGTTGTTGCAGTTATGCTTTCTGCACAATGCACAGACGAAAGAGTAAACAAAACAACGCCAGATATATTTAAAAAGTACAAAACACCAGAAGATTTTGCAAAGATTGATATAGAAGAATTAGAAGAGCTTATACATCCATGTGGATTTTATAAAAATAAGGCAAAAAACATAAAAAAATGTGCTAAGGAGATAATTGAAAGGCATAATGGAAAAGTTCCAGAAACAATGGAAGAATTAACAAAGCTTTCAGGTGTCGGAAGAAAAAGTGCAAATGTTGTAATGCTTGAAGCCTTTGGAAATCCACAAGGAATTGCAGTTGATACACATTGCAAAAGAATCGCAAATAAAATTGGATTAAGCACACAAAAAGAGCCAGAAAAGATAGAACAAGATTTACTTAAATTTTTTGATAAAGAAGATTACAAAGATATAAATCACTTATTTATTTGGCATGGCAGAAATACGTGCATAGCAAGAAATCCAAAATGTAATGAATGTGTCATAAATGAATTCTGCAAAGAATTTAAGAAAAATATATAATATAAACCAGTTTTGGGAATAATAAGCATATCTAAATTTATTATGCAAGGAATGATTAGTATGAAGTTTGTTCCCAAAGCTATTTATTATGAAAAAGAAATAACGGATTATCCATTAGGAAACGAGCTATTAGAAAAATATAAATATATACCTAAAGTTCAGATTGAGAGTCATAATTCAATTAAAGAAATGCAACAGCAAGATAATAAAGAATTTGTTAACATGAAAAGAAATTTGATTATCGGAGTAAGGAAAACACACAAATTTGTTGAGAACCATAAGGTATCAGATTATCTTGTACCATATACATCATCTCGGATGTACTGCTGCATGCATGTATTGCTATTTAGTATGTAATTATAACAAATGTGCCTACTTACGACTTTTTGTAAATAGGGAAAAGATGTTAGAAAAAATAATAAAGGTAGCAGAAAAATCAGAACAAGACTTAACTTTTGAGATAGGAAGTAATAGCGATTTAATACTTGAAAATACTATTACACAAAATTTAGTATGGACAATAGATAATTTTAAAAATACTAAAAAGGGAAAACTTACTTTTCCAACGAAATTTGATATGGTTGACGATATTTTAAACTTAGATCATCAGGGTAAAGTAATAGTTAGAATGAGTGTTAATCCTGAAGAAATAATTAATAAAGTGGAGTTTGGAACTTCAAGGTTAAAAGGAAGAATAGAAGCAATAAATAAATTAAAGAGTGCAGGATACAAAGTGCGGAATTTTAATTGCTCCAGTAATATTTGTAGAAAATTGGCAAGGTCTATACTTGGATCTTATAAAAAATCTACAAGGAAGTTTATCAAGAGAAGTAAAAAAAGATGTTTTTTTTGAAGTTATATTCATGACATACAGCTATGTTCACACAAAAATAAATGAAGCAGCATTTCCAAATGGAATACAATTATTTGATAAAGAATTAATGACAGGACGTGGAAAGGGAAAATATTGGTATAAAGAAGAAATTAGAAAAGAAGGAAAAAAATTTTTTGAAGAAAACCTAAAAAAGTACTTCCCAGGAAATAAAATATTATATATAGTATAGCTTATAAAATATGCAATTTAGCAAATAAGAGGTTGCAAAATATAATAAAAAATATAAAAATAAATTCAATATATCAATGTAGAAAGGAACAAACCAAAGAAATGGAAGAAAAATTGCAAAGACTATATTTTGAATGCCTAGAAGAATTAGAAAAAATTGGAATTATAATAAAAAATAATGAAGAAATTGGGCAAATTGATATATCTATTTCAAAAAGAAATAATAAAAGATATGGAGCGTGCAGGCAAGAAGAGCCAGATAAAACAACTAAATATACGGAAGTTGTAAATGGACATAGATATATTAGGTATGCTAAATACAAAAAGCATATGATTGAAGTTAGCCCATGGGTTATGGAAATGGATGATAAAATAATAAAAAATACAATTATGCATGAACTAATACATTGCATGCCATATTGCAATAATCATGGGAATTTTTTTAAAGCATATGCAAAAAACATAAATAAAAATTTAGGATATGATGTTTCAAGAGTAGGAAATAAAGAAGAAGATTATAAAAAAAGTGGCAAGGAATACAAAGAACAAAAGATATATAATTATAAAATAATATGTGAAGGTTGCGGTCAGGTGATATACAGGCAAAGGTATAACAAAGATTTTACAAAGAAATATAGATGTGGCAAATGCGGGGGAAAATTTAAGGCTTATAAAATTATATATAAAACTAAATAATACCTTGCACTTTTTGTCGTTTTATGATATTATTATTTGTATCTAGGAGAAAATATGTTAAACGGAGAAAATTTAGATAGTATAAAAATGAACATTCAATTAGAAGAAAATAATAGTGTTAAGATATATAAAATATTAAAAAGGGCTATTGATATTTTATCTGCAATATTAGGGCTAATCATACTTTGCCCACTTATAGTTATAGTGTTTATTGCAAATAAAATTAGCAAGGATAATGGACCTATATTTTTCATGCAAAAAAGAATTGGTGAAGACGGAAAGTTATTTAGGCTATATAAATTTAGAACTATGGTAGTTAATGCCGACAAAATTTTAATGAAAAAGTTAAAAACAGATAAAGAATTTAGAGAAAAATATTTAAGTTATAGAAAAGTAGAAGATGACGAAAGAATAACTAAAATTGGCAAATTCCTTAGAAAAACAAGCCTTGATGAATTCCCACAATTTATTAATGTACTTAAGGGAGATATGAGTTTAGTTGGACCTAGACCATATTTGCTTAGGGAAAAGAAGGATATGGGGGAATATTATAAATATATCATTAAATGCAGACCAGGAATAACTGGACTTTGGCAAGTGTCTGGAAGAAGCCAAAAAACTTTTAAAGATAGATTAAAACTTGATTTAGAGTATTGCAACAATAGAAATTTATGGTATGATATAAAAATTATTTTCAAAACAATATTTTCTGTATTTAAAAAGGAAGGGGCAATGTAGATATGAAAATTGATATAATTTGCCCGCTTTATAATGCGGAAAAATACATAGAAAATTTAGATAAATCCATAAAAAAACAAAAAAATGTTGATATTAATCAAATTAGGTATGTTGTAACAAAGGGAAATGACAATACAGAAGAAATACTTAATAGATTAAATATTAAATATAAATCTATAGAACCACACGAATTTTCACATAGTTTAACAAGAGAAAAAGAAGCTTTTGAAAGTACAGCTGATATATTAGTTTTTATAACTCAAGATATAATTATTGAAGACGAAATGTGGCTTTATTATTTAACAAAAGATATAGAAGTTGGAAAATGTGATGCAGCATATAGTAGACAGCTTTGTAACAACAACTCAATAGAAAAATATGTTAGAGAAATGAACTACCCAGAAGAATCTATGTATAAAAATAAATCAGATATAGACAAAATGCAGTTAAAGACATTTTTCTTCTCAGATGCAGCATCAGCAATTAAAAGAGAGACATTTGTCAAGCTAAATGGATATGACGGAAAAGATATGCCAATTAGTGAAGATATGTATATTGCATATAAACTTATCATGAATGGCTATACAATAAAATACTGTGCAGATTCAAAGGTTATACATTCACATATATTAAGTTTTAAAGAACAATATAAAAGATATTACGATACAGGAAGATTTTTTAAACAAAATACATATTTAAATAAATACAAGGTAAATGATAGTGGACTTCAGCTTGCTAAATACGTTTTCAAAAGAGCAATTCAAGATAAAAATTGGAATGTTGTATTTATAAAATTTGCACCTAATATGGCAGCTAGATTTATTGGAATGAAAGTAGGTAAAAATATTGAACGTAAAAAATGTTGTAATAATTAATGATTTTAATTATGTTCAAGGTGGAGCAAGCAAAGTAGCTATTGATACAGCAAAAATATTAAAAAACAGCAACATGAACATTTATTTTTTCTCTGCTGTAAACAAAGAAGAAGAAAATATCGAAGGAATAAATTATATAACTACAAATCAAGAAGAAGCTTTAAAAAGCAATAATAAGCTAAAAGGTGCTATAAATGGCATATATAATTTCAAGGCAAAAAATAAACTAAAACAGTTATTAAAAACATTAGACAAAAGAGAAACAATAATTCATATACATGGATGGACAAAGGCGTTATCAAGTAGTGTTTTTGATGTGGCATTTAAGATGGATTTTAAAGTTGTACTTACCTTACATGATTATTTTACCGCTTGTCCAAATGGCGGGTATTTTAATTATAAAACACTTGAAATATGTAAATTTAATCCTTTATCATTGAAATGTATAAAATGCAATTGTGATTCTAGAAATTATCTAGTGAAATTATATAGAGTAATTAGAGAATTTGTTCAAAACAAAATTGTTAAGTTAAACAAAAGATTGCATTATTGCATTTCAATTTCAAATTTAAGTGAAACAATTTTAAAACAAACACTAAATAAAAATATTGAAATTATAAAAATAAACAATCCTGTTGATATGCAAAAAGAACAATACGAATTTCAACAAAATAGCGAATATATATATATCGGAAGAATTTCAAAAGAAAAAGGAACAGAGTTATTTTGTAAAGCACTAAAGGAACTTAATAAAACAGGAATTGTTGTTGGCGATGGACCTATGAAAGATGAACTTCAAAAACAATATGATAATATAAAATTTGTAGGTTGGCAGTCAAAAGAGAAAATTAAAGAATATTTAGAAATTGCAAGAGCAATGATTTTTACTTCATTATGGTACGAAACCATGGGACTAACTGCACTTGAAGCATTATCGAAGGGAGTGCCAGTCTTAGTTGGGGATAATTGTGCTACAATGGAATTTATTGTAGATGGAAGAAATGGTTTTATATACAAAATGGGTGATTTAGAAGATCTAAAAGATAAAATACAAAAATGTAGTGATATGAAAATTAAAGAGATGAGCCAAAATGCATATCAAATGTATTGGGATAATCCTTTATCAAATGAAAGATATAAAAAAGAGATACAAAAGTGTTATGAAAAAGTAATAAATGCGGGGAATTAGAATGGATAAAATTTTTATTATTCTATTGAATTATAACAATTATATTGATACAATTGAATGTATAAAAAGTATTAAAGAAAATGAAAAACAAATAGAATATGAAATCATTGTTGTTGATAACAAATCTACAAATAATTCAGTAGAAGAATTAGAAAAGATAGAAGGTATACATTTAATTAAAGCTGAAGATAACAAAGGCTTTTCTCATGGCAATAACTTGGGAATAGAATATGCAATAAATAATAAAGCAGAGTATTTACTTCTTTTAAATAATGATACAATAATTACTGAAAATAGCATAAGCAAAATATATAAAGAGATGACAAAGCATAATGATGTAGGAATTATGGGCGCAAGGATAATGTACCATGAAGACAAAAATAAAATAAATTACATAGGAGGAAGAGTTAATTGGAACAAGGGTACAGTAATTATTGAAAGAAAAGGAAAAACATATATTGAAGAAAAACAAGATTTCAAATATACAGAATTTGTTACAGGATGTTGCATGTTAATAAAAAAAGAAACAATTGAAAAACTTGGATATTTACCTGAACAATATTTTATGTACTACGAAGATATAGATTACTGCGTAAATGCAAAAAGACATGGATACAAATTAGGCGTATGTCTAAATAGTATAATATATCATAAAGAAAGTGCATCTTCTGGTGGAATGCAAAGTGCCTTTTCTATTAAATGGAATACAAGAAATCGACTAATTTTTATAGAAAGATATGTGCAAAAAAAAGTGTTAGCATTAACATGGTTTTATACAACGAGAGTTATAGTAATTATGAAATATTTATTAAAAGGCGAAAGAGATAAAATTTCAGCATTATTAGAAGGAATAAAAGAAGGAAGAAAGTATAACAAGGTGAACAATAAATGATAAATATAAATAGAGAAAAAGTTTTTAAAATAGAAATGATTATTTTTGTAATTTTATTATTTCTACAAAATTTTGCAATAATTAAGACTAAAAGCTTTGGAATATCAGCTTTAGTTATCTTTTTGATTTTTTTAACGATAAAATATAAATTTGTCATGAAACCAAATTGGAACTTTATAAGAATAATGTGCGTATTTACAATTGTCATATTATTATCTTCTGCAATAAATGGATACATGAATATAATGCAGGTAATTAGATTATATATGATTTTCTTTGTAATATGGAGTGCGTATAAATACATAAAACTAATACAAGAAAAAAAGCAAATATCTTTTTTTTATAATATATTTTCAATTGCTATAATAGTAATTACAAGTTATGGAATATATCAATTAATTGCATCTAATTTTAAATTACCAATGTTTTTAAATTTCTTTAGTAATAATCCTTCGTATGGGGAAAGAAAAATATTTGAAGTATATACAGGATGGGTTGATACAGGAAGAATATATTCAACATTCTATGAACCATCTGCATATGGCATATTTCTTAGTATGGCATATTTCTTTATAATGAATCAAGACAGTGTATCTAAAAAGCAAAAAATTGCGATAACGATTCTTTCATTTATAAATATTATTTTTACATATTCAAGATCAGCATGGGTGACATTTGTATATTTTATATGTATATATTTATTATTCAGATTATTAAAAAAGGAAAGTATATTAAAAAAGATAGGAAAAGCATGTATAATTATATTGCCGTTAATTTCTTTAACTATAATGAGCACATTAGGACTTACTATATTTAAAGATTTATCTTCTATAAAAAGAAGCTATTCTTCACTATATTATTTACAAGAAAGTACTAATAGTATAAAGGATGTTATGATAGGTAATGGGGTAGGTTCTGTTTCGAAGGAAGAAGGAGATATTATATTTAATAATGTGCATATAGAAAAATTTACACATAATGGCTATATTGAAATTGCATATCAACTCGGCTTGCCATTTTTGATATTTGTTATATATGTAATTTTAAAATATTTAAAAAATAAGGGTATGACAGATAACTGGATTGCGTATGCAAGTATTTTTACATTATGCTGTTTTGGAAGTATGTATTGTGTGGAATCAATTACTGCATTACTAGTAATAATATTAGGTAGTCAAGAAAAAGAAATATTAGAAGAAAGCAAGAAAATAGAAAATTTAATAGAGTAAAACTACGTAGAAGATAGGGGGAAATAGTAATGGATGACGAAAATAAATACAAAGAAGCATTAAAGAAAGTAAATATGCAATACAAAGAAATATTATCTTCGAAAGAATACATTACAGGGAAAAGAGTATTAAAACTTAAATATTTTCTAAAAAAAGGAAGAATATTTTATATTATAAGTAAGTTAATACCAAACAAAAAGAAAAAAGAATATTTAGTAGAAAAAAGTAATTACAATAATGAGAACATTTTTAAAGATAACGAAAAATATCTAAATACGGACTATGATAAGGATGCAAGGGTTGCAATATATACATGTAATATTGGGGGATATGATTCTCCTAAAGAACCACTTATTACATCAGAAAAATGTGATTACTATTTTATAAGTGATAAAGAACCAGAAGATTTGAAAACATGGAAATGGATAGATGCAAATAAATTTTTAAAAGACATGGAATTATCAAATGTAAAAAAGGCAAGATATTTAAAAACACATCCTGATATACTTTTCCCAAATTATAAATATTCAATTTTTATAGATGCAAATATAAGATGCATTTTAGATATTTCTGACTTTCTAGAAAAAATGAATAAAAACACAGGAATTGCAATACATCCACATCCATATAGAGATTGCATATATAAAGAAGGAAAAGCGTGTATTTATGCAAAAAGGGGAAATTCAAGCATCATAAAAGAACAACTTGAAGAATACAAAAAAGAAGGAATGCCAGAAAATTTTGGATTATTTGAAACTAATATTTTAGTCAGAGAACATGAAAACGAGCTTTGCAAAAGACTTATGGAAGATTGGTGGCAGGAAATTAAAGAAAAAAGCGAAAGAGACCAAATCTCATTTACATATGTGCTATGGAAAAATAATTTACTTGCTAATGATATTGGTAAAATAAGAGATTCAATACTTGAAAATGAATATGTGCAAGTTATACCGCATTTAGACGAATATGAGAAAACAAATAAATAAGAAAAAAGTAATGTAAAACTTTTATATACGTATTAATAGGCTAAGAGAAAGGAATGTGAGTGAAAAAGTGAAAATTGCAGTTGCAGGAACAGGATATGTAGGGCTTGTCGCAGGAGTATGTTTTGCAGAAAAAGGACAAAATGTAATTTGCGTAGACGTTGACGAAAAAAAGATTAAACTTATGAAAAGCGGAAAATGTCCTATATACGAAGAGAATTTAGAAGAATTAATGATTAAAAATTACAATGCAGGTAGAATAGATTATACAACTGATTATAAGATGGCATATAAAGATGCAGATTTTATTTTCATAGGAGTTGGAACACCAGAAAAATCAGATGGATCTGCAAATTTAGACTATGTATATGAAGTATCAAAACAAATTGCAGAGTCAATAGAAAAAGACTGCATAGTAGTTATAAAGTCAACAGTTCCAATTGGAACAAATGATAAAATAGAGAAATATATTAGAGAAAATTTAAAACATAATGTAAAAGTAGATATTGCAAGTAATCCAGAATTTTTATCTCAGGGTACAGCAGTAAAAGACACTTTGCATGCTTCAAGAATAGTTATAGGTACAGAAAATAAAAAAGTAGAAGAAAAAATGAAAGAACTTTATTCAAATTTTGATCTTCCAATTGTTGCAACAGATAGAAGAAGTGCAGAGATGGTTAAGTATGCGTCAAATGATTTTTTGGCATTAAAAGTGAGTTATATGAATGATATAGCTAACCTTTGTGAAGTTGTTGGAGCTAATATTGAAGATGTAGCAAAAGGAATGAGCTATGACGAAAGAATAGGAAATAAATTTTTAAGTGCAGGTTGTGGATATGGTGGAAGCTGTTTCCCAAAGGACACAAAAGCACTTCATTATCTTGCAATGCAAGGTGGATATGAACTTAAAACAATAAAAGCAGCAATAGAAGTAAACAAAAAACAAAAATTGATATTGCTAGAAAAGGCAAGAAAAAAATTTGCAACATTTAAAGACGTAAATGTTGCAGTACTTGGACTTACGTTTAAGCCAGGAACAGACGATTTAAGAGAAGCACCTTCTCTTGTAAATATAGAAGTATTACTAGAAGAAGGAGCTAAAATAAAAGCATATGATCCAATTGGAGAAGAAAATTACAAAAAAATCTACAAAAATGAAATAAAATATACAAAAACTCCGCAAGAAGCTTTAAAAGATGCAGATATATGCTTTATATTTACAGAGTGGAATGAAATAAAAGATGTAAAACCAAGTGAATATAAAAATTTAATGAAAAAACCACTTGTATATGATGGAAGAAACATATATAATGTAAATGAAATGAAAAATATAGAATATTATTCAATAGGAAGATAAAATACTAAAACAAAATTAACTTATTACTAATTTATAAAATAATGCGGAAGGAATTAACTATAATGAAAAAGGTAAAGGAAATCATAAAAAGGTTTATAGTATTTATATTATGGTATATGCCACCTGTATTTGCACATAAAGTAATCTATAGAATGGCAATGAAAGAAAAACTTGATTTAAAAAATCCAAAAACATTAAATGATAAAATTCACTATATTATAGCACACAAATTAGTAGATAAAAGAGAAGCAGAACTAACTGATAAATATTTAGCAAGAAACTATATAACAGAAAAAGGTTATGGTGAGTATTTACCAAAATTATATGGAGTTTATGAAAATGCTGATATGATAGACATTTCAAAACTTCCTGAAAAATTTGTATTAAAAACTAATAATGGTTCTGGAGATGTTTTTATTTGTAAAGATAAAAAAGAGTTTGAAAAGCAAGATTTTAGAAAAGTGCTTAATAAAGATTTAAAAAGAAATTATGCAAAATTGCAATTAGAATATCATTATAAATATATAAAACCATTAATAGTATGTGAAGAGTATCTAAACGATGGAACAGGTAAGGCACCTATTGATTATAAATTTTGGGGATTTAATGGAAAAGTTGATTATATTTTAGTGTGTATGGATAGAGAAACAAGCGTTAAATATGTTTATTATGATAAAGATTGGAATTATATGGAAGATGCATCTATTTATAAAGCAGAAAAATTAGAAAAGCCAAAGAACTTTGAAAAAATGCTTGAAATAGCACAAAACTTATCAAAAGGTTTTATACAAATGAGAGTTGATATGTATAATATAGATGGTAAAATATATATTGGAGAAATGACATTTACATCTCATGCTGGATTTACATATTATTTGTCAGATAAAATGCAATTAACACTTGGAAATGAAATAAAACTTGATAAGGATTTGAAAAATGAATCAAAATAATATACAATTAGAAGGAATAATCGAAGAAAAAAACGAAAAAGCAAGTAGCAGAAACATAGCAGTAGATATACTAAAAACACTTGCAATACTATTAATAATACTTGCACATGTTGAACCGCAAGCCATTGTACTTCAACTTAGAACTTTTGATGTAGTTTTACTTGTTATATTGTCTGGAATGCTTGCAGTTAAATCATATGAAAAATGTAAATCATTTTTTGAATATTTTAAAAAAAGAATAGTAAGACTCGTGCTTCCTGTATGGATATTTTTAAGCGTATTCTTTTTAGGGATAGCATTATTTACATTTATAACAAACAAAAGTTACCCTTATGGATTAAAAGAAATATTTAAAAGTTATACAATGATTAATGGTATAGGGTATGTATGGATAATTAGAGTATATATATTATGTGCTTTAACCGTTCCAATAATATATGAACTAAGCAAAAAGATTTCAAATCACAAAATGTGGTTTATAATACTTTTAATTTATATTGCATACGAAATACTTTATTTAACAGTTGGAAACAGTAATTTAATATTAAAATATATAATATACTATATAATCCCGTATGGTTTTTTGTGCACATTTATAGGAATGAATCTTAAAGAATGGGATAGTAAAAAGGTACTTAAATTTGCTATTTTATTTATTGCAATATTTGTAATAATAGCAGTTACAAAAACTTTACTAGGGGGGGTATTTCAACCAATTAGTAAAGAAAAGTATCCACCAACACTTTACTACTTAAGCTATGGAATAGGAATAACACTACTTCTTTATTATCTTATTGGTAAAAAAAATATATTTAATATTAAAGTAAAATTAAATAAACCATTTATAATATTTGTAAGTACACATACAATGTGGATTTACTTGTGGCATATATTTTATTTGACTTGTATAAATTATACATTAAATAATATACATTGGTTAGTAAAATATGTAGCTATCGTAATAGCATCTATTATTACTACATATGTTCAGTCAAAATTAGTAAACAAAATAAAATATAAATTTATAAGATCAATTCTAGATTGTTAAAGTAAGAAGGAAATAAACAATGACAAGTACTAAGAAAAATTTTTTATATAATGCAACATATCAAATATTAATATTAATACTTCCATTAATAACTGCCCCATATTTAGCAAGAATACTTGGCGCAGAAAAAATTGGAATTTATTCTTATACATATTCAATAGTATATTATTTCATGTTAATTTGTCTTTTAGGTATTAATAACTATGGTAACAGAGAAATTGCAAAAGCAAGAGAAGATAAAGAGAAACTTGCAAAAACATTTACATCAATATATGTTTTACAATTAAGTACATCAATTTTAATGTGTATAGCATATAGTTTATATTTGTTATTTTTTGTTAAAGAAAATATAGAAATAGCAATGTTACAAGGATTATTTGTTATATCTGCTGCATTTGATATTAATTGGTTTTTCTTTGGAATGGAAAAATTCAAACTTACTGTAACAAGAAATAGTATAATAAAAGTTGCAACAGTAATATTAATACTATTATTTGTAAAGACAAGAGAAGATATATGGCTATATACTGTAATAATGGCTGGTGGGACATTAGTTAGTCAACTTGCAATATGGCCATTTTTAAAAAAATACACAAAACTTGTTAAAGTAAAATTTGAAGATGTAAGAAAACACATCAAGAGCTGTGTAATATTATTTATACCAACAATTGCAGTTAGTTTATACAAAATAATGGATAAAATTATGTTAGGTAATATGACAAATATGAGTCAAGTAGGTTTTTATGAAAATGCAGAAAAAATAATTAATATCCCAATGGAAGTTATTACAGCGCTTACAACAGTCCTTTTACCTAAAATTTCTAACTTAGTTGCAAATGGTGAAAAAGAGCAAATAGAAAGATATATAAAAAAGACTATGGAATTTGAATTTATGGCATCTTCTGCTATTGCATTTGGATTGTTCTCTGTATCAAGTATTTTTGTACCAATGTTTTTAGGACAAGAATTTGTATATTCATCAATTATTGTTAAATATTTGTCTGTAACTATCATATTTATTTCCATTGCAAGTGTAATAAGAAGACAATATTTAATCCCACATGAAAAAGATAACATATATATTGTATCAGTTATATTAGGGGCAATTATAAACCTAATTATTAATTCACTTCTTATCCCAAGATATCAAGCACAAGGAGCTGCAATAGGAACAATAGTTGCAGAATTTAGTGTATTTGCATATCAGGCATTCTTTGTAAGAAAAGACATAAAAATAAAGGAATACATAAAAAG
>CANQXL010000029.1 GCA_947627705.1 uncultured Clostridia bacterium
TCAATTAAGCATACAAGTCCCATGTGTCCTTATATAATCTATACTTTTATTAATTTCTACATTTCTTTTAAAACTACCTGTGTGTGTGTGTGTGTGTGTGTACAGCCCCAACGTTTACATCATTTGCAATTTCCATATCTTTTGTTCTTCCCTTCTTTATGATAAAAATATTCTAACAATAAATTAGCTAAATGTCAAGTAGTCTTTGCATCAATTTCTATTTTACACATAACTTCTCCGCCACTTTCTTGCATAATTCCCTGCTTTGGAATTTGCTCTTTTATATAAGTATTTTTCTTATCAATTGCCTTTTCATTTTCTACATCAAGCTTTAAAACAAGCCCTAAATCTTCTAATGCCTTATTTGCATCCTTTACACTCATTCCGCACAACATTTGGAACTTCGACTTTTGTTTTCTCTTCTTCTTCCTTTTTTATCTCCATATATGGAAGAACTTCCGAAAGAATTTTACCCGCTGTTGGTGCTGCAACAGCGCCCCCTTGGTGGCCCCCTTCTCCTGTTGGATTATATAAAATAACTAAAATTACCATCTCTGGTTCATCTGTTGGAGAAAGTCCCATAAAAGATGTAATATATTTATTTGTATTTACACCATCTTCAGATGTTCCTGTCTTTCCGCCTATCGTATACCCTTCAACTTTTGCATTTTTCCCTGTTCCTTCTGATACAACAGACTCCATCATATTTCTTACTTTACTTGCTGTCTCTTCTGTTATAGTATTACTTTTTACAACTGTTTCTATCTCTTTTCTTTCTCCAGTTTCAGAATCTATTACAGCTTTTACAAATCTTGGAGTAACAAGTTTTCCACCATTTGCAATGCTTGAGACTGCAGTTATTAGTTGTATTGGTGTTATTTCAAATCTTTGACCAAATGATAGTGTTGCAAGTTCGACTGGACCAACTTTTTCTTCTTTTAAAAATATACTTTTAGCTTCTCCTGGAAGGTCTATTCCTGTTCTATCTAAAAGTCCAAACCTTCTTAAATAATCATAATATTTACTTACCCCTATTTTTTGTCCAAGCCCTATGAATATTGGATTACAAGAATTCATTAAAGCATCTCTTAAAGACTCTGCTCCATGTGGTCTATAGTATCTCCAACATTTGATGTATGTTCCAGCTATATCAATCCCACCAGTACATACAAATTCTCCTTTTTTATCTGTATCATTTACTATACCTTCTTCTAACGCTGCTGATGTAGTTATTAATTTAAAGGTTGAGCCTGGCTCATATGTATCTGCTATTGCTTTATTTCTCCACATCTTTTGTAAATTCAAATTTTTATCTTCTTGTGAAAGATTATCCCAGTTATTTAGAAGTTCTTGATTATTTATTGTAAAAGGTTCATTTAAATTGTATTCTGGATATGTTACCATAGTTAAAATATCTCCATTATTAGGATCCATAATTAAAACTACTCCGCCTTCTTCGCACTCATTATCAATACAAGCTTCTTCTAAATATTTAGTTGCGATAGATTGAATATTTGAATCAATTGTTAAAACAAGACTATCCCCTTCTACTGCATCTATATACTCTTCTTCTCCATACCCTATTATTCTACCTGATGCATCAGTCTTTCTTGTAATCTTTCCCTTTTCTCCTTTTAATGTTTCGTCATATTTAGCTTCTATTCCATCTAAGCCCTGATTATCTCCACCAGTAAATCCAATAACATGTGATGCCAAACTGCTATATGGATAATATCTCTTTGTATCTTCATCTATATTTATTCCACTAATTATACCTGTTTCTTGCATCCATTCCCTAAGTTTATTAGTTTTATCTTTATCTACTTTTTTTACAATCGTTTCAATGGATGTCTTTTTGCTAACTCTCTTTAAAATTGTATTATAATCAAGTTCAAAAATATCAGATAATGCCCTTGCTACTTTTTCTTTATTTTCTTTTGAAATATTAGTTGGATTTACTGTGACTGTTTCAACACTTGCACTCATTGCAAGGATTTCACCATTTCTATCATATATAGTTCCCCTATTGGGATTTATCGACCTATCTAATGTTTGCTGTACATAGCTAAGTGTTTGTAATTCTTCACCCTGTATAAATTGAATATATCCAAGTTTACCTATCAAAAGTAAAAAAATTATAACGCATACAATAAGTGCATTTTTTAATCTTCTCTTTCTCCCAATACTTGTCAAGCTTATACCCCCTATTTTTATTATTCTTATTAAAAGGGGAAAGATTTATTTTTAAGAGCTTTGGTGCCCCGAAGTCTACAAATTTTAATATTATATGTAGACTGCTCCATTCGCCCTACGCTCCGCTCCGGTTAATCGCTTACGCAGCTCTTGAAAATAAATCTTTCCCCCTTTCTTATAATATTATTATAAAAGCAGAGTAATTATGTATTTTAAATACAAATTTCCATATTCATACATATTTTAAAATTTTTGAGAAATACTATCTATACCATGAAAATATTAGATAATTTTATTAATTTAATAACTTACAAAGAAGCAAACAAATATAGCTTCGTTTTAACAGGGGAAAATAATAACTCTAATGATGAAAATTCTAAAAAAGACAAAGAAAAAGAGCCTATAACAATATTCCCTTCTATTAATGTAAATCAAGAATACATTCAGAAAAAATATAACTTTGACATTAACAGCGATATTAAAATTCGTAAATTTTATATTAATGTAAGGGGTAAACAATATTTGGCATTTTTATTTTACATTGAAGGCATGATTGATAGTAAATCTATAAACAAATTTGTAATAGAACCTTTGATGCTAAAAAATGAATCAAATACTGTCAAGGGAAATCCAGATATTGTAAGTATGGCAGTTACAAATAATGTTTCTGTTAGGCGTGTAAAAAAATTTGATCTTTCAACATTTATAATGGATTGCCTAGTTCCACAAAATGATGTATCTGTTGAAAATAAATTTTCAAATGTCTTTAAAAAAGTAAATGCTGGTGTTTCTGCTTTATTTATAGATACTCTGGATCGAGCATTCATGATAGATGCTAAAGGATTTGAAAAGCGTAGTATTTCTGCTCCTGAAAATGAAAGTATCATACGTGGTTCTCAAGAAGGCTTTGTTGAATCTATTCGTACAGATACTTCTATCTTAAGAAGACTTGTTAATAACGAAAATTTAATTATAGAAGATGCGCACGTTGGAGAAATAAGTAATACGCAAATTGCAATATGTTATCTAAAAAATGTTGCAAATGCTGAACTTGTAAAAGAAGTTAAATATAGAATCGACAACATTGGTGTTGATTATTTAATCTCTTCTGGTCAACTTGAACAATTAATAGAAGATACTAGTTTTAGTGTGCCACAGCTTATATCAACAGAAAGGCCTGATAGAGCAGCATCTTATATATTAGAAGGAAGGGTTGTTCTACTAGTTAATCGGAACACCTTATGCTCTTGTTGCTCCTGCTGTTTTAATAGACTTTTTGTCTTCGCAAGAAGATAGAAACTTAAAATTTCAATTTGCAAATTTGCTTAAAGCTGTACGTTTACTTGCACTATTTATAACTCTATTACTTCCTGGGCTTTACGTTGCTATAACAACTTTTCACCAAGAGCTTATTCCAACAGAATTGCTTTTTGCAATTGTTGCATCGAGAAGTAACGTCCCCTTCCCTATCATTTTTGAAATTTTGATAATGGAAGTTTCACTAGAATTAATAAGAGAATCTGGTGTTAGAGTTCCAGCTCCGCTTGGTCAAGCAATTGGTATTGTTCGGAGCACTTATATTAGGAGATGCCGCAGTTACTGCAAATATTGTAAGCCCCATTTTAGTAATCGTAGTTGCTATAACTGGAATTACGGCATTTGCTGTTCCTGACTACTCCATGAGTTTTCATGTTCGTATTGTTAGGTTTGCTTACATTATTTTAGGATATTTTTCTGGATTCTTAGGGATAGCCTTTTGCTTTGTAGCACATATTAGCATACTTGCAAGCATCAATTCTTTTGGAGTATCTTATTTAAGCCCTTATGCCCCTATTTCTAGAGATAATAGCTCTAGCTATTTCTTACCACCACTTTGGAAAAGAGAAGAAAGAAGAAGCTTTTTGCATGCAAAAAAACCTATGAAGGAAGAGCAAATTAGCAAGCAATGGAAATATTAGATATAAAAATTTAGATATAAAAAAATGTGCTAATGTTAGCCAAAACTTTTATACAAGAGTTAAATTTAAAATAGAAAGGAGTTCATGATATATCAAATATCATGCAAATATTTATGAAAGAATCAAAAATGACTACTTTGCAAGCAGCATCAATAATAATTACGGTAATGATTTCGCATATTATTTTAAATATGCCCAATCACCTAATTTCTACAACTGGGTCTGCAACTATATTAAATATCGTATACCTATTTGTAATTTCTTCATTTATATTTTATGTTGCATCTAAAATATTTGAATTATTTCCAAATTACGATTTGATTGACATTTGCAATTTTACCTTTGGAAAAATTTTTAAAAATATATTTTGTGTTGCTGTTTGCATATATTTCCTTACAATATCAGGATTTGTGATAAGAATTTTTGCAGAAAGCTTGGTTTTGATTTATCTTCCCAATATAGATATTGAAATAGTTATTTTAATATTCATTGCAATTACAGCAATCATGAACCTTCTTGGATTTAAATCAATTTCAAGAGTAACTCTAATTACAATACCAATTATTTTATTTAGTATGGTTATAATATTTATATCATGCTCTTCTTCATTTATTCCTGAAAGAGCCTTGCCTGTCTTAGGATATGGTGCATACAATACATTCGTATCAGGCCTTCGGAAATATATTTGCCTTTAGTAGTATGTTTATTGCGCCATTTTTGATTCCGTACATTGGTAGTGGAAAAAAATTTAAAAAAACATGTGGCATCGCACTTTTAGTATATTTCGTGTATTTGATATTAGGTGTTATTGCACTATTATTTCTACTTCCTTCTATTACTCATATAAATAATACATTATCAATTTATATACTTTCAAGAAGAATTAGCTTTGGTGCGTTTATCCAAAGAGTTGATGCGTTGTTCATTTTAATTTGGATAATGTCAATTTTTAATTATCTTGCAATTACAATGAACTTTACATTATCTTCATTTCAAAAAATGACAAACATCAAACACAAAAATGGTATGGTTTTCTGTTTTGCAAGTTTTTTGTATATTATTAGCTTAATACCAAGAAACATCAATCACATTGCATTTTTCGAAAATAATATTTATAGATATGTTTCAATAGCCTTTGTATTTTTCATAACAATGTTTATACTTATTTGTGCATATTTTAAGAAGAAAGCTCTCATAAAGAAAGGAGAAAAAACAATTGAATAAACTTAATATTCTATTTTTTACACTTATCCTTGTAAGTTTTTCTGTAAGCGGATATTATGCAAAACAAGATATCAACGATATGGCATATGTTGTAGCAATTGGAATAGATGTCCGGTGAAGAAAAAGATTTAAAAATTAGTTTTCAACTTTCTATTCCTTCAAAAAATACATCAGAGAGTGATACTTCGTCTTCTTCTGATACAGTAATCGACACAATAGAAAGTTCTTCAATCGAATCTGGTATAAGCCTTGCAAACGGGTATGTAAGCAAAAAATTAAATCTATCACATTGCAAAGTTTTAGTAATATCAGAAGAAGTTGCAATGAACCGGTATTTCAGATATTATATATACCTTAGAAAATAACGTACAATTAAGACCAAATTGTAACGTAATAATTTCTCGTTCAAGCGCATATGATTTTCTTTCTGAATCAAAGTCTGAAATTGAAAGCATAACAGCTAAATATTATGAAATAGTTGCAACATCAAGTAAATATACTGGCTTTACATCAGATATTACAGTTGCTGACATTTTTGATAGAATTTCAGATACCTTTGGAGAGCCATGTGCAATCCTTGGAACAACAACATCTTCTAACACTTCAGATGGGACATCTTCTGCTAATCCTTTAGATCAATCCCCTATTGATACTGATACAATTGCAGGAGAAACAACTTCTGAATCAGGTAGTAACAGTAAATCTTCAACAAATATAGATGTTGTTGGCCTTGCAGTCTTCAAAGAAGATAAATTAGTTGGTGAACTTACAGCCCTTGAAACTCTATGTCATTTAATTATTACAAATGATATGGAAGAATGTATAGTCTCCATACCAAGTCCTTTTGAAGAAGGCGCTGTAATTGATTTATATGTTACACTAAAGGAAGGAACAAAAAATAATGTAGAAATAATAAACGGATCACCATATATTTCTACATCTATTAAGCTTAATGCAAAGGCTTTGTCAGCATCAAAAGATATTAATTATTTTAGCGAAGAAAACTACGAAATTTTAAAAGAATATGCCAACTCTTATATGAAATCAAAAATAGAATCTTATTTATATAAAACATCTAAAAATTTAGGCTCTGATATAGATTTATTTGGAAGATATGCTGTAAAACATTTTTCAACATGGGACGATTGGCTTTCATATAACTGGCTTGATAATTATTCTAATGCATTTTTTAATATAGATGTTGATGTAAATCTAACTTCAAGTTATCTAATTTCTTAAACCAAATTAAGGAGGATATATGTTTTTTATTGTTTTAGTTTTAAGCGTTTTCGCCTTTTTTAAAACTATCGGATATGCTATATATGAATATAAAGAAAACAATAACAAGGCAGGTGTGGTAGTAATTGTGCTTCTATCAATTATTACCCTTATTCTGCCTTGTGTAATAACGGTTATATAGTAAAATTATATTATATGGAAAACAAACTGTAATAGAGCAACGACTATAACTCCTGGAACTCCTAATATTCCTACAATTACTGATGTAATCCAGTTAAGCGTAAGTCCAACTCCAAAAAGGTCAAGTACGTAAATAACTATCCCACCAACTATTGCGTTAATTAAGAATTTTATTATAATTTTCATTGGTAAAGATAAAATTTTTAGGACTACAAATAGAACAATTACTCCGTACAATAAATGGTATTAGTGGCATAATCTATTCTCCCCCTTTCATATGTTTTCTCGTCATTTCCAGAAGATTTAATTTTGAAAATCCAATAATTTGAGTTTTGGATCTATCTTTTTTGAAATTATCTTCAAGTATCTCCATTATCTGCTTTTTATGCTCATCATTTGTCATGTCAATATAATCAATTATAATAATACCGCCTATATCTCTTATTCTTAGTTGCTTTGCAATCTCCTTACTTGCTTCTTTATTTACTTTAAATACGGTTTCTTCTAGATCTCTTGTTCCTATATATTTACCTGAATTAACATCTATTGCTGTCAATGCTTCCGTCCTGTCAATTGTTATAAATCCACCGCATTTTAGCCAAACTTTTCTCTGTGTTGCCTTTTTTATTTGGTCTTCTATATCATAGGTTTCAAGTATATTTTCATTTTCTTTTAGTTCAACAGATATATTTTTCTCTTCTAATTTTTCAAGAATTGCATTTATCTTTTCATATTCTTTCTTATCATTTACAGTTATCTTTTCTATTCCAGTATTTGTTAAATCTATAATTAATTTTTCAATGAAACTTTGTCCTTCATATACAACAACTGGTGCATCATTTATCAAATCTTTAGATTTCTTCTCTATCTCATTCCATGTATTAATTATTAAATGTAAATCTTTTTCGAGTTCTTCTTTTGGTCTATTTTGACTTGATGTTCTAATTATAACTCCAAAATTTTCTGGCAAAATCTCATTTACAATTTTAAGTAATCTTTCTCTTTCTTCTTCATTCTCAATTTTTTGTGAAATGGTTCTTATGTCTGTTTCTGGCATTAATACAAAATATTTACTTGGCAAGCTCATATGGGTAGATACTTTTGCACCTTTAATATTAGTTGCATCTCTTTTAATTTGTATTAAAATTCTATCTCCAGGCTTTACAAGCTTTCTTATATTGCTTTCCTGCTCTACATTTGGATTTTTAACAATATTAACTTTAGGTAATAAATCCTTTAAATGTATAAATGTATTTTTTTCTTCGCCAATATCAATAAATGCTGCTTGCATACCTTGCAAAACATTTTGTACTTTACCTAAATATATTTTGCCTTCTAGTCTTCTGTCATTATCATTTTCTTCGTATTTTTCAAGGAGAATACCATTCTCAACTAAAACTATTTCTGAAATTCCTTGCGTTTTATTTACAAATAATTCTTTCACTTAAACTTCCTCATTTCTGTTAATTAAATCTGTTCATGGCTATATCAATTCCATCTGTTATAGCTACTTCTACTGCTTTTGCTGCATTTTTTACAGAATTTTTTATGATTTTTCCATTTTCTTCGTCAATTTGACTTAATATGAATTCAGCTAAATCCTGTCCTTCTTCTGGTTTACCGAACTCCAATTTTTATTCTATAAAAATCTTTATTTTGAAGTTCGTTCACAATTGACTTCATTCCGTTATGAGTTCCAGCGCCGCCAGTTTTTCTTACTTTTATTTCACCTAAATTAGTATCGATATCGTCATGTATTATTATTATTTTGTCACTTTCTATCTTAAAAAAATCCTTGAATTTTTTTACAGGAATTCCACTTAAATTCATATACATTTGTGGTTTTAATAAAATAACTTTTTCGCTTTCTATTGTTCCTTGACCATATAAAGCTTCAAATTTTGTACGATTAACATCAATTTGATTATTTTTTGCGATTTCATTTATCGTATCAAAACCAACATTATGCCTTGTATTTGAGTATTCTTTTTCTGGATTTCCAAGTCCAACAATTAGATACATTTTTTAGTTTCCTCCTTGCACTTTTATTATTTTACATTGTTTTTCAAATTTTTACAAGTCTTTTTGTTTAAATATTGATATTTTTGTTTTTTCTGTGTATAATAAATGAGATAATTTTATTTTTTAGGAGGTTTTTTTATGAATTTTGACGCATGGCAAGGATTTAATAGTGGAAAATGGCAAAAAGAAGTTGATGTTAGAAGTTTTATACAGACTAACTACACACCATATGAAGGAGATGCTTCTTTTTTAGCAGGTCCTACAGAAAAAACAAAAAAATTATGGGACAAAGTACTTGATTTATACAAAAAAGAAAAGGATTCTAATGGTGGTGTATTAGATATAGATGTAAAAACCATCTCAACAATTGCATCTCATGATGCTGGATATATAGAAAAAGATTTAGAAGAAATAGTTGGTCTACAAACAGACAAACCTCTTAAAAGGGCAATTATGCCTTTTGGTGGTATAAGAATCGTTGAAAAATCATGTGAAGCTTATGGTAAAAAGGTTGATCCAGATACAGAAAAAGTATTCCATGGAGCTAGAAAAACACATAATGATGGTGTTTTTGATATATACACTCCTGATATCAGAGCTGCAAGAAGTTCACATCTTTTAACAGGTCTTCCAGATGGATATGGTCGTGGTAGAATAATTGGAGATTACAGACGTGTTGCTCTTTATGGAGTTGATGCTTTAATAGACGAAAGAAAGCATTTTATGGAATTATTAGATAGAGATAACTTTACGGAAGAATTAATTAGAGAAAGAGAAGAATTTGCAGAACAAATCAAAGCACTAGAAGCTTTAAAAGTAATGGCTTCAAAATACGGATTTGATATTTCTAAGCCTGCAACTAATGCTAAAGAAGCTGTTCAATGGCTATACTTTGGTTACCTTGCTGCAATAAAAGATCAAAATGGTGCAGCTATGAGTATTGGTCGTACATCTACTTTCTTAGATATATATTTTGAAAGAGATTTCAAAAATGGAACATTAACAGAAGAACAAGCACAAGAGATTATTGACCATTTTGTTATGAAACTTAGAATGGTCAGATTCTTAAGAACTCCTGAATACAACGAGCTATTTAGTGGAGACCCTGTTTGGGTTACTGAAAGTATCGGTGGAATGGGAATTGATGGAAGAACTTTAGTTACAAAAAATTCATTTAGGATTTTACACACTCTTGAAAACTTAGGTCCTGCACCTGAACCTAACTTAACTGTTCTTTGGTCTACAAGATTACCAAGAGGATTTAAGGAATATACAACAAAACTTTCTATCCTTACTTCTTCTATTCAATATGAAAATGACGACCTAATGAGAAGATTCTGGGGAGATGATTACGGAATTGCTTGCTGTGTTTCTGCAATGCGTATTGGTAAACAAATGCAATTCTTTGGTGCACGTGCAAATCTTGCTAAAACCCTTCTTTATGCAATCAATGGTGGTCGTGACGAAAAAACAGGAAAACAAGTTACTCCTAAATTTGCACCTATCACTTCTGAATACCTAGATTATGACGAAGTAATGGAAAAATTTGATGTTATGATGGATTATGTTGCAAAAATATATATTAAAGCATTAAACGGCATACATTATATGCATGATAAATATTCTTATGAAGCATTTGAAATGGCTCTTCATGATAAAGATATATTAAGAACTATGGCTTGCGGTATTGCTGGTCTTTCTGTTGTTGCAGATTCACTTTCAGCAATAAAATATGCAAAAGTAAAAGTAATTCGTGATGAAGAAGGTCTTGCAACTGATTATGAAGTTGAAGGAGATTTCCCAAAATATGGAAACGATGATGATAGAGTTGATCAAATTGCAGTTGATGTTATAAAGAAATTTATCGGAAAGCTTCAAAAACATCAAACATACAAAAATTCTAAGCATACTTTATCAGTTCTTACAATAACATCAAATGTTGTTTATGGAAAAGCAACTGGAAATACCCCTGATGGAAGAAAAGCTGGAGAGCCTTTTGGACCTGGTGCAAACCCACTACACGGTAGAGATACAAACGGTGCTCTTGCAGTTATGAATACTATTTCTAAATTACCTTATGAATTTGCAGAAGACGGTATCTCTTATACCTTCTCCATAACTCCAAAAGCCCTTGGTAAAGACGAAAATGGAAGAATAAACAACTTGATTCACATGCTTGACGGATTCTTTGCAAATGAAGGACATCATATAAATGTAAACGTATTTGATAGAAGCTTACTACTTGATGCCATGGAACACCCAGAAAATTACCCACAACTTACAATTAGAGTTTCTGGATATGCAGTAAACTTTGTAAAACTTACACGTGAACAACAATTAGACGTTATTAATCGTACAATTCACGAAAAAATATAGATAATAGTTAGAGCGAAAAAAAAAGCATCTTTGTTATCTTATGTTTTATTTAAAAATTTTACAAGACACAAAATATTATAAGAGGTAATAGAAATGGATAAAAACAAATTGCACATTCATTCTTTTGAAAGTTTTGGTACTGTTGATGGTCCTGGGATTAGATATGTGATATTTGTTTCTGGTTGTCATTTAAAATGTAAATACTGCCAGAATAGAGATACATGGGATTTAAAGAGTCGGAACTGATTATGATATTTCAGAAATTGTTAATACCATTTTAAGATATAAAAACTATATAATGCCAGATGGTGGAGTTACTGTTTCTGGTGGTGAACCTTTAATACAAGCCGAATCACTAATCACTTTATTTAAAGAACTAAAAAAATATAACATTCACACAGCAATTGACACATCTGGTATGTTTAAATTAACAGATACTATAAAGGAATTAATATCTCTAACTGACCTATTTTTACTTGATATAAAACATATTAATCCTAAAAAATCCAAAGAACTTGTACGGTATTTCAAATGAACTAGAATTAGACTTTGCAAGGTATTTAAGTGAAATAGGTAAACCCGTATGGATAAGACAAGTATTAGTTCCTGGATATACAGACGCAGAAGAAGATTTAAAAGATTTAAAGAATTTTTTATCTACTTTAAGCAATGTACAAAAGCTTGAAATACTTCCCTACCACGACTTAGGTAAGTTTAAGTGGGAAAATCTAGGAGTCGAATATCCACTTGAAAATACAAGGACTGCTACATCAGAAGATGTAGAAAGAGCGAAGAAATATTTGTCATAATTTGCATATTTTATGTAAATATGGTATAATTAATATAAGCTTTATCCAAGTGGTAAAGACTAAAAATATATAAAGGAGATAAAGATTATGCTTACCGTGAAGATTACTAAAGTACAGGAGGATCCCCAAGGCAACTATTGTCTGCTCGTGGAAGACGCCGAAGGCCTCTTCACCGGCGGTGAAGGTATCTTCACCTTCCAGGTTCGGCTGACTCCGGAAAAGATGGACTGGATGCGTCTGGTCTACCGCGTGCACTGCGACGAAGAGCTGATCGGCAAAACCTTCGTCCTTGATCACAGGGACAACGTGATGCGGTTCCACTTCGTTCTGACAGCGGCCGAGGTTATCCCGCTCTCCTGCCCGTACAGATCCGACAGGTGAACCTGCAATCTCCAAAACTCCCCAGATTTATTCTGGGGAGCTTTTTTATGAATTTGTTAAGTATTTTATTTTACATAAAGCACAACACGAAAACCGAAACAGAAGTCCGCTACATCCGAAGAACTATGACCACCATAACGACTGCAAAGCGGGCAAGATGCACCTCCATCGATAAAACCTCCCCCTCTAACAACCGCACGAAGTCCGCATTATGTTAGTTTGGTCATCATCCGTTTTAAGATCTCCTACTTCTGTTGTCCATTCCCACATATTTCCTGCTAGGTCATATATGTTATTTAATTTTGAATTTTTATAGCTTCCAGTTGGTATTTCTATTCTTGTATCAAAAAAATTATCTGTTTCATTATAGGTACCATTTGTTATATTGGTTTGATCAAATCTTCCATTTATTATATCTGAATAACTATTTATTCTTTTCCATTCTAATGTAATAGCATTATCAGTAATTTTATTTGCATATATCCACCCAGCATTTCCTACTCCTATTTGATTTTGACCCACCATTAAATGTTCAACATATTTTCCCATATAATCTGATTGATTATCTAGATAATTTCCATGTTTCCTACTATCTACTACATTTACTTTTTTTCCTTCTAAATCTTGTCCTGTATCAGATATCCACTGTGTTACGGTATCCCATGCATAGCTATCTATTAATATACTATCAATACTATCATTTTCTTCATACATTTGCTCTGATAATGTTATAGCATTTTTTTGATTTATAAAGTTCCAACTCAAGTATTCCTGCTTGCTTACTGGCTTTAATTTTATCTCTTGTCCGTCTTTTGTTTCCTTTGTTACATTCTTTTTGCTTGAACCATACACATAGTTTTCTCCATCTTCTCCTTTTGAATAAAAGCTTGCATTCTCTGGTACTCCTGCTTCATATCTTCCTATCCAAAATCCACCATATTTCTTTACACTTTCTACTCCATATGTACTTGCATCATCCTTCCAGTTATTTCCAAACTTTGTATAAAAGTTTGTCTTCCATCCTCCATCTCCAGAATCTTCAATTATAGCACCTGTATCATCCGTTTTTTCTGCTGTTCCTGCATACACATGTTGTTTGTACTCTGTTACAGTTTTGTCCACAGTTTCTCCACCTTCTACATAACAAGGTACCCATACAAATTGATTTCCTTCTGTGTCTTCTATTACTAAGCCATTATTATAATCTGTTTGATCTCCTGTCTTTTTCCATACTGCTCCAGGTGTACTTATTGGTCTAAAGCCTTTTGGTATTGTTGGATTCTTACTTGTTCCATTCTCTCCATTTACTGTTTTTGTTTCTTTAAAATATTCCCAACTTTCTATATTATCAACTGCAGATAACACAAGATCTGTTATATCATTTACTAGCTTTCCTTCATTCTCCTGTGCTACTGAATAATTTTGTGTTCCGTTTATTGCTAGTGGAACAAGCTGCATATTATTTACTGATATTATTGTTACAGCTGCAAGTATGATTAGCACAATAATTGTAATAATAAGTGCAACTAAAGTAATACCTTTCTGATTTTTTAAGTTTTTCATTTTCACATTACTCCTTTGATTTTAAAATTTTTATATATTTCTTAATATTAAAAACTACTTAATACACCTGTGTTCTTTTTTGTTTCTCTTTAATTTAATTCATGTAATAACGAATTAAAATTTAAGTGAAGGAGCGCCGGACTGTTTTCGAGCAAGAAATTGTTAAACTTTAATAAGTTATTTTCTAGTTTTGAATAATACAATAATAATTTTCGACGCGACGCGTAGCATGGGAGCGAGTTAGAGACTGTTGGTGCTTGCACCATACATGTCTCTTCGAGACGACCAACAAGGAGCAAGATAAATTATTATTGTATTATTCAATTTCTTAAACCTATGCAATACTTCAATCGAAAACCAAGGACAAAGTCTCCGAAACGCAAATTTTAATTTGTTATTACTTCGTTAATCTAAACACTAAAAAAGAAC
>CANQXL010000030.1 GCA_947627705.1 uncultured Clostridia bacterium
CATTAAGCATTTTTCCCCATAATGGTAATATTGCTAGAAATGTCCTATCTCTTCCCTGTTTTGCACTTCCTCCTGCTGAATCTCCCTCTACTATATAAACTTCACAAAGTTCTGGATCCTTTCCACTGCAATCTGCAAGTTTTCCTGGAAGTGTTGAACCTTCCATTGAATTTTTCTTTCTAACTAATTCTCTTGCTTTTCTTGCTGCTTCTCTTGCACGTGAAGCACTTATACATTTTTCTAGTATTGCTTTTGCAACATTTGGATTTTCTTCTAAATATGTTGATAATGCTTCTGTTACTGCATTTGCTACTATTCCTGTTACATTACTGTTTCCAAGTTTTGTTTTGGTTTGTCCTTCAAATTGTGGTTCTTTTACTTTTACAGAAATAATTGCTGTCATTCCCTCTCTTATATCTTCACCTTGTAAATTTTGATCTTTATCTTTTAAAACACCATGATTTCTTGCATAATCATTAAATACTTTTGTAACAGCTCTCTTAAAACCTTCTAAATGTGTTCCTCCTTCTATTGTGTTTATATTATTTACAAATGTATATATATTTTCTGAATATGCTGTTGTATATTGAATTGCAACTTCTATTGGAACTTCTCCATCTTTTTCTATATATATTGGTAATGGATTTATTTTTTCTTTATTTTTATTTAAGTACTCTGCAAAAGAATTAAGTCCACCTTCAAAACAAAATTCTGCTTTTTTTATTTTTGGTTTTGAATCTTCTATACCTTCTTCGATTTCTTCTGTATTTTCTTCTACTCTTTTATCTTCTATTGTTATTTTTAATCCTTTTGTCAAAAATGCCATTTCTCTAAATCTTTTTTCTAGTACTTCATATTCATATTGTAAACTTTCAAATATTGTATCGTCTGCTAAAAATCTTACTTTTGTTCCTGTTTTGTCAGAGTCTCCTATTCTTGTTAATGGTTCTATTGTTTTTCCTCTTTCAAATTTCATTTGGAAGATTCCGTCCATCTCTTTGTATTGTTACTTCTAGCCATGTTGAAAGCGCATTTACAACAGATGCACCAACTCCATGTAGTCCACCAGAAACTTTATATCCACTATCTCCACCAAATTTTCCACCTGCATTTAATTTTGTGTATACAGTTTCTGCAGCTGAAATTTTTGTTTTTGGGTGAATATCAACTGGTATTCCTCTTCCATCATCTTCAACACATATAATATTTCCGTGGTTCGATTGTAATATTTATATTTTTACAATATCCTGCTAGTGCTTCGTCAACTGAGTTATCTACTATTTCATAAACGCAATGATGTAAACCTCTAACAGAAACGCTACCTATATACATTCCGTGGTCTTTTTCTTACGTGCTCTAATCCTTCTAGAACCTGTATTTGTTCGGCTCCATATTTGTTTTCTACCTTTTCCATTAGTTTCCTCCTTTTGTTTCCTACAAGATACATTATAATATTAATTCGATTAAAAAATCAAGTTTTTTTTATTATAATATTTTTTATAATGTTTTATTTTTTAGGTATTTACATGTCCATTTTCAACATAAAATATTTTTTTATTTTCATTTTTTAATTCTAATTTATCTGTGCATGTAATTATTATTTGTGTATTATTTACATCTTCTAAGAAATTTTCTCTTCTTTCTTTATCAAGTTCTGACATAAAATCGTCTAATAATAAAATAGGATTTTCTTCTGTTTCTTCTTTTATTATTTCTAACTCACTTAATTTTATAGATAATATTGCACTTCTATGTTGTCCTTGTGAACCAAATATTCCTATTTCTTTATCATTTATATATAATTTCATGTCGTCTCTATGTATTCCTACACTAGAATATCCTTTTAAGATATCTATTTTTCTATTATTTTTTATTTTTTTTAAAAATTCTTCTTTATTCGTAAAATCAGAAATATATTTTATTTTTATTTTTTCTTTTCCTTTTGTTATTTTATAATGTATTTCAATTGCTTTTTTCATTAATTCTTCTGTAAATTTTTTTCTATAATTATAAATTATCTCTGCATAATCTGCAAGCTTTGTCTCCCATATATCTAATAATTCTTCTTTTTTATTTTCATATTTTATTTGTTTTAAATAATTATTTTTTTGTTCTAATACTCTTAGATACATATTTAAATTATATACATACACAGGTTTTAATTGACTTATCATTATATCCAAAAGTTTTCTTCTTCTTGATGGTCCTTCTTTAAATATATTTATATCGTCTGGATTAAATAAAACAATATTGATATTTCCTAATATTTCACTTATTTTATTTAATTTTATATCATTTAAATAAATATTTTTTTTATTTGTAAGTGAAATTTCTATTTTTCCTTTTCTATCTTTTTTTGTATATTCTACACTAGTTTTTGCATATTCTGAATTTATATTTATTAGTTCTTTATCTCTATTTGTTCTATAGGATTTTCCAATTGCACAAAGATATATTGCTTCTAACATATTTGTTTTTCCTTGTGCATTATTTCCATAAAATATATTTATATTTTTATTAAAATTTATTTCTTGATTTTCATAATTTCTAAAGTTTGTTAGATTTATTTTTTCTATATACATGATTCTTCCTCTTCTATTCTTGTATTCTTATAGGTAAAATCATATATGTATAATCTCCTGTATCTTCTACTGATTTTATTATTGATGGTGATAAACTGCTGCCAAATTCAACAAATATTTCTTCATCATCTATTGCTTTTAATGCATCTAAGAAATATTTTGGATTGAATCCTACTTCTAAATTTTTTCCTTCTGTAGTTAAAAATATTTCTTCTTTTGCATCTCCTGATTGATTTTTACATGAAATTATTATTTTTCCAATTTCTATTGAAACTTTTACTGGGTATTTTCTTTCCTTTTCAACACTTGACATTGATATTAAACTAACTCTTTCAAAGCTTTCTTGTAATTCTTTTTTATTAACTCTTATTTTTGTTTCCCATGTTTTTGGAATTACTTTTTCATAATCCAAAAATTCCCCTTCTAAAAGCCTTGTTACTATTTTACAATTTTCCATTTCAAATAATGCTTGATTTTTTGCAACACTTATTTTTATTTTATCAAATGAATCTGATATTATTTTATTTACTTCATTTAATGTTTTTCCTGGTATTACAACTTTAAAATTTCCAACTTCGTTTTCTAAAAATCTACTCTTCCATCCCAATCTATAACCATCTACTGCAACTACATTTATTTTATTATCTTTTATTTCAAATAAACATCCTGTAAATATTGCTCTATGTGCTTCTGTACTTACTGCAAATATTGTTTTTCCTATCATATCTTTTAAAGTGTTTTGCTCTAATTCTATTGAATTTTCTTCGTTTATTGATGGTAATTCTGGAAATTCTAAAGGATTCATTGTTGCTAATTTAAATAATGATCCTTCACATTCTATTACAAGCAATTCTTTTTCGTCTAAAGATATTGATATGTCTGTATCTGGTAACCTTCTTATAATTTCACTAAATACATTTGCTGCAACTACAGTATTTCCTTGTTCTACAACTTCACAATTAATAACATATTCAATACCTAATTCTAAATCATATGTTGTTAACTTTACTTGATTTTCATTTGTTTGAATAAGAATACCTTCTAATATTGGCATTGTTGTTTTAGAAGATACACCTTTTACTACGGAATTAATAGCTTTAAGTAAATTTGCTTTATCACAAATAAATTTCATGTGATTTTTCCTCCTTTATATTAATATAAATATTTTAGTAGTAGTAGTAGTAGTCATGTGGATAATGTGGAAAAGTGTTTTTTATCTTGCTCTCCGTAAGGAAAATTCATGTGCATAAGATGTGTATAATTAAATAAATAATTCACATCAAAAAATTAACTAAGTGGAAAATCAAGTTATAAACAAGTTATCAACATGTTACTCACAATTTTGTGTGAACAATTAATTTTGCTCTTGATAGGTTTGAGTTTTGACATTTTTTTATTGATAATTTTTTGCAAACAATATTTTTGTAAAAATTGCCAAAATCCTTTATTAAACATTAGCTGGTTGAAAAATAATGTTTTTCACAGCATTCACATGAGAAGATGTTTCTGGATCATTTTCTATATCCTCTTTTATTTTTCTACATGCATGCATTACTGTTGAGTGATCTCTGTTTCCAAATGAACTTCCGAATATTTTCGTATTGCATTTTAGCAATATCTCTACATAAATACATTGCTATTTGTCTTGGATATGCAATATTATTAGAACGTTTAGCGCTGTCTAAGTCCTTTACGTCTATGTTGAAATATTTAGAAACGGTTTGTTTTATATAATCTGAAGATATAACTTTTTCTTTATGAGCTATTACGTCTGCAATTGCTTTTTCTGCAAGGTCAAATGTTATTGGACTATGTGTTAATGATGCTTGGGCAACTATTTTATTTAAAGTTCCTTCTAGCTCTCTTATGTTTGTATCAATTTTTGTTGCAAGATTTGAAAGAATTAGGTCGTCAATTACAATACTTTCAAGTTGAACTTTTTGTCTTAGTATTGCAAGTCTTGTTTCATAGTTTGCACTAGAAATATCAACTAAAAGACCATCTATGAATCTTGATTTTAATCTTTCTGATAATGGATGTATATCTTTTGGTGGTTTATCTGATGTAAGAATAATTTGTCCATTATTTTCACGAATTGTATTAAATGTATGGAAAAATTCTTCTTGTATCCCCTCTTTTCCAGCTATGAATTGAATGTCATCGATTAATAGTACATCTATATTTCTATATTTCTGTCTAAATTTTTCGTTGGAATTGTCTTTTATTCCATTAATAAATTCGTTTGTAAATTTTTCAGATGTTACATATAATACTTTTTTACTTGGAGATCTTTTTAAAATTTCATTACCTATAGCATGCATTAAATGTGTTTTGCCAAGTCCTACTCCACCATATATAAAAAGTGGATTATAAGATGTTCCTGGAGCTTCAGATACAGCAAGTGCTGCAGCTTGAGCAAATCTATTATTATCCCCTATTACAAATGTACTAAATGTATATTTTCTATTAAGATTTGATTTCATTTGCTCTTTATCTACAAGAGATGTTGAACCGCATGGTTTCTAATGTATCTGATGCAATATAAGAAATTTGACAATCTTTTTGTATAACTTGTTTAAAGCAGTTTATTAAAAGCGGTTCATAAGGCCTAATTTGATCAGCAAAAAAAGATGATGGTACAAGTAGAGTTATTTTATTTCCTTCAATTGAGAATATATCAATTTGTGAAATCCAGGTTTCATAAGCAATTGAAGATATTCCGTCTCTTGCAATTAATTTTACATTATTTAGTATTTCTTGATAATCGTTTTGCATAAGAACCTCCTTAGTTTAGTTATGTACAGAAAATTCTCCATTTTAATGAAAAATTTTGCATATTTTGTATAATTTATATTTAATATAATATCAAAAAAAGGAAAAGAAAGTCAATAAAAATTGTGGAAAATTTTTAAAAAATTGTGGATAGAAAAATTAATTGCTTATTTCCGTAAGAAAAATTAATAAAAAGCTTGACAATTTGTTACTTAATAATGTATAATTTTAATGTTATAAAACTAAATTTGGGAGGTGCAAAATGAAAAGAACATATCAACCAAAAAAGATTCAAAGACAGAAGGAACATGGATTCTTAAAAAGAATGAAAACAAAATCTGGTAGAGATATATTAAAAGCAAGAAGAGCAAAGGGAAGAAAAAAATTGAGTGCTTAAGCTATGACTTGGACCTAAAGAGATTGCTTTTAGGTCCTTTTTACGTAGATTTTAATATTTATGAAGATGTGATAATATGAGTCAAACAGAAATGTTAAAGAAAAATTATGAATTTAGGCTTGTTTTGAAAAAGGGAAGATATTATTCTGGTAAAAATATTGAAGCATTTGCATTAAAAAATAATTTTAATAGTAAAAAATTACGGTATTGCAATTAGAACAAAAATAGGCACAGCAGTAGTTAGAAATAGGCTAAAAAGGCTTATTAGAGAAGGATATAGACTAAATATTGAAAAATTAGAAGAGGGAGTAAGTATAGTTTTTTTAGCTAAAAAAGAAATAGATGCTAAGAATATAATGTTTAAAGAAATAGAAGAAGATATTATTAAAATTTTTGAAAAAATAGGACATGATTTGTAATGAAAAAGGTTTTAATATGGTTAATAGAAAAATATCAAAAGTACATTTCACCTAATATAGGCAAAAATTGTAAATACTATCCAACATGTTCAGAATATACAAAGCAAGCAATAGAAAAGTATGGTGCAATTAAAGGTTCTTTTTATGGATTTAAAAGAATTGTTAAATGTAATCCATTTTCAAAAGGTGGCTATGATCCACTAAAATAGGGAAGAGGAGTATATATTAAATGCTTTCATTTTTTGCAAATTTATTTGGTTATTTATTGAATTTTTTATACGAAATAATTAAAAATTATGGATTAGCGATTATATTATTTTCAATTATTGTAAAAATAGTGTTATTGCCAATTTCAATAAATCAGCAAAAAACATTGAAAAAGAATACAAGAATACAGGAAGAAATAAAAAAGATTCAAGTAAAAAATAAGAATAATCCAGAAGCAATGCAAAGAGAAACGATGGAATTATATAAAAGGGAAAAGCTAAACCCATTTGGTGGTTGCTTTAGTGCAATCATACAAATTATTTTATTGTTTTCAGTTTTCTTTTTAGTAAGAAGTCCACTTACATATATGAAAAAGGTTGACCCATCTGTAATTGAAGAGTATCAAGCTGAAATAGAAAATACAGAAAACCAAAAAAATGCTTACCCAGAAATTGCAATAATTAGAGAAAAGGCATCAGAAGACGAAAGAGTATATATTAATATGGAATTTTTAGGCTTAGATTTAAGCTCAATTCCATCAGGAGATATATCAAATTGGAAGGTATATGTAATTCCTGTTTTGTACGTAATATCTACATTTATTTCAATGAAAATAACAAGTGCAATGCAAAAGAAAATGACAAGTCAAGCAAAACCAGACAATGTAGATGCTTCTGAAGGGAAGATGGTACCTGTAGAAGACGAATTTGATATTATGGCTCAAACAAATAAAAACATGACATATATTATGCCAATAATGGCAGTTTCAATATCTCTTATAGCACCACTTGGATTAGCTTTGTATTGGCTAACAAATAATATTTTAATGATAATCGAAAGGTTAATTTTAAATTTTGTAATTAGAGATAAGGAGGAAGCTTAAAATGTCCGAAGCACAAATATTTGAAGGAAAAACTACTAATGAAGCTATTGAAAAAGGATTAAAAGCTTTAAAAGCATCTAAGTCAGAAGTTGAAATAAAAGTCTTAAAAGATGAAGAAAAAAGAAGCTTTTTTGATATACTAGCACCTAGAGTTGTAAAGGTCGAAATGAAATTAAAGGAAAAACATGAAGAAAGAAGACAGGAAGAGAGAATAAAAAAAGAAGAAATAATAGAAGTTGATAAGGAAATATTAGAAAATTCAAAAGAAAAGGTTGTAGAATTTTTAGATAAATTTTTAATGCAATCAATGGGAAGAAAAACAGAATTTTCTGCAAATACAAGAGATAATGTAATTGAAATTATAATTAATGATAAAGATGCAGATTTTTTAATTGGGTATAGGGGAGAGACGTTAAATGCACTTCAAACTATACTTTCTACAATTGCTACAAAAGAACATAATGAGAGAATTAGAGTTGAATTAGATATTTTAGGATATAGAGAAAAAAGAAAAAAAGCTTTAGAAGAACTTGCAGAAAAAATTGCAAAAAGTGTTATTAGAACTAGAAAACCAATTACTTTGGAGCCAATGACGCCTTATGAAAGAAAAATAATTCATTCAGCATTACAAGATAATAAAAGAGTTAAAACTGTAAGTATAGGCGAAGGAATGCATAGAAAAGTAGTTGTTTCATTAAAATAATTTATATAATAAAAATAATATAAAATCTGAGGTCAAAGTTAAGATTTATATATTCAATAATTTTGAATATGTCTTAATTTGGCCTTTTATTATTTTATAAATTGATTAGAAGAATTAAAAAATATTATATTTGAAAGGAATTAAAATAGTATGAGTACAATAGCTGCAATTTCAACTGCTTCACGGAAATGCGGGAATTGGAATTATAAGAATGAGTGGAGAAGAATCATTTGATATTATAAAGAAAATATTTAAACCAAAATCAAAAATAGAAGAATTTAAACCTAATACAATAAAATATGGATATATTGTTGATGGAGATAAAATTGTTGATGAAGTTTTAGTTTCTTTTTTTAAGGCACCGAAATCATTTACTACTGAGAATATGTGTGAAATTAATTCACATGGTGGTACAGTTGTTATGAGAAAAATACTTGAAATTTGTATAAAAAATGGAGCAGAGCTTGCAAGACCAGGTGAATTTACTAAAAGAGCATTTTTAAATGGAAGAATTGATTTAACTCAAGCAGAAGCAATAATAGATGTTATTAATGCCAAATCTGAGAAAGAAGCAGAAGCTTCTGCATTGGAACTTAGTGGAAAATTATCAGAGTTATTTAAAAAAATAAAAAATGAAGTGATGGATATTTTAGTTGATATTGAAGCGTCAATTGATTATCCAGAATATGATGTTGAAGAAGTTACAAATAACAGAACAATTAAGACATTAGATATTGTTGAAAATGAGTTAAATGAATTAGAAAAAACATTTGAAAATGGAAGAATAATAAAGGAACGGACTTAAAGTTTCAATACTTGGAAGACCAAATGCAGGAAAGTCTTCGCTACTTAACGCTATTTTGAATACTGATAGAGCAATTGTTACAGAAATTGAAGGAACAACAAGAGATACTATAGAAGAATATATTCAAATAGATGGAATTCCTATAAAGATAATTGATACAGCAGGAATAAGAAATACTGATAATCCTATTGAACAAATAGGAATTAACAAGTCCATAGAAGAAGCGAAAAGCGCAGATTTAATAATTGCCATAATCGATTCAAGTAAAAAATTAGAAGAAGAAGATATACAGATTTTAGAAATGATAAAAGATAGAAAGGCTATAATTTTACTAAATAAAATTGATAAGGGCGAGAGTGTAAACGAAAATGATATAAAAAAATATGTATCAGATAAAACAATATTATCAATTTCAGCATTGAATAAAACAGGCATAGAGGCGGTATATAGTGAGATTTCAAAATTATATAATTTTGGAAGTATAGAAATAGATGATAGTTTAACAATAACAAACGAAAGGCATAAACAGGCAATAATAAAAATGAAAGAACATATAAAAAAGGCAAAAGAAGGAATAAATAAACAAATGCCAATAGATGTTATAACGATAAATATAACAAATATATTAGAAGAAATTGGGGAGATAACGGGAGAGAGTGTTTCTGAAGATATTATAAATGGAATATTTAAGAAGTTTTGCCTTGGAAAATAAGGACAATAAATACGAACACGATTTCTTGTTTCATATTTAACAAACAATTATTAAATTTTGGAGGTAAAAAATGAGTTATTACGCAGGAGAATATGATGTAGCAGTAATTGGTGGAGGACATGCAGGGTGTGAAGCAGCACTTGCAACAGCTAGAATGGGATTTAAAACATTATTATTTTCTATAAGTTTGGAAGCAATTGCAAATATGCCATGTAATCCTAATATTGGTGGAACATCTAAGGGACATTTGGTAAGAGAAATAGATGCACTTGGTGGAGAAATGGGAAAAAATATAGATAAAACTTTTATTCAATCAAGGATGTTAAATACATCAAAAGGACCAGCAGTTTATTCATTAAGAGCACAAGCAGATAGAAAAAAATATCATATAGAAATGAAACATACATTAGAAAAACAGGAAAATTTGGATATAAAGCAAGCAGAAATTGTTAATATAGAAGTCGAAGATGGAAAAGTCAAAAGTGTAGAAACAAACATTGGGGCAATATATAATGTAAAGACAGTTATTCTTGCTACTGGTACATATTTAAAGGGTAAAATATATATTGGCGAAGTTTCATATGAAAGTGGACCAGATGGTGTTTTCCCTGCAAATAGACTTTCTGAAAGCCTAAAAAAATTAGGAGTTGAGCTTAGAAGATTTAAAACTGGAACACCAGCAAGAGTAAATAAAAGATCAATAGATTTTTCTAAAATGGAAGTTCAAAATGGCGATGATGATATAGAAATGTTTTCGTTTGAAAATGATACAAAGCAAATAGAACAAGTGCCTTGTTATTTAACATATACAAATGAAAAAACACATGAAATAATAAGAAAAAACTTACATAGGTCTCCACTTTATGCAGGTAAAATAGAAGGCACAGGACCAAGATATTGTCCTTCAATAGAAGATAAGGTTGTAAGATTTAGCGACAAAGAAAGACATCAAATATTTATTGAACCAATGGGATTAAATACAGAAGAAATGTATGTACAGGGAATGAGTTCGTCTTTGCCAGAAGAAGTACAGATAGAGATGTATAGGACCATACCAGGACTTGAACATGTGGAATTTACAAGACCAGCATATGCTATAGAATATGATTGCATAGAACCTTCAGAACTTAAATTATCTTTGGAATTAAAAAAGATTTCTGGAATGTTTTTTGCAGGGCAAATAAATCGGAACTTCTGGATATGAAGAGGCTGCAGCGCAAGGAATAATTGCAGGAATAAATGCAGCACTTAAATTAAAGGGAGAAGAACCATTGATTTTAGATAGATCAGAAGCATATATAGGAGTATTAATTGATGATATAGTTACTAAAGGTACAAATGAACCATATAGGATGATGACATCAAGAGCAGAATACAGATTACTTTTAAGACAGGATAATGCTGATTTGAGATTGACTGAAAAAGGATATAAAGTAGGTTTGATATCAGAAGAAAGATATAATAAATTTAAAGAAAAAGAAAAGCAAATTGAAGAAGAAATGAATAGGCTAAAAAATACGATTATTAAACCTTCAGAAGAAGTTAATAATTTTCTTGTTCAATGTGGAACAACACCAATAGATACAGGTACAAAATTATCAGAACTTTTAAAAAGAACAGAACTTACATACAAAAATTTAGAGAAAATAGACAAAGACAGAACAGAGCTTCCTAAAAATGTTATTAGAGAAGTTGAAATTGAATTAAAGTATGAAGGATATATAAAAATGCAAGAAGCTCAGGTTGCTAAATTTAAAAAGCTTGAAACTAAAGCATTAAGAGAAGATATTGATTATGAAAAAATATATGGTTTAAGTTTAGAAGCAAGGCAAAAATTAAACAAATTTAAACCATTATCTGTTGGACAAGCATCAAGAATTTCTGGCGTTTCACCTTCTGATATATCTGTTCTTTTGATTTATTTAGAACAGGAAAAAAGAAGAAAATAAATTGTTTCAGCTATTATAATTAAAAAGTAAATCCTATAATATTTTTAAAAAACTTAATTAAAAATATTGACATATTTATAAATTTTTTATATGATTAATATGCTAAATTATTAAAGAAATAAAATTATTAGAAGGAGGAAAGACAGTGGCAAAGGTAGTTTCAATTGCAAATCAAAAAGGTGGAGTAGGTAAAACGACAACATCAATAAATTTAAGTGCTGCACTTGCAAAAAAAGGGAAAAAGATACTATTAATAGATGCTGATCCACAAGGAAACGCAACTAGTGGTTTAGGTGTAGAAAAAGAAATAGAAAAATCAACATATGATGTTATAATTAATGAAGAAAATATAGAAGAAGTTGTTAAAGATACATCAATAAAAAAGCTTAAAATATGCCCTTCTAATATAAATTTAGCAGGAGCAGAAGTAGAACTTGTTTCGCTTATGTCAAGAGAACATAGATTAAAAGAAAGAATAGACGAAATAAATAATCAATATGATTATATAATTATAGATTGTCCACCATCACTTCGGATTAATAACATTAAATGCTTTCACTGCATCAAATAGTGTTATTATCCCAATTCAATGTGAATATTATGCTTTGGAAGGATTAGGACAATTAATAAATACTATAGATTTGGTTAAAAGACATTTAAATAAGGACATTGAAATAGAAGGTGCAATTCTTACGATGTATGATTCAAGGACAAACCTTTCTAACCAAGTTGTAAAAGAAGTTAAAAGATATTTTGAAGATAAAGTATATAAAACTGTAATTCCAAGGAATATAAAATTAAGCGAAGCACCAAGCTATGGAATGCCTATTTCCGTATACGATTCTAAATCTAAAGGAGCAAAATGCTATGAAAAATTAGCAAAAGAATTCTTAAGTCAAAATGAAAAGACGGAAGAAAATGCAAAAGCAAAACATATGAAATAATAAAAAGGAGGAAATATAAATGGCTAAAAAAACAGGCTTAGGAAAAGGTTTAGATGCCTTATTTAGTAAAGATATATTAAAAAAAGCAGAAGAAATAAATAAAGATGAAGAAATTCAAGAAGGAGAAAAAATATTACAACTTCCAATAAATGAAATTGAACCTAATAGAGAACAACCAAGAAAACGTTTTGATGAAGAAGCTATTGAAGAATTATCTGAATCAATTAAAAGATATGGATTGATACAACCAATTATCGTAACAAAAAAAGATGAGTATTATCAAATTATAGCAGGAGAAAGAAGATGGCGTGCATGTAAAAAGGCAGGATTAAAAGAAATTTCTGTTATTATAAGAGATGATGATGAAAGAAGAAATAGAGAAATTTCGTTAATTGAAAATATTCAAAGAGAAGATTTGAATGCAGTAGAAAAGGCAATTGGAATAAAAACTTTAATGGAAGAGTATTCTTTGACGCAACAACAAGTATCTGAAATACTTGGAAAAAGCAGAAGTGCAATTGCAAATACAGTTAGAATATTAAATTTGGACGAAAGAGTATTAGAACTTGCAAAAGAGGGTAAATTAACAGAAGGACATTGTAGAGCATTACTTGCAATTGAAAATCGGAGATAAACAATACGAGATGGCTTTAAGACTTATTGAAAGAGGTGCTAATGTAAGAGAGGCGGAAGAAAAGGCTCAGCATAAAAAGAAAATGAAAAAGAAAGACATAAGATATGAAGCAATATATAGAGACATAGAAGATTCTTTCCAGAGCTTTTTTGGAACGAAAGTTAAACTACAAGCTGGTCAAAAAAAAGGCAAAATAGTTATTGAATATAAATCAAATGAAGACTTAGAAAGGCTATTAGAGCTTATAAAAGAATAAAAGGAGTGTAAATATTGAATAGTATATTAGAATTCATGAAAACAGATACTTTTTTAGTAGTTATTTCAGGTTTTTGTATATTAATATTATTTTTATATTTAATTAATCTTTTTGAATTAAGTAGGATTAGAAAGAATTATAAAGAATTTTTAAAAAAGCTTGGTAATGGATCTAATATAGAAGAAATACTAAATAGTCATATTGATAAAATAAATAAAGCAATCACAAAAAATGAAGAACTAGAAAAATTTTGTGTGAAATTAGATAATGATATTAAATTATGTGTACAGAAAGTTGGAATATACAGATATAATGCATATAAAGACAGCGGAAGTGATTTAAGTTTTACTTTAGCCTTATTAAATGAAAAAAATGATGGGGTAGTTTTAAATGGAATTTACTCAAGGGAAATGTCAAATATATATGCAAAACCTATCGAAAATGGTACATCAAAATATAAAATTACAAAAGAAGAAGAAATGGCAATAAAACGAGCAGTAAATTTTTCAGATTTTTGTTGACATATTAATAAAAATGTGTTAATATATTAATGTTGCGATTGAATCAAGCGCACAAAGTGCAGAGGTGGTCGAGTTGGTTTATGGCACCAGTCTTGAAAATTGGCGTAGGTGAATAGCCTACCGTGGGTTCGAATCCCACCCTCTGCGCCAAATAAGTAAAGAGAGACCTGAATTAAACTGTTATTATAAAGATAAACAGACAAAAAGGTACTCTCTAATTTTTTATTAAACAAGTAGTATTTAATAAAATTTTTTTCTAAATAAAGCTAATATTTAGATAAACACACATTTCTATAGAGTCTATAAGGAGAGTTGTCTGAGCTGGTTTAAGGTGCTAGTCTCGAAAACTGGTGTAGGTGAATAGCCTACCGTGGGTTCGAATCCCACACTCTCCGCCAAAAGTTGAAAATATAATAATTCCAATTGGTCAGTAGAAATAAAAGGGTTAAGTACAAAAGTAAATTCCACTTTTAACTGAATTTACTAGTTTAAGAGAAAATTCCATTAAATCAAGGATTTT
>CANQXL010000031.1 GCA_947627705.1 uncultured Clostridia bacterium
CAACACATTTATTACAAAATGGTGCAGATTTAAAAGCAATACAAACAATGCTTGGACACTCAGATATTTCATCAACACAAATATATATGCAATTTCAAGATGCAACTATTCAAAATATATATAAAAAGGCACACCCAAGAGCGTAATTTTTTAAGTCCACCTAATGTTTTTAGGTGGACTTAACTTGCAAAAGTGCTTTTTTTAGAAAGGAACAACACATGAAGAAAAAAAGTACCAAAATAAGCGAAAATGAAAACATAGAAAAATTAAGTAAAGTAATTGAAGAAAAGAAAAAATTACCTAAAGAAGTAAAGGGAAAAATAAGTTCAAAAATATTTGAAAATGTCTTATTTGTTGCTATAATTATAATCTATCTTGGTGCACTAAATCTAGGTATGACCAATATTCCAACAGAAAATTATATATTTGACTTAAAAGTATTTTCGATTATGCTACTTGTAGGTACAATAATAACGTTTGAACTTGCATACAAAAAGGACAAATCAAATTTATGGGTACATGGAGTAGAAATACTTGTCCTTGCAGTTTTTACAACATATCTTGTTAATTTGTATTCAATGTATTATAACACATTTGGGACACTGATATTTTCAACAATTGGACTTTATTTAATTTATTATTTTGTAAAAATACTTATTGAAAGAAGAAAAATAATAAAGCAATATAAGAAGAGCTTAGTTGATATTGGAGAAATCGTAAAAAAGAAAAGTTAGCAAAAAATAGAAATTGAAAATAGAAATCAGATTAAAAGTAAAATAGTCGTTAAAAGTAAAAGTTAAAAATCAAAAATAATCTAGAAAGGAATAGAATTTAAAATGGAAAAATGTTTGCTACTTGGTAATGGCGGAAGAGAAGCTGTTATTGCTGAATATGTTTCAAAAGACTATAGTTTATATTCTGTTATGCCATATGCAAATCCATCTATTGTAGATTTTGTAGAAAAATCTAATGGAAAATATTTAATTGGAGATCCATTTAATAAAGAATTTGTAAAAAAATTTATACTAGATGAAAAGATTGAAAATTGTATTATTAGCAGTGATAATTTATTACAAGACGGATTAATAGATTTAGCAAGAAAATTAGGGTTAAAAACTTTTGGACCAACTTCAAAAGGAGCTAAAATTGAATGGAGTAAAGGTTATGCACTAGATATTGTTTCAAAGCTTGCTCCAGAAATGATAATAAAAAATCAAAATATAACAGACCTAGAAACATTAAAAAAAGTAATTGATGAATATGAAACTGATAACTTTGTTGTAAAACCTGAAGGCTTAACAGGTGGAAAGGGCGTCAAGGTTGGTGGAATACATTTTATTGGGAAAAACGAAGGATTCGAGTATGCTAAATCATGTCTAGAATCTGCAGGAAATGTAATTATACAGGATAAGGTCGAAGGTAGAGAATTTACAGTAACAGGTCTTACAGATGGAAAACATCTTGTAATAACTCCTACAACATTTGATTATCCATATAGATTTGATGAAGACAAGGGACCTGGAACAGGTGGAATGGGCTGTCTTGGATTTGATAACGGATTACTTCCATTTTTAACACAAGAAGATATAGATAAATGTGCTAAACTTATGAAAGAAACAATTGAATATGTAAATAAAGATAGATTAGAATTTAACGGCGTAATATATGGCGGATTTTTTAAATGTAATGATGTGATTAAATTTATTGAGTTTAATGCAAGATTTGGAGATCCAGAATCACTAAATATATTAAATGCAATAGAAACTCCTTTTGCAGAATTGTTTGAACATATACAAAATCAAACTTTAAATGAAAATAATTGCAAGTTTAGTAATATTAATACTTTTACAGTATATGTTGTTACACCAAATTATGCAATATCTTCTTCTAAAGAGCCAATTAAGTTTGTTTTAGACAAAGAAGAGATAGAAAGTCATGATGTTAAAATATATTTTTCAAGTACAAAATGTTTAGAAGGAAATACCTATGAAAGTGTTGGAAATTCAAGATTATTTGCTGTAGTTGCAAAGGACAAATCAATGGATGAAGCTAAAAAAAGAGTATATAATGCAATGGAAGGTAATATTGACAAGGCTTTGCATTACAGAAAAGACATAGGTAATATGTATAAACATTAAAATATAATTTTTAGGAGGTTTTATAAAATGAAAAAATTTAAAAATTTAATTATTGCAATAGTAACTATATTAATGGTACTTTGCATGTTTAATTTAAGAGTTTATGCAACTAATGTAGAAGAAAATGGAGTACAAGCTTCAGATGCAGAAGCTTTACCTGAAGAAGGAGAAGAGGATCATGAACATACTGATATAGAAGCACACGAAGGTGACCTTTACATGGTAAGTACTGATGACGAATATGTTATGTCAGAAAATGTTGATGGAAACGTATTCATTGTAGGAAAGAACGTAAAAATTACAGGAATGATAAATGGTTCATTATTTGTTTTTGCATCAGGAGATTTACAAATAGCAGAAGAAGCATATGTTGTTGTGCACACATTTGCATTTGCAAATAATATTGATATACAAGGTATGACATATGATGCATATGTAGCAGCACTAGGAGATATTAATATTGGTGAAAATACAATAATTAGTAGAGATATAAGAGCAGCATCCGAAAATATGTATCTTTATGGAATTATAGGAAGAGATGCATATTTAGCTGCAAATGAAATAAGTGTTCCTGAAGAACAGGGAAAACTTACAATTTATGGTAATTTAGATTATACATCTAGTTCAGAAATAATTGGGCTTGAAAATGCAGAAATACAAGGGCAAACAACATATACAGAAATGAATAAGCCAGAAGAAAAAAAATCAAATACAGTAATGGATTATATATTTTCTGCAATTTCCACAATAATATTTAATGTTGTATTATATATGTTATTAATATATACAGCACCTAAATTTATAGAAAAATCTAAAGAGTATGTGTCTGTAAGAGGACTTCTTGGATTAGCAATTGGTATTGGATTTACAATACTTGTTCCAATAATTGCATTATTATTAATGATAACAGGAATTGGAGCAGGACTTTCAGTACTTGTCCTTCTAGTATATGCAGTAGTTCTTATGTGCCAAGCATTTGTTGTTGCCACTGCTATAAACGAATTTTTAGCTAATAAAATTAACTTTAATGATAATAAATTCAAAAAATTATTATTACTTGTTCCAGTTTCTGCAATACTTTGGGCAGTTAGAAAATTACCATATATAGGAGTAGTAGCATCAATCGCTACATTCTTATGCGGAGTTGGAATTATAGTTCTATATCAATTTGATATAAGAAAAAAAGACAAAGCTAATGAAAATGTATAGTTCTAAAGAATAAATAAAAATACACCAAATATTATGAAGAAATTGTAAATATACTTGATATTTTACATGAAATTTTATATAATATTGGTGTATTTTTTATTTATGCACTTTAGGAGGGAACATTATGCTTTGTGCTTTAATTATGGCAGGCGGAAAAGGGACAAGATTCTGGCCTAAATCTACAGAAAAAATGCCTAAGCAATTTTTGAAATTAATAGATGATAAAACAATGATACAACTTACATATGAAAGATTACTTAAAATTATCCCAGAAGAAAGAATATTTGTTGTAACAGCAAATTCATATAAAGAACTAATAAAAGAAAATCTTAAAACACTTCCAGAAAGAAATATTATAGTTGAACCAGAAGGCAGAAATACAGCACCTTGCATATTACTTTCTGTATTATATATTAAACAAATATATAATGATGCAGAGCTTGCAGTACTTCCATCAGATCATGCAATTAAAGATACTGATGGCTTTTGTGATGTTTTAAGGCTTGCACATAGTTATGTAGAAAATGAAAATAAAGAAGCAATCGTAACTATTGGTATTACTCCAAATAGACCAGAAACAGGATATCGGATATATAAAAAAATTTGATAATGAAAATGAACAAACATCAGATAATAAAAAAGTAATAAAGGTAGAAAAATTTGTAGAAAAACCAGATTTAGAAACGGCAAAGGAATATTTAGACTCAGGTAAATATTTATGGAATGCTGGAATGTTCATTTTTAATATAAATAACATGCTAAATGAATTAAAAAATAATTATCAAGGGTATAATGTATTAAAAGAGCTTCCAAGTATAAATTGCGAGTCATACGAAAAGGAATTATGCAGACTTTATCCAGAATGTGAGAAAATCTCAATAGACTATGCAGTAATGGAAAAATCAAAGAATATATATGTAATTCCAGGCAATTTTGGCTGGGATGATATTGGAACATGGAATTCATTAGAGAGATACATCGAAAAAGATCAAAATCAGAACATATTAAATGGAGATGTTGATGTTAGAAATTCTAAGAATAATATTGTTTATGCAGGAGACAAAAAAATAATGCTTTTGGATGTAGACGATGTATTTGTTATAGATGCAGACGACTTATTAGTTATTGGAAAAAGAGATAGTATCAAAAAAGTTCATGGATTTAGAGAAGAGTATAATAATTAAAAAGAATTTCGAAAGGAAGGATGCAATATATGAAAGTTGCAATCGTGCATGATTGGCTTACCAATATGGGTGGGGCAGAGCAAGTTGTAATTAATTTTAAGAAGTGCTTTAAAGATGCTCCAATATATACAACTTTATATGCACCAGATAATCTAAGCGAAGAATTAAAAAATATAGATGTACGCACGAGTTTTTTACAGAAAAAGAATAAAAAACAAAAAAATCATAAAAAATATTTTCCACTTATGCCACTTGCATTTGAAAATTTTGATTTAAATGAATATGATGTTGTAATAAGTAGTAGTTCTTCTTGTGCAAAGGGAGTATTAACTAGCCCTAATAGCATACATATATGCTATTGCCATACTCCTATGCGCTATGCGTGGGAAAAGAGAGACGACTATATTGAAGGCATGGGAAAATTAAAGAGAAGACTTATTAAGATATTGACTCATTATATGAGAATATGGGATGTAGCATCAAGTAATAGAGTAGATTATTTTATAGCTAATTCAAATGAAGTAAAAACAAGAATTATGAAATATTATAAAAGAGATGCTATAGTAATAAATCCACCAGTAAGGTGTAATTATTTTGGCATCTCAGAAAATGATGGAGATTACTTCCTAGTCATATCAAGACTTGTAAAATATAAAAGATTTGATTTAGCAGTAAAGGCATGCAAAGAACTTAATAAAAAGTTAGTAGTAATCGGAGACGGCCCAGAAAAAGAAAATCTAGAGAAAATAGCTGAAGGAAACAAGAACATTACTTTCTTAGGTAGACAGCCTGATGATGTTGTAAAGAAACATATGGCAGAGTGTAAAGCACTTTTATTCCCTGGAGAAGAAGATTTTGGAATTGTACCAGTTGAAGTGCAAGCATCTCGGAAGGCCAGTTATTGCTTATGGTAAAGGCGGAGTTTTAGACTCTGTTATAGACCGGAAAAACGGGGGTATTTTTCGAAAATCAAACAGTCGAAGATTTAAAAAATGCTATTTTAAAGTTTGAAAACATGAAATTTGATAAAGAAGAAATTAGAAAACATGCAATGCAATTTGATGAAACAGAATTTAGAAAAAAGATAATTGAATTTGTTGAGAAAGTTGCAGCAGAGAAAAGATAAAGGAGAAAAACAAATGGGAATAACAATTTTAGGAGTTATAACAGCGATATTATCAATATATGCTTTTTTTAAAAATGAAAAATTATTATTATATATATTAGTATTTTTATCAACATTTACAGCAGCAGAAATTTTTCACGTAAATGCAATAGGAATGCCAGTTTTAACATTTGAATTTGTCGGAGCAATATGGCTCTTAAGACAATTTGTAAATTTTGTAAAAGAAAAACCGAAGATTAATAAAGAAATAATCATAAATATGTTTAAGAAAAATAAGCTTGCATTAGCTTTATTAGTATTTTTATTTATTATAGTATTTGGTGAAATTTGTTTACTTATATCAGGAATTTCTGAAGAATATATTTTGCCAGACGGGGAACTTGGAATATTAAAATTCGGATTTTCAAATGTAAAACAAACTATAATTGTCGGATTTATTTTGGTTTTGACAATAGTATTATCATTTAAAATAAAAACAAAAGAAGAAGTAGAAAAGCTTTTAAAAATATTTATAATAAGCACAATCTTTGCGATAATTTGGGGCTTATTACAATTTATAACTTTTTATTTCAAAGTGCCATATCCAGCATTTTTATTTAACAACAATCCGTTTGCACATCAGGCATATATGCAGGCAGATAATAACATAAAAAGGATATCTTCAATAGCACTTGAGCCATCGATGTTTGCAATTAATTTAATATGTTTCATGCCTTTTGCACTTGGTGCATTTTTGCAGATAAAAGGCAAATTAAAAGAAAAGAAAAATATTATTGCAATACTTGTTATACTTTCTGCAACAGTGTGTGCAATACTTACAACATCAAGCACGACATATGTTGGACTTGTAACAGTATATGGCCTATATGGATTATACATATTGTTTGGATTTATAAAATCAGGAGAAATGTCTGACAGAAAAAAGAACTTTATTAAAATGTTTGTTATTACTGTTTTATCAATAGGAATTGCCGCAGTATTTTGTTTAGTGTTTGTAAAAATAGGATATAAAACAGGAGCAATTGATCAAATACCTATAGAAACTACAGAAAAAGACCAAAATACAGAGGTGCAATATAATACGGCCTATGGCAATATGATTGATACATTAAAACAAATGACTATTAATAAATTATTATCAAGTTCAGGAAAAGAAAGAATGGCAAGAGAAATGGCGGGCTTCTCACTTATAAAATATTCACCAATAGTTGGAATTGGGCTTGGTTCATTTAGAACATTCAGTTTATTTACAAATATTTTGATAAATACAGGAATAATCGGAATATTGTCGTTCTTATACATGATTTTTGTTGTATTAAAACAACTTATAAATTATAGAAAGGTAGACGAAGTAGGCAGTATGATGTTTATAATAAGCATAATAAGCACAACAATTGCGTTATTTATTGGTGTACCTGACTTTGTGTTTATGTATTATTGGATAATTATTGTACTTGGCTATAAATTTAGCGATGAAGGGAAAATGTAAAATGAATATAGGAATTGATGCAAAGCCGTTATCAAAGAATAAAACAGGAATTGGAATATATACTGCTCAAATTGTAAAAAAATTAAATGAGATAGATAGAGAAAATACATACTTCCTATATACTCCAAAAGAATTAGATATAGATTTTAAGCTAAATGATAATTTTATTGTAAGAGAGAAGAAGACAGGAAAAATTGGAAGAGTACTGTTTTTACTTGGATTACACAAAAAAATTATAAAAGACAATATAGATGTGTACTGGGGAACTCAACATTATTTGCCAAGAAAAACTAAAAAAACAAAAAATATAAAATATGTTTTAACAATACATGATTTAGCAATTAAAAGGCTAAAAACAGTTGGGGCAATATCAAATACTATAATGCAGAAGATATTTTTAAAACCTAGCATAAAAAATGCTAACAAGATAATTGCAATTTCAGAAGCAACAAAAAATGATATTATGGAATTCTTTAATGTAGAAGAAGATAAAATCAAAGTTGTATATAACGGAACAAACTTTGCAGAAGGAATTCTTCTTACAGAAGAGAAAAAGAAAGAAATAGAAGAAAAATTCTCTTTAGAAAAAAATACTCCATATTTATTTTTCTTAAGCACAATTGAACCTAGAAAAAATATAGAAACATTAATCAAAGCCTTTGATTATCTAAAGGACAATGGGAATGATACATTAAAGCTTGTAATAGCAGGTGGACTTGGATGGAAGTATAATACTGTACTAGATTTATATGAAAAATCAAAATACAAAAATGATATTATAATGCCAGGGTATATTTCAAAAGAAGAAAAAGAATATTTTTATGAAAATGCAAAATGTTTTGTATACCCATCTTTATACGAAGGATTTGGCCTTCCTGTACTTGAAGCAATGGCAAATAAAACATTGGTTGTAACAGCCAATAATTCTTCACTTCCAGAAGTCGGTGGAGATGCTGCATTTTATTATAACAATGTACTAGATTATGAAGAACTAGCTAAAAAGATAGAAGAAGTATTTAATTTAACTAAAGAACAAAAAGAAGAAAGAATAGAGAAAGGCTTAGAGCAAGTAAAAAAGTTTACATGGGATAAATGCGCAAAAGAAACGATAGAAGTATTATATGAATCCAAAATATAAAAAATATGATTGATGTTGATATATAAAAAATAGGGATGGCAAAAGATGAAAGAAAGTTTTAATAATTTAATTGAAAATAATTCAGTAAAATGCTTAATCATAATGTTTATATTAGGTTTGGTTTTTTATTGGCTAATTGCAAGTTTTATGACAAACCCAATATATCTTCATAATGACGAAGAATTATATGTAAATATGGCAAGGTCATTTTTCTTTGAACACAATTTTTCAAGAGAATATGGACTTGTTAGTTATAATTGTGTTTTATATTCTGTTATTTTGTCGATTTCTTATTTCTTTTATTCCCCAGAAAATATTACATTTATAATGCGAATGATAGGGACAACTCTTATGGTTTCTTGTGTTTTCCCAAGCTATTTACTTGCTAAAGATGTATTTTCTGGAAACAAAAAGAAAGGATTATTTATCGCATTAATTACGCTTATAATTCCAGAAATGATTTCGGGAGTGTATTTGATACAAGAGAACTTGAGCTATCCATTATTTTTATGGATTACATATTTTATTTATCGAAAATTTAAAGAGAACAAGCAAAAAACGACATTAAATGATATTATGATTATCATACTACTTACGCTTATTTTCTTTACAAAATCATATACAATAGTTTTTTCAATTGCTTATTTTTTAGGTTTACTCATTATATCTATAAAAGAGAAAGAATATAAAAATATCAAAAACATAGTCATACAAGGATTAATATTTATAATTTTTGTTGTAGCAGGATTAGTTTTAGTAAAAGCTGTAAATAATTTTCAAGAATCACCTAATCATTATACAGGCCAAATTAGTAGCATTTTTCCACTTAATTTAGAAAAAATTGGTTATATGTTATATGGAATTTTTTGTTACATTGTATTTTGGGTATTTTCAAGTGGAATTTTACCAGTCCTTGTTCCAATATTAAATATCAAAAGTTATGAAGAAAAAGACAGAAAATTATTATTAATTTTGACATTATCAGCTATACTTACACTTATAGAAGTTGCAATGATAGTATTTATACCAGAAGAAGGTGGAAAGGCATATCCATATAAAATTTGTGTAAGATATTTAGCTTTATTTACAATTCCATATCTTATAATGTTTATGAAAATAAATGATAAAGAATTTAGAAGGAAGAAAGTAATTTGCGCCTATACGATTATATCAACAATTTATCTTATACTTTACTTTTTAAGAGCTAATAGAAATACGACATTAATGGATGCATATGTATTTACAGTATTACAGTTTTTAGATGCATATTTGAAGTATGTGGGAGTTATTGCAGTGCGGAATAGTAAGTATATTTGTAATATATTGTGTATTAAATGGCCATAAAGAAAAATTCATTAAATTTTTTATAACATGTATGCTTTGTATATTGCCATTTAACTTAATAATACCGCCTTTTATGACGAATGGTATACTTCACGAAAATCTATTAAAACAAGACTATGTTAAACTTGCAAATTTTTTGAAAATGGATTATGATAAAGTATATGCATATTATTTACCCACATATTATTTCTTTGGAATTTTAACTTGTGATTATAAAAAGATAGAAAACAATAATGGAATAGAAGAAGATACAACGAATAAAAAGGTTGCAGTAATTGTAACACATGATTATCAAGGAGAAATTACAGGAGCAAAAAAGGTAGATATAGGAACAAAATATATTGATGTTTATGTTAGTGATAATTCATCAGATGTTTTAAAAGTTAAATAAAAGGCATTATTTATAGTTGTTAATTGAAATTGTTTAATAATTGACTAATATAGTTATTTTTAATAAAATTATAAAAAGAAAGGAAGATTGTTAATATGGATTATTTAGAAAAATACGAAGAATGGTGCACAAATGATGTGTTTGACAAAAACACAAAAAATGAATTAAAGGCAATAAAAGGAAATGATGGAGAAATTAAAGAGAGATTTTATAAAGACCTAGAATTTGGTACAGGTGGGTTAAGACGGGATAATAGGTGCAGGAACAAATAGAATGAATATATACACAGTAGGAAAAGCAACACAAGGACTTGCAAACTATATAAAGAAACAACATAGTGAAGCAAAAGGCGTTGCAATTGCATATGATTCTAGACATATGTCAGAAGAATTCAGTAGAGATGCAGCATTAATATTAAATGCAAATGGAATAAAGACATATAGATTTGAATCATTAAGACCAACTCCTGAATTATCATTTGCATTAAGAGAACTTGGCTGCACAGCTGGAATAGTAATAACAGCGAGTCACAATCCGCCAGAATATAATGGATATAAAGTATACTGGGAAGATGGAGCACAAGTTACTTCACCAAGAGATAAAGAAATAATTGATGAAGTTGCAAATGTTAAGGATTATAAAGAAATAAAGAGAATGAAATTATCTGATGCAGAAGAACAAGGATTGTATAATGTAATTGGAGAAGAAATAGATGCAAGATATATTGAAGAAGTAAAGAAGCAATCTTTAAACATGGATATAGTAAAGAAAATGGCAGATGACATTACAATTGTTTATACACCACTTCATGGAACAGGTAATAAACCAGTTAGAAGAGTACTTTCAGAACTTGGATTTAAAAATGTATTTGTTGTACCAGAACAAGAAATGCCAGATGGAAACTTCCCAACAGTTGGTTATCCAAACCCAGAAGATCCAAAGGCATTTGAACTTGCATTAAAACTTGCAAAAGAAAAGAATGCAGATATAGTTCTTGCAACTGATCCTGATGCAGATAGACTTGGAGTTTATGCAAAAGATCCTAAGACAAATGAATATGTTTCATTTACAGGAAACATGTCAGCACTTCTAATTGCAGAATATATTTTATCAGAGAAAAAGAAGAGAAATTTAATACCAGCAAATGGAGCAATAGTTACAACAATAGTTTCTTCTAATTTAACAAAAGCAATAGCTAAAGAATATGGAATAAAAGAAATAGAAACATTAACAGGATTTAAGTATATTGGAGAGCAAATAAAATTCTTTGAACAAGACAAATCATATGAATATCTATTTGGATTTGAAGAGAGTTATGGATGCCTTGCTGGAACACATGCAAGGGATAAGGACTCTGTTGTTGCATGTTTACTTTTATGTGAAGCTGCAGCATTCTATAAGGCACAAGGGCTTACATTATGGGAGCAAATGATTAACATCTACGAAAAATATGGATATTACAGGGAAACACTTGCAACTATTACCTTGAAAGGAATAGAAGGACAAGAAAAGATAAAAGAGATAATGGACAGACTAAGAAATAATCCATGTAGCAGTGTTGGAAAATTCAAAGTAAAAGAAATAAGAGATTATCAGAGAAAAATAACGCATAATTTAATTACAAACGAAGAAGGAAAGACAGATTTACCTACATCAAATGTTTTATACTATGATTTAGAAGACGATGCATGGTGCTGTGTTAGACCTTCAGGAACAGAACCAAAAATAAAATTCTATATGGGTGTTAATAAGAAGACAATGGAAGAAGCGGATAAAGAACTTGAAGAACTAAAGAATGCAATGTTAAAAATGTGTGAATAAAGCTAAAAAGGAGGATATGTTAGACAAAAAAACTAACATAAATGATATATGGAAAAAATATTAAGTGTTTCAGTTGCAGCATATAATGTTCAGGAGTTTATAAGAACAAATTTAGATTCTTTTGTAAATTCAGAAGTAAGAGAAGATATAGAAGTACTTGTAACAGATGATGGCTCAAAAGACGAAACACCTAACATTGTTTCTGAATATGAGACAAAGTATCCAGGGGTTGTAAAGTTAATTAAACAAAAAAATGCAGGCCCTGGATCTACAGTAAATAGTGGTATAAACCATGCAAGCCGGTAAATATTTTAGAATGGTAGATGGAGACGATTGGGTAGAAACAGAAAATTTAAAAGAGTACATTGAGTTTTTGAAAAATAATGATGCGGATATTGTAATAACAGACTATACTTTAGTTGATAATGAAACAGGGGAACAGACTAAAGTAAAAGTCGAAAATAAAGAGAGATATAAAGTATTAGACTTTGGCGAAAACTCTAAAGATGTAGAGTTTGAAATGCACAATGTAACATATAAAACAGATATATTGAAGAATAATAATATAGTTTTGGATAATGGATTTTACACAGATGTAGAGTACCTTCTTTTGCCATTTCCATATATAAAAAAGATAGCATATTTAGATTTAAACATATATATGTATAGGGTTTCACTTCAAACACAAAGTGTAAGTATGCCAAGTAAACAAAAAAATATTGCAATGCACGAACAGGTTTTAAAAAGACTTATAAATTATTATGAAGATGTTAAGAAAAAGTATGATTTACACGAAAATGTTTTAAATTATATGGTAAAAAGGATATCAATTATGGCTATTTCTCATTTAGATATAATTATGTCTTTTGAACCAAATAAAGAGAGAAAAAGGGAAGTACAGGAGCTTTTTAAGTATTTAAAAAAGAATAGTGAAGATATGTATAATGCATTTGCTAAGTGTAAAAAGGCAAAATTGTTAAATGCAAGTGGCTTTTTGACATATTCTGTGCTTTCGAAGTATTTTAGAAAGAAAAATGGTATTACTATTTAAATAAGGGAAAGCAGTTACTGTATAATACTTTTTTAATTAGAATAGCTGAAATTAACAAATATTTAAGATAACTCTTTCAAAATTAAGTAAACTATGGTAAACTATAAGCAAGAAGTGATAAAATTTTAAATTTAACGGTATAATAAAAATGCATTGAAAGAAAGGAAAGTTATGAATAACTTAGATTTAATGAAATATTGGATAGAAAGTGCTAATGAAGATTATGATACAATGCTGTATATGAAGGCAGGTAAAAAGAATACATGGTGTTTATTTATGGGACAAATGGTAATTGAAAAACTATTAAAAGCTTTATATGCTAAAAATAATATTTCAGCACCACATGCACCAAAAGCACATGATTTATTATATTTAGCTGAAAAGATGAATTTAGAAGTAACAGAAAAAAGAGCAAATGATTTAGTTGAAATAACCAAATTTAATTTAAATACGAGATATGATGATTACAAAAGAGAGTTTTATAACAAATGTACAGATGAATATACGGAAGAACAAATAAAGAAAATAGAGGAGGTTAAAGTATGGTTAGAAACAATGTTAAAGGAAAAATAAACAAAGAAATAGCCGATATAGTAGATAAATATATTGCTATTTTAAAAGAAAACTATAATGTTGTGGCAATAATATTATTTGGATCTTATGCAAAAGGAACAGAGCAGGAAGATAGTGATATAGATATAGCAGTTATTACAGATGATATAAAAACAGATACATTTGATGAAGAAGTAAAAATGACCTTATTAAGGAGAAAAATAGATTCAAGAATAGAGCCACATATTATAACAGTTGCTGATTATGAAAATGATGAAACTCCTTTTGTGGTAGAAGTAAAAAATACAGGGATAAAAGTGGCTTAATAAATTTAATCAAAATATATTAACTAGAATTTTTTATTTGAAAATTAGAAATATTTTCATTAATATTTGAGATGAGAATGTATATAATAAAAATACATCCAAAAAGAATAACAGTGTAAAGTTTCAAGATAAAAAAAGGAAAAAAGTATTGCAAAAGAAAAACAAATAATATATAATAAATGTAAGAAACAGAAGAAGAAGGAGAATAGATATAAATGAAACGTGAAAGCCTTACAGCTGTAGAGAGAGAGAGAGAGAGAGAGAGAAGTACTTTTAGATGCGAAAATTTAGGCATCTTTGTTTTGCAGGCTTTCATAAATTGTATTAGAAAATTTAATAAAAAAGAGATAGATAAAATCAGAACGCATGGGACTTGTATGTTAGTTTGACATATGAGTTTTCATGTGTTCTTTTTTTGTACTTATGTTTAAATAATCGAATAATACAATAATAATTGTACTCGTTCCTTGTTGGCTACGCCATTCGCCTA
>CANQXL010000032.1 GCA_947627705.1 uncultured Clostridia bacterium
AGAATACTTTATGGAAAAGGACTTACCTTGGCTTAGACAGTTTGATACGAAAATCATAGTAAATGCATGTGGAAGTTCAATAGAAGAATATGTTGAACTTGCCAAAGTTTTAAATACATTAGACATAGATGGAGTAGAACTAAATTTATCTTGTCCTAATGTTAAAGCAGGTTGTATGGCATTTGGTACTACATATGAAGGCGTAAAAACAGTAACATCAGAAGTTAGAAAAGTTTTAGACAAACCACTTATAGTAAAATTAACACCAAATGTAACAGATATAACAGAACCAGCAAAAGGAGCAGAAGATGCTGGAGCAGATGGAGTATCATTAATAAATACATTACTTGCAATGAAAATAGATATAGAAAAACAAAGACCAATACTTGCAAATAATATGGGCGGATTATCTGGTCCAGCAATAAAACCAATTGCAGTTAGAATGGTATATCAAGTTGCAAAAGCAGTTAAGATACCAGTATTAGGACTTCGGTGGAATAACAACAGGCGAAGATGTAATAGAATTTATGCTAGCAGGTGCAACTGCAGTTTCAATTGGAACGCGGTAATTTTATTGAACCAGAAACTAGCATAAAAGCAATAGAAGGCGTAGAATCATATATGAAACGTCACAATATTGAAGATATTAATAGTATAATTGGAAAAGTACAAATGAACTAGTGGCTTTAATTATTCCTGAGATAAAATAGCACCAAGCACAAATATTCCTTCATTTTCAGCATAAATTGTATCAAACTGAGAAATAGGAAGCGGATTTTGACCGAAGACCGTACTTCTACTGTATATCCAGGCAAATTATAATTTTGTATAAACCAATCTTTATATCCAGCAAAACTAGATGCATAAGGTGTATCTTCTAAAGTATATCCTGAAGAAATAGCAAATTGTTCACCAATGTAATAAGAAGCAGGAGGAAGAAAATCTAAATATCTCCAATAAATGATTCTACCTTGAGTATGATATGCAAGAATTAATCTAAAATTATGAGCAAGAGTAAATCTGTATAGAGCAATTGCTTCAGGTGCAGAAAGTGGAGTCTCACCCACAAAATCACGTGGGGCAGGTTTTGTAAAGCCTTGCTCATATTTTATTTCTTTTGCCATTTCCCAGTTAGCAGGAAATTGTAAATTTAAATCCACACCTTCAATATTTGCTTTCCAACCAGAAGGAAATGGGATATCTGGAAAATTATTAGCTATCTTTTCCACATTCAAAAAATAATTTGATTCTTGAGAAATTGCATTTGTAACCAAATCAACACCATCTGGATTACACATAGGTACAATATAAATAGATGTAGAATTAAAAATGCTTCTTGCGCGATACCCATAAATATATCCATCATTAACATATGCAAGACAAAATCTCTCAACAAATTTCATAATTACAGGACTTGTAATCCACTCATTTGCATGAATAGCAGCACTATAAAAAACTTGCTTTTGACCTGTGCCAAGTCTAATATATGGGATATCCTTTCCCATAACAGAATTCCCAATTGAACCTATTTCTAAGAATGGATAAATAACAGAAAAACTTGAAAGATTCATTTTAAGAATATTATAAGAATAACTCATATTAGTTTGTATAACAGATCCAAAAGGTACAATAATACTTGAGCCGTGGTATTAAATTATTAGGATTAATTCCACTATTTGTGGCTAAAATTCTATTTACACTAGTAGAAAATCGAATAGCGATATTATATAGCGTATCATTTGGCTTTATTACGTAAGATGTATAACCATACATATATGGAAATAAAGCATTCCAAGTAGAAGAACCGGACAATTCCGATCTTGAATCAAACCAAAATTTTTTTGAAAATTTATAACAGCATTATATGTAGAATTCCCAAAAATTCCATCAATTTCTCCATTATAAAAACCAATTTTTTTAAGTGTACTTTGTAAAAGTTCAACATTGACACCAATAGAACCAAGTTTAAGTGTTTCCATAAAACCCCCTAAGTAATAACTATTCTTAAATAAATAATATGAAAAAATAAAAAAAATGTGAATCAATGTTATAAATACGTATTGAGAAAATCCTATTTTAATGATAAAATAAGAAAAAACAAAAGAGGTTTTTTTATGGGAAGAAAAAGGAAAAATAAAAAACTAAATATTTGGCAATACATGTTTGCAGTAGTTATATTAATTTGTATTTCAATTTATGGATATATAAATCAAGATATTACACAAGATAGCTTACAAGTAGAAAATAATAATTTAAATAATCAAAATACGGTATTCGATTTATCTACAATACCTGAATATTCAGAAAAACCTTATGTCGAAATAAACAGCAATGTTCCATATTTTACAGAAGAAGAATTAACCTTAGACGCCTTTGAAAAATATAGTGAATTAGATGTTTTAGGAAGATGTGGTGTAGCAATAGCTAATATTTGCAAAGAGATTATGCCAAAAGAAGATGAAGAAAGGGGAGAAATAGGAAGTATTAAGCCAACAGGATGGGTACAGAAAAGATATGATGATTTAATAGAAGATAAATATTTATATAACCGTTGTCATTTGATTGGATGGCAACTTGCAGGAGAAAATGCAAATAAAAATAATTTGATAACAGGCACAAGGTATTTAAATACAGAAGGAATGTTACCATTTGAAAATGAAATAGCTAAGTATATAAATGAAAATGAAAATAATCATGTCTTATATAGAGTAACACCTATTTATGAAGGAAACAATCTTTTAGCAAGCGGAGTTCAAATGGAAGCTTTGTCAGTTGAAGATAAAGGAAAAGGAATTAAATTTAATGTCTATTGTTATAATGTTCAGCCAGGGGTATTAATTGACTATGAAACAGGAGAAAGCAATATACAATAAATCGGATAGTATTTTCATTATAAAAATAAAAAACAAAAGGAGTGATTACATATTGAAACTAGATTTAGTAAACGATTTATTTAACAATATAAAGGAGAATAAATTTGTACCAAATTTTATAAAAGAATTATCAGATTATTTAGAAAAAAATTTGAAGCCTAATTCCGAAATTTCTGATAAAAGTAATACTTGGAATAATTTACTTTCAGATAATTTAGAAATAAATGATAAGAAAATAATTTCAAAATATAAAAACGAAATGTTACTTGAAAGAACAAATATCTTACAAAATTATGCTTCAAAAACCAAAGATAAGGGAGAGATGTACTATATATATGATATAAATACTAACAATAAAGACGAATACAATTTATGTATTTGCGAGTTAAGTAAAAGTAATAATGTAATTACAAAGAAAATAGAAGACTTGCCTGAAGGCGTATGTTTAGGAAGTGTTTTAAGAAAACAAGGTGAAAAATTTATTTTAGAAAAGGAAGATACTAGTGTTATTGAAAATCAAATAAATGATATGATTAAGGGAAAAATAAAAAAGCAAGACCAGTATTTAGAAAGTAAAAGAATAGATGGACACATATATGAAGTAAACGAAAAATATTCAGGAAGAATATGGCTATATGATTTAAATAATAAAGAAAATGGAAGTATAGAAGGTATAGAAGAAATAGAATTTCCTAAAGATTTGTATGAAACAGCTAAAAAAGGAGATAGGTTTGTCTATCAAAATGGGGAATATCAAAAATATTAACATAGTATCTTGTAAATAATTGATATTTATGGTATATTAATACGGAAAATATATGCACATGGGGGAGTAACATTGGAAAAAATAGTAATAAATCGGAAGAACTAGACTAAAAGGGGAAGTTACAGTTAGTGGAGCCAAAAATGCAGCAGTAGCTATACTTCCTGCAACAATTTTAGTCAATGGAGTAAGTACTATAGAAAATATTCCAGATATAAGCGATATAAAAACATATTGTGAGATATTGGAAACAATAGGAGTAAAAATAAAAAAGATAGCAGAAAATACATTAGAGATAGACACAAGAGAAATAAATAGCATAGAAGCTCCGCTTGATTTAACAAGTAAATTTAGAGCATCATATTATTTAACAGGAGCATTACTTGGAAGATGTAAAAGAGCAGTAGTAGGAATGCCGCGGACGGTTGTAAATTAGGAGCAAGACCAATGGATCAACATATAAAGGCATTTGAATTACTAGGTGCAACGGTGGAAGCGGAACAAGGAAAAATAGAAGTAAAAGCAAAAAAACTAGTAGGAACTTCTATATATATGGATATTGTTTCAGTTGGAGCAACAATTAATGCAATGCTTGCAGCAGTCCTAGCAGAAGGAACAACAACAATAGAAAATGCTGCAAAAGAGCCACACATAGTTGATCTTGCAAACTTTTTAAACAAAATGGGTGCTAATATAATGGGTGCTGGAACAGATAGAATAAGAATACAAGGAGTAAAAGAATTAAAGAAGAATGAAACATATTCTGTAGTTCCAGATCAAATTGAAGCAGGCACATTTATGCTTGCAGCAGTTGCAACAAGAGGAGATATACTTGTTAAAAATTGCATTACAAAACACTTAGAATCATTGACCGCTAAAATAATAGAAATGGGTGCAGAAGTACAAGATATTGAAGGGGAAGCAATAAGAGTAATTTGTAAAAATAGACCAAACAAAATAAATATAAAAACACTTCCATATCCAGGATTCCCAACAGATCTTCAACCACAAATGGGTGTCGTAATGGCACTTGCAAATGGTACAAGCGTTGTAAACGAAAGTATATGGGATTCCAGATTCCAGTATGCTGAAGAACTAAACAGAATGGGAGCAAAGATAACTGCACAAGGAAAGGTAGCATTTTTTGAAGGTGTTGACAAGCTAATCGGAGCACCAGTATACGCAACAGATTTAAGAGCAGGAGCTGCCTTAGTAATTGCTGGAATCGCTGCAGAAGGAACAACACAAATATATAACGTAGAGCACATAGATAGGGGATATGAACATATAGAAGAAAAATTCATAAAATTAGGAGCAAAAATCAAAAGAGTAGAAGAATAGTAGAAATTAAAACAATGCAAAAATAACATATTTAAGATAAAACTTATAAAAAACGAAAAAAGAATTGAGGTAAACGAATTGAAATTTTGCAGTTTATACAGTGGAAGTACTGGAAATAGTCTGCTAGTCCAAGGACATGAAACAAATATATTAATTGATAGTGGAATTAGTGCAAGAAAAGTAGAAGAAGCTTTAGATAGCAGGGATGTTGATATAAAAAAAATAAACGCAATAATAGTTACACACGAACATATAGATCACATAAGAAGTATTGGAACCATTTCAAAAAAATATAATATACCTGTATATGCAAATTTAGGTACTTGGAATGGGATAGAAAATGAAAAAACTGTAGTTGAGATAAAAGAGAAAAATTATTTTAAAATAGGTGAAGAGTTCGAAATAGGCGAATTAAAAATAATGCCATTTTCAACATCTCATGATGCAATAGATCCATGTGGATTTAGTATAGAATGTGATAAACAAAAAATTAGCATAGCAACTGATTTAGGAGAAGTTACACATGAAGTAATGGAAAATTTAAAACAAAGTAAATTTGTTTTATTAGAATCAAATTATGAACCAGAAGTATTAAGATATTGCTCATATCCATATTATTTAAAATCTAGAATTGCAGGAAACAAAGGGCATCTATCAAATAATATTGCAGGGCAAACAATATCAAAGCTTGTTGAATATGGACTCGAAAATGTAATGCTAGGCCATTTAAGTAAAGAAAGTAATTTTCCAGAACTTGCGTATAAAACAGTTACAGAAGAATTAGAAAAAAACGGTGTAGATATTAAAGAATTAGAGTTAAACATAGCAAGTAGAACAGAACCAAGTAAAGTAGTAAATATATAAATATGAATATATTTCCAAGATTGGGCAAAACTAAAATAAAAGGGGGTTTTGCTCAAAATGGAATCATTATGGAAAAAGACAGAAAAAAATTTACAAGAAGATAAGAAAGAATTAGACAAAGAATGTAAAGCAGATGTATGTGTAATTGGAGGCGGAATTACAGGCATAAGTACTGCGTATTATTTAAGTAAAGCAGGAAAAAAAGTCGTAATCGTTGAAAGAGACGAACTTGCAGATAAAACTACAGGAAATACTACAGCTAAAATAACTTCACAACATGGTTTGTTTTATAATTATTTATTAGAAAATCAAGGAAAAGCATTTGCAAAAAAATATTATATGGCTAATCAAGAAGCAATACAAAAGATAGAAGAAATTATAGAAGAAGAAAAAATTGACTGTGATTTTAAAAGACAAGACGCATATGTCTTTACACAGGATATAAGAGAATTAGAAAAGATAAAAAAAGAAGTAAAAGCAGTTAAAGCAATTGGCGGAGATGCTGAATTTGTAGAAAGCATCGAGCCCAATTTAGAAAATATCAAGCGGTGCGATAAAATTTCCAAATCAAGCAGAATTTAATCCTAGAAAATATTTAAAAATCTTAGTAAAGAAAATCCTAGAAAATGGCGGAGAAATATATCAAAATAGTACAGTGCAGGGAATAAAAAAAGATATAAATGGATACAGAGTATATACAGACAAAGGGTATGTACTTTCTGAATATGTAGTAGTTGCAACTAATTATCCAATAATAAATGTGCCAGGATTTTATTTCTTAAAAATGTATCAAGAAACATCTTATGTTATTGCAGTAGAAACAAACCAAAAATTATTTCAAGGAATGTATATAAATGTTGAAGAACCAAGAATTTCTTTAAGAACCGCAAAAGATGGAGAAAAAGAACTCTTAATAGTTGCTGGAATGGATAATAGAGTAGGAGCAAAAATAAATTTAGACGAAGCATACAAAATGTTAGAAGATGTTGCAAAAAACATGTATAAAGATGCAAAAATGTTATATAAATGGAATACACAAGACAGTATAACACTTGATAAAATCCCATATATAGGTGAGTTCTCAAAAATAATGAAAAATATATACATTGGAACAGGATACAAAAAATGGGGAATGACAACGTCAAATATTGCAGCAAGAATAATTACAGATAAAATATTAGGAAAAACGAATAAATACGAAGATGTATTTACAGCAACAAGATTAAAACCCATAAAAAACAGATGGGAACTTGGAGAAATGATAAAAGAAACAACAAATTCATTAATAATAAATAAATTAAAAATACCAGAAGAAAAACTAAAAGACGTTAAAATAGGAGAAGGTAAAATAATTGAATTTGAAAATGAAAAAATAGGAGTATATAAGGAAAGTGAAGAAAAGATATATAAAATAAAACCAGTTTGTACACATTTAGGATGTGAACTATCATGGAATAACTTAAACAAAACATGGGATTGTCCATGTCATGGATCAAGATTTGATTATAAAGGTAATCAAATATATGGACCTGCAATAAAAGATTTAAAATAAAAAAATGCTATATAGCAAATATTATAAGTTACTCATTATATCCGTATATTCACCTACAGTTAATACTGTTTTAGATAAATATAATTGGTTATAATTAGTTGCATTATTTTTTTGATATATAGCATTAGTTATTTCGCAATTAGTATTTTTATCAATTGACATAGCTAAACCTAAAACATTATATTTTCTAGAAAATTTTACAGTATATAATTTCATTCTGTCTGTTGCATCAATTGGCAATATTTCGTCATTTAAATCGTCAATTTCTACAATTAAAACACTGTCTTTTAAACCTTTAAACTTAAGCATAATTTGTGGACTTGGGTCTTTGCAATTCTTAAAATCAAGAAATAAATTTTCAATATCTGACATCGAGATATATGAGTTAGTAATTAATTCATCATAAAGATTAGCATGAAGACCTATACATAGTTCATTAGAAGCGATATTTATTGGATTTTCATTATGATAAAAAGATTTAACATCATTAAGCTCGGATTTCAAATTATGGTATTTTCTCCCCAAATGCTTTACTCTTTCTACATTAGTCATACATTCCCCCTAAATTTTTTACAATAAAAATTACTTCTATCGTATCATATTAAAATTATAAATACAATAAAAGTAAAATAAAGATAAAAGCTAAAGTAATATATAATACTTTTTTAATTAGAATAGCAGAAATGATTTATTTTAAGAATCTTTGCTGTCGCAGTCTTCAAATTTAAATTATATGTAGACTGCTCCATTCGCCCTTCGCTTCGCTCCGGTTAATCGCTTACGCAGATTCTTAAAATAAATCATTTCTGCTATTCTTTAATATAATAAAATTATATAATCAATATTTGACTGATAAACAAAAAAAGGATATAATTTCAATATCAAAAATCTTAAAAACAAGATAAATGATTTTAAGGAGAGTGCAATGGAAAAAGTAAAAAATATTATGAAAAAATTTAATAAACATATCGGTTTATTTTCAATTATTTTATTAATAGTATTTACTGTTTTACATTTTTTGCTTAAATTAGTACATATAAAATTTAGAAAATGGGTATATGTAACGATTGTTTCAATATTTTTAATTGGAATCTTTATAAAAATATTACAGATATTATATTCAAAAATAAAAAAACATGAAAAGAAATTTTTTATATATTCTGGCATAACTATTGCTATATTAATTTTATTTGGAATTATATTTTGGAGATACACATTGTTAATGATTCTTTTAATGTTATTATTAGTAGACAGTTATACTGACAATATAATTCCAAACTATGAACATGTAGTTAAAAGAGAAGATACAAAGTATGTTGCTAGTGTAAATCCTATGTGGATGGATACACAAGTAGATTATTATGAATATATCAATTTCTTCATAATGGGAAATGAAGTAAAAGATTCCAAATTTTATGATGGAGTATACGATCCAATACAAAGGGAAAAAGAAAAATTAGAAGAAGGAACATATGATAGAGAAAATACAATATCAAATGATAATTATAGTGGCATGACGGAATATGAAGATAGCAAAAATATTAAACAATTCAAGAAAATTTCAGAAGAAAATCTTTTATATGAAAAGATAATAAACGATAATATAATCATAAGAGTAGGAAAAGTTGGTAACTCATCAGGTGGAAAAATGGGAATTGAGATTCAAAAAACAACAAATGGTGGAGAAACGTGGAAAAATCAAATTAAAAGTAATGATGCATATATAGTAGTAAATAATGAAGCGCAAGTAGTATTCATTGATGAAAGAGTGGGATTTATAAATAACAATAATCTATTTATATTAGGTCAAGAAAATAATTCACTTTTAGTTACAGTAGATGGTGGAGAAAGCTTCAAAGAAGCAAATTTTGTTTTCTCTGAAGATATAAAAGATAATGCATTTTACATTCAAGATTTACCTATTTTATCTAATGAAAAATTAACAATAGAATTATTTGCACCAAAAGAAGTAGGAAGTACAGATGGAAATTACTATAAATTTGTAAGTGTAGACAATGGGCATAATTGGACAATAACTGAAAATTAATCAAAATAATAAAAATATGATTAAAGATTCCACAACAATAAAATTTTTAAAACCTAAATATATTATACAAGGAGAAATATATGGAGCGTTGCAATTGGGCAAATGTGAATGAAATAAGTAAAGAATATCATGATAATGAATGGGGGATTCCTGTTCATGATGATTATAAATTGTTTGAATATTTAACTTATGAATGCCTACAATGTGGATTAAGTTTTAGTACAATATTAAAGAAAAGAGAAATAATTAAAGAATGTTTTGATAATTTTAATTATGACAAAATTGCTAAATATAGTGATAAAGATGTCAAAAGAATTTTAAATACGGAAGGTATGTTACATTCTCTTCCTAAAATCAAAGCAATAATAAATAATGCTAAATGTTATCAAAAAGTGAGAGAAGAATACGGCAGCTTTTGTAATTATTTATGGAATTATTCAGATAATAAAACGATAATTTATGAAGGACATAAAGAAGGAAAAATTCCTGTAAGTAATGAATTATCACAAATGATTAGTAAAGATTTGAAGAAAAAAGGATTCAAGTTTATTGGTGAGATTATAATTTACTCTTATTTACAAGCTTGTGGAATAATAAATGATCATACAGAAAAATGCCCTAAATTTGAAGAAATAAATAAAAAATATCCAACAGTAAAATGGACTGATAAAAATAGTATAAATAAAAAATAATAAAATTTCTATGGAGAAAATAATGAAGGAAAAAGTATATGAATTTTTAAAAACAATCCCCAAAGGGAAAGTAGTAACTTATGGTCAAATAGCAGAATATCTAGGGAATAAGAAACTTGCAAGAGTTGTTGGAAATATTCTTCATAATAATCCAGATGAATATAAATATCCTTGTTATAAAGTGGTAGATAGCAAAGGAAATTTATCAAGACATTTTGCTTTTGGCGGAATAGAGAAACAAAAAGAAAAGCTGGAAAGAGAAGGAATAGTTGTTAGAGATTATAAAGTTGATTTAGATAAATATAGAATGTAAGTTTGTTTACAAACACATGCATTTTTGATATACTTTAATAAGATATATAGTAAGTTGTATGGGAGAACAGAAATGACTATTGAAGAAGAATTATTTAGAAAAACAAAAATTGATCTTAACAAAATATCTAAATATGGATTTAAAAAAGAAAAGTCTTTATACAAATATTCAAAAAATATTATGAATGATACTTTTAGAGTAGATATTGAAATAGATAGTGCAGGAAATGTTAAAGGTAAAATTTATGATTTATCCTTTGGAGATGAATATACTAATTTTCGTGTAGAAGGTAGTACAGGCTCTTTTGTAGGACAAATTAGAAATGAATTTGAAAATGTATTAAAAGATATAAGAAGCAATTGTTTTATGAGAGAAGCTTTTATATATGAGCAATCAAATAGAATAACAAAAGCAATAAAGGAAAAATATGGAGATGATCCAGAATTTGAATGGGAAAAGTTTCCTGGCTATGCTACTTTTAGAAATAGAGATAGTAAAAAATGGTATGGAATAATAATGAATATTGATAAAAGTAAATTAGATAAAAATTCAAATGGCGAAATTGAAATAATTAATATAAAACTAGATCAAAATGAGATAGAATGTTTACTTAAACAAGATGGATTTTATCCAGCATATCATATGAATAAGAAAAATTGAATTACAATTATACTAAATAATACTATATCAGATGAAAATATAATGAATTTAATTGAAAAAAGTTATTCATATACAATTACAAATAAAAAATAATAATTCGCTATTTGTGGGGTGTTAATTTTTTTGCTTTTTTGTTATCCTTAAAATGAAAGGAGAAAAAATTATGGATATTGTGAAAATAGGAAAATTTATAGCTGAAAAAAGGAAAGAAAAGAAATTAACACAAGAAAACCTAGCAGAAAAGATAGGAGTAACATCAAAAACAATTTCAAGATGGGAAAATGGAAATTATATGCCAGATATTTCTTTACTTAAACCATTAAGTGAAGAATTAGGTGTAACATTAAATGATTTGATTAGTGGAGAAAAAGTAGATAAGGAACACTATCAAGAAAAGTTAGAAGAAAATATAATCAGTACAATAGATTATACAAATAAAAAAGTGTATGAAAAAAATAAAATAATTGCAGAAATTCTAATGATGTTTGGAATTGGACTTATTTTTACTGCATTTACTATATTTCCATCAGAAAGTAGTTGGGGTTCAATTTATTCTATATTTGGACTAATTATATCTTTAATAGGTTTTTCTAAACTTAACAAGAAAAAATCACATATAAAGAGATTATTTCTTAATTTGGGATATTTTGCGAGGACTAATAATATTGTTAGAGATAGACTATGCAAATGTAAAATTAAATAATGTAGCACCAAGATTTTCTTACTTAATAACAACAACAGATGATATGATTATTTATAAAGCACCACTTTGTAATGTTTATAGAATAAATAGAAACACAAAAAATGAATATTATATAGTTGATACAAAAAAATCTTATACAGAAGAAACCGTACCTATAACTCCATTTAACAGGGAGAAAGCAGGAATTGACAATATTATAAAATTCAAAAATCAATATATAGGAAATAATAGTAATGATAGCCATTTAATAGATAGCTTGCCTCTTTCAGAATATGGATATGTGTTTGAAATAGATTCAGAAAATTTAGGATTAACTATTGACTATCAAATTACAGATTGGTATATAAATGAAAATCAATACTTAGAAAAATGCTTATTATATAATGCAGTATCTATATTTTCTTTAATTGATAATGTTCAAGAAATTACATTTAATTTTAGTAGTAATTCATATAAAATAAATAGAAAACAAGTCCAAAATTTATATCCGAATTATAATGATATAATAAGCAATGGAATAAATAAAAACAACTTTAATAAATATTTAGAAAATAAAATGAATGATAATGAATTTATAAAAAGTACCTTCAATAAGATATTTGTTAATTAAATTACAATTCTAGATATATTTAGGCTAAAGCCAGCAGCGACAGTGGTATCAGCAAGAAGAGCAGGAACAACTGCTACATTTAATCTTTTATACAGATAAAAACGGAACAAGTGAAGTAAATAACTATATACAGCAGTTAAGATTTAAAAATAATAATAAATTTATATTATTAAGTCAGTTTATTAAAAAAAAACACAAAAAACACCAGCAAGAGAAATTGAAAAAGCTAAAAGGTTATTGGAAGATTATAGGAAAAAGAGTGAATAGTAATGAATAAAAAAGAATAATTAATAAAGAGATTAGCGACTTAATGCTAGTTTCTTTTTTTTGTAATCTTATAAAATTTTTTAAATATTGTATTTTATATTAATAAATTTTTAAATTATTTTTTTTTCTTCTAAATTTTCTAATGCTACTTTTACTGCTTCTACAACAAAAGCAGTAAAAGTACAGTTTTTTCCTTCAATTGCTTTTTCTACGTTTTCTATAACATCGTTTGGAAATCTAATACATTTATTAGTAGTTGGTGGAATAGATGGAATTTTAAATTTTTTCATATAAAACACCTCACAATACAATTATATGTATAATAATATATATTGTATGCATAGCAAAAGTATTGCATTTTAAAATACTTTATGGTATACTTTATTTATTAAAAAAGAAAGGAGTTTTTTATTTATGGAAGAAAAAGAAGTCAATGTAAATGTTCAAAAAAAAGGATTAAGTACAGCCTCAATGGTACTAGGTATTATTTCTATTTGTATGTGTTTTATTCCTATATTGAATTATATTTCAATAATATTAGGAGTACTAAGTATTATATTTGGACTTATAGGAATAATCAAAAATGCAGAAAGAGGAAAAGCAATAGCAGGTTTTGTTTTAGGAATTATATCAGTTGTAATTGTCTATAATATGTATTTTGCAGTTGGGAAAGCATTGAAAGATGTAGACGACGCAATAGACGACGCAACTGGGGTAAGTAATTCTAGTAGTACAAAAAGTAACGAAACAAAGACAATAGGAATGGGAGAAACAATAACAGGAAAAGATGTAGAAGTAAAAATTGAAAGTGCTAATTTTAGCCAAAAAGTAGAGCCACCAAAAAAAGATATGTTTTACGAATATTATCAAGTAAAAGATTCTAGCAATACATATTTATATTTAGTTTTAGATTGTAAAAATATATCTACAATAGATTTAGACGCTTCTTCCGTTGCAAATGTAACAGTTAAATATAATGGCGATTATACTTATTCTAGCTTTTCTACAATACCAGACGATACGCTAGGTTTTACATATACAAGTTTGACAAAAATTAAACCTTTAACATCACAAAAGATTTACTATTTAGCCGAAATGCCTAAAAATATTGCTGACGAAAAAGACACACCTGTTGAAATACAAATAAAGGTAGATAATACAACTTATATATGTAAATATCGTTAATATTATATACTCTGAAAATATAATTTATGTATTTTTCAGAGTATTATTTAATTTTTCTATATTGTAAGCTAAAATTCTTAAATCTTCAATATCTATATAAAAATTATTCAATATTTTATAATTGCATTACTTTTACAAAATAAAAACTCTGTATTGCTTTATTTTAAGCACTTACAGAGTTTTTTAACTGGTCGGGGCGGTAACTTTAAATAAAGCCTCCAATCAGCTTATAAACTGTATTTTCTATTATAAATGGAATTACGACAAAATTATGTCGCAATTCCTAATCAGTTCTATTTAATGTTTTTTTCTATATGAATAGTCAATTAACCATTTAATCATTTGTA
>CANQXL010000033.1 GCA_947627705.1 uncultured Clostridia bacterium
GAGAAATAATATCAGACATAAGGTTTGACTTTATATATAATAGCAAAAAGCATAATTCAATTGTGAAATTCAAAGTATGCACATGGGAAAACTTTAGAAAAGAGAAAAATATAATCTATGTGAAAGCATATGACGACATTGCAGATTTGCTTATTCAGAAATATCATAAGGGAGAGTGGATTTCTGCTATACGGAAGATTGCGGTGAAGTAGTAGAACTTAGCTATCTTCATGCACGCTAACATAAAATTTCTACAGAATTGCATTTAATTTTTCACTTGACGTTTATAAAAATTTCAATAAAATCGCATAAAACCCTTGACAACAATGGAAAAATGATGTAAAATATAAAAGCAAAATATGAGACTAGAAGAGTGGAAGCAAATTCCACTCTTTATGTGTATAAGGAAAGGTGCAAAAATGGCAAATATTGAAGAGAAGGTAGAAAAACTTATAAAGCCTGTGGTAGAAGAACTTGGCTATAGTCTATATGATGTAGAATATGTAAAAGAAGGCAAAGATTACTTCTTACGAATATTTATCGACAATGAAAAAGGAATAAATCTTGAAGATTGCGAGAAGGTTACAAATAGTATAAATGATATGCTAGATAAAGAAGATTATATAAAAACAGAATATTTTTTAGAAGTATCTTCTCCAGGAATAGAAAGAGTTTTAAGAAAAGACGAACACTTATTGCAGAATATTCGGTAAAGAAGTTGAAATAAAGTTATTTAAGCCACTAGATAAGCAAAAAAGTCTAGTACGGCGAGCTCATAAATTATGACAAAGAAAGCATATATATAAAGACAGAATCAGAAGAGAAAAATATACAAAGACAAAATATTGCACAAATTAAAACTAAATTTAATTGGTAAGAAAGGTGGAAAAAGGAAAAATGAAAGCGATTGATAACAAGGAATTAGAATTAGCTTTAGATGCATTAGAAAAGGAAAGAGGAATAAAAAAGGAATACTTAATGGAACAAATCGAAAGTGCTCTTATGACAGCATACAAAAATAATTACAAAGACAGTGATAATGCAAAAGTTATAATAGATAGAGTAACAGGAGAAACACATATCTTTTCTGTAAAAGAAATTGTTGATACAGTTGAAAATCCAGTTACACAAATATCAAAAGAAGATGCATCAAAAATAAATAAACAGCTAAATATAGGAGATACTGTTGATGTGGAGATTAATCCTAGAAATTTTGGTAGAATTGCAGCTCAAACCGCAAAGCAAGTTATAATCCAAAAATTAAGAGAAGCAGAAAGAGATATAGTTTTTGGTGAGTTTAATGAAAGAAAGGGAGAAATTGTATCAGGAATAGTACAAAAAGCTGATACAGGAGTTGTAATTTTGGATTTAGGAAAGCTAGAAGGAATTATGCCTACTAAAGAACAAATACCTACAGAAAAGTATAAAGTAAATGATAAAGTTAAAGCATATGTTATAGATGTTGTAAGGGGAAATAAAGGAGCTCCACAGGTTATCGTTTCAAGAACAGCAGGAGATTTTGTAAAGAAATTATTTGAATTCGAAATACCAGAGATATATGAAGGATTAATTGAAGTAAAGAGTGTATCAAGAGATCCAGGAAATAGATGTAAGGTTGCAGTACATGCACAAAATGAGAATATTGACCCAGTTGGTTCATGTGTTGGACAAAAAGGTGTTAGAATACAAAATATAATTAATGAATTAAATGGCGAAAAGATAGATGTTATAGAATGGAATGAAGATCCAAGCATATTTATTTCTTCTGCACTTCTTCCAGCAAAAGTAATGGCAGTAGATGTAAATGAAGAAGAAACATCAGCAAGAGTTATAGTTCCAGATGATCAACTATCACTAGCAATTGGAAAAGCTGGACAAAATGCAAGACTTGCAGCAAGACTTACAGGTTGGAAGATAGATATAAAATCAGAAACACAGTTTAGAGAAATGCTTGCAAATATGCAAGAAGAAGCAGAAGAAACAGAAGAAGCATCAGATGAAAGTGAAGTAGAAGTCGATATTGATACAGAGGAAGATAATGAAGAATAAAAAAGAAATAAGAACATGCATAGGATGTAAAGAAAAAAATTTAAAGCAAAATTTAGTAAGAATTGCAAAAACCAATAAACGGTGAAATAAAAGTCGATTTTAACCAAAGAGAAAGCGGACGAGGAGCGTATATCTGTTATAACGAAGATTGCTTTGATAAAGTTTCTAAAAAAAACAAATTAAAAATGGCATTAAAAACAAATATTCAAAATGATAAATATGAAGAAATCAGAGGTGTGATATTTGGCAGACAATGAAAATGTTCTAGGAATGCTCGGCTTAGCATCAAAGTCTCGGGAAAATAGTATCTGGAATGGATGCAGTAGTAGAGAGTGTAGAAAAACATAAAACAAAACTTGTTATTGTGGCTTGTGATACATCCGAAAAAAGCAAGGAAAATATAAAATATGTTTGTACTAATAATGGAATTAATATAATAGAATTAAGTACAATGGAAAAACTAAGCCATATTATAGGGAAAAGAAATAGAGCAGTAATTGGTATAACGGATAAAAACTTTTCAGATGGAATACTTAAAAAATGTAATCGGGGGTAATTTGCTATGGAAAAAATAAAAATACATGAATTAGCAAAAAAATTAAACAAATCAAGTAAAGAAATTATGGAAATGGCATCTAAACTAGGTATAGAAATTAAGAGCCATTTAAGTACCATAGATCAAGATGCAGCAAATAAAATAGAAAAGGAATTAAATAAAACAAAAAACACAAAACCTGGCAAAGAAAAGCAAGAAGAAAAGAAAGCTGATAAACAAAACAGTTCACCGGTTATAATTAGACGCGAGGTTATAATTTCTGATGAAGAAATTGCAAAAAGAGAAGAAGAAAAGAAAGCAAAAATGCATTCAGATATGAGAAAAGATGTTGGTTTTGTACAAAGAAACAAAAATCAAGAATATAATATAGTTTATAGAAATAAGCCAACAAAGCCAATGACGGCAAGTGAATTATTTGGATTTCCAACTAAACCAAAAAAAGAAGAAGCTAAAATTAAAGAAAATGATAAAAACAAGGAAGAAAATCAAGATATAAAACAACAAGAAGTAGTAAAAAAAGAATCAGAGCAAGAAAGTAAAGAGCAAGTAAAAGTAGAAACAAATAATGTAAATAATCAAGAAGCACATGCAAAGACAGAACAAGCTGACAGGAAGAATATAGAAAATCATGCATTTACAAACAAACCTAAATTTGATAATAATAGAAAAAATTTTGGGGACAATAGATTTAATAGAAATTCAGATCAAAGAAATGACAGAAATAATGGATATAAAAATCCAAATAATCAAAACAACCAAAATAGAAGAAATTTTGATAATAGAAACAACAATAGAAACGACTTTAAAAATCATGGCAGAAAACTTGACGAAAAAGGCATTGAAAAAAATATAAAGAATATCATGGCACAAGATCTTGGCGAAAAAGAGAATACGCGTGATTATAATAGGAGTATGACTAAACAAAAAAATAACAATAGAAATGGCCAAGATGAAGCAAGGCAAAGAAAGAACAATAGAGCATCAAGGGGAGAAGATTTTGATTCAGGTAAATTAAGAAACTTAAAGCAAGAAAATAGATTATCAAATATGTTTTCTGATCCAGAAGGCGGTATGCTTGACTATTATGATTTAACAACAGTAAGAGGCAAAAAAGGAAAGAAGAAAGCAAATAATGGAGAAGAAAGAACAAAGCAAAAGATATTTAAACTTACAGAAATTACAATACCAGAATCTATTACTGTTAAAGATTTAGCACAAGAAATGAAAAAGACAACAGTAGAAATAATTAAAAAGTTATTTGATCTTGGAATAATGGCAACCATAAATAATGAAGTAGATTTTGATACAGCTTTCATTGTTGCACAAGAATTTGGAATAACTGCAATCAAAAAAGAAGTTGTAACAGAAGAAGATATATTATTTGACGATACAGACGATAAGCCAGAAGAATTAGAGCCAAGACCACCAGTTATAGTAGTTATGGGACACGTAGACCATGGTAAAACATCACTTCTTGATGCTGTAAGATCAACAAATGTTATAGAAGGCGAAGCAGGTGGAATAACACAGCACATAGGAGCATACAAAGTTGTAGTTAATGGTAGAGAAATTACTTTCCTTGATACACCAGGTCATGAAGCATTTACAGCAATGAGAGCAAGGGGAGCACAAGTTACAGATATTGCAATACTAGTCGTTGCAGCAAATGATGGAGTAATGCCTCAAACAGTAGAAGCAATTAACCATGCTAAAAATGCAGGAATACCAATAATAGTTGCAATAAATAAGATTGATGTTGAAGGCGCAAACCCACAAAGAGTAAAAGAAGAATTAATGAAGTATGATTTAGTTCCTGAAGAGTGGGGCGGAAATACAGTTTTTGTTGAAATATCAGCTAAGAAGAGAATAAATATCGAAGGACTTCTTGAAATGGTATTATTAGTTGCTGATGTTCAAGAATTAAAAGCTAACCCAAATAAACAAGCAAAAGGTGTTGTAATTGAGGCTAGACTTGATAAAACAAGAGGACCTATTGCAACGGTACTTGTACAACGTGGAACATTAGATACTGGAGACACAATTGTTGCAGGCTCAGTTATAGGTAGAGTTAGAGCAATGGTAAATGACAAAGGCAAAAAAGTAAAAAAGGCAGGACCATCTACACCAGTTGAAATAATAGGACTAACAGAAGTGCCAGAAGCAGGAGAAACATTCTACGAAGTTGAAGACGAAAAGACTGCTAAGCACTTAATCGAAAAGAGAAAACGTCAAGAAAGAGAAAAATCAATAAATGCTATGTCAAAAGTAAGCTTAAATGATTTATTCTCACAAATAGAAAAGAACAAATTAAAACAACTAAACTTAATTGTAAAAGCTGATGTACAAGGATCAGTAGAAGCTGTAACAAGTAGCTTAGAAAAGATTTCTAATGATGAAGTTAAGGTAAAAGTTATACACGCAAATGTTGGTGGTGTTACAGAATCAGATGTTACACTTGCAAAAGTTGCAAACGCAATAATAATAGCATTTAATGTAAGACCTGAGCCTATTGCAAAAGAAATGGCTAAAAAGGAAGAAATAGAAATTAAGCAATATTCAGTAATTTATAAAGCAATAGAAGACGTCGAAGCTGCAATGAAGGGAATGCTTGATCCTACATTTGAAGAAAAGGTTATAGGTAATGCAGAAGTAAGACAAACATTTAAAGTAAGTAATGTCGGAACAATTGCAGGATGCTATGTACTAGATGGAAAGGTTACAAGAAATGCAGGTGTTAGAGTTATAAGAGATCATGTAGTTATACATGAAGGAAAACTTGTATCATTAAAGAGATTCAAGGATGATGTAAAAGAAGTTGCAACAGGATATGAATGTGGTCTTCAAATAGAAAATTACAATGATGTAAAAGAAGGAGATACACTTGAATTCTTTGTTATGGAAGAAGTAAAAAAATAAAAGAAAGGAAATAGAATAAAAATGGCAATTCATGAAGCAAAAAAGGAATTTTATAATAGAATAAAAAATGGAGCACCAACAGAAGAAAAACAAAGAGAAACATTAAAGAAAATTGCAATGCATAAATATGGTATTTCTAATAACATAGATCAAAGAAAGGATAGAGAGAATGACAAATAAAAACTTAAGTAGACTTGGTCGAATAGACGAAGAACTTAAAAAAGAAATAAGTAATATTATTAATTACGAATTAAAAAATCCAAATATTACAGGCATGATAAGTGTAACTAGAGCAAAGATTACACCTGATTTAAAATATGCAAAAGTATATGTAAGTATATTAAATTCAAAAAATACAAAAGATACATTTGCAAATTTGAAAAAATCATCAGGATATATAAGAACAGAAATTGCAAAAAGAATAAATTTAAGAATTACACCTGAAATAATATTTGTATTAGACGATTCAATGGAATACGGAGCAAAAATAGATAAAATCTTAAAGGAGATAATGCCTAAAAAAGAAGATTAATGAACGGAGGTTTTTATGACTTTAGACAATATAAAAGAAGAAATAGAAAAAGCAAATACAATTGTAATACTTACACATGAATCACCAGATGGAGACGCCGTGCGGTAGCTCACTTGCGATGTATGGAGCACTTACCAAAATGGGTAAAAGTGTAGATGTGGTTATCCCAGAATATCCAAGAATCTTTGAATTCCTTCCAAATGCAGATAAAATAAAAGAAGAAGGAAAAGAAAATTTTGAATATGATTTAGGAATAGCCTTAGATTGCACAGATACAATGAGACTTAAGGGATTTGAACCATGGTTTGAAAATGCAAAAACAACAATATCAATTGACCATCATGGAACAAATACAATGTTTGCAGATTTTAACTATGTTGATCCAGCATCTCCAGCATGTTCACAAACACTTATTGTAATTCTAACAATGATGGGAGTAGAAATTGATAAAGAGATAGGAACATGTTTACTTTCAGGAATAATAACTGATACTGGTGGATTTAGATACGAAGGGGTTACAACAGAGACATTTGAATTTGTTGCAAGATTACTTAGAATAGGTGTAAATGTTTCTAGTGTTTGCAAAAAGGTTTTACAGGTAAAAAGTAGAGCAAATTTCGAGCTTACAAAGTTAATAATGGACAGAATGGAATTTTTTGAAAATGAAAGAATTGCATTTACATATATTACCAAAGAAGACGAAGAAAAAGTAAATACAGAACCACGGAGACCATGAAGGTTTAGTGGAAATCGGTAGAGATATAGAAAATGTAGAAGTTTCTATATTCTTAAGAGAAATAGATAATGGATTTAAAATATCACTTCGCTCAAATGAATATGTAAATGTCGCAGAAGTATGTTCAATTTTTGGTGGTGGTGGCCACATAAGAGCTGCAGGATGCACAATACATTTTCCACTTGAAATAACAAAGGAAAAAATCATAGAAAGAGTAAAAACATTTTTAAAAGAGGAGTAAAGAATTGGACGGAATTTTAATTGTTGAAAAGCCAGAGAATTGTACTTCTCATGATGTAGTATATAAAGTTAAAAAAATATTAAATGAAAAGGTTGGACACACAGGTACACTAGATCCACTAGCAACAGGTGTCCTTCCTTTGCTTATACGGAAAAGGTACAAAAACTTCAAAATATTTAACCATGCATGATAAGATATATGAAGCGGAACTTATGCTTGGAGTTATGACAGATACTCTTGATATTGAAGGTAAAATACAAGAAAAAAAGGACGTAAATTTAGACAATTTAAATGAAGAAAAAGTAAAAGAAACACTTAGAAAATTTCAAGGAAAGAGAACTCAAATTCCGCCAATGTATTCTGCAATAAAGGTAAAAGGAAAAAAGCTATATGAATATGCAAGAGAAAATAAAAAGGTAGATATTCCAAGTAGAGAAATAGAAATATATAGTATAGAATTAATTAATGTAGATAGGGCAAATAATAAAATAAAGTTTAGAGCACATGTATCAAAAGGAACATATATTAGAACACTTTGCAAGGAAATAGCTGAAGATTTAGGAGAAATACGGCATAATGTCTAATTTAAAAAGGCTTAAAGTCCGGAAACTTTGATATTAAAGATGCTGTAAAGCTAGAAGATATAGAAAAAAATAAAGATAATTTAAAATACATAGAAGAAAGAATCATAAATATAGAAGACATATTTAGTAAATATCCAAAAGTGACGTTAGAAGACTATGAAATAGAAAAATTTTTAAATGGTGTAAAGCTAAAAGTTGACTTAGAAGATCGGCATATATAAGATATACAATAACGAAAAAGACTTTTTAGGAACAGGTGAAATAAAACAAAATAAATTAAAAAGAGATGTAATATTATTGTAATATTATTGTAACAAAAACTTAATAAAAAAAGATAGGTAAAAACCTTGCAAATTTTGGAAAAGTGTAGTATAAATAAAGAAGATAAATTGTAATGTATTTTACAAAGGAGGAAGCAAATATGGAAGAAGAAAACAAAACATTACCAACAAATGTAGGATTTTGGAGTAAATTTAAAGCATTTTTATTTCAAGATATTACAGTAGAACTAACACCATATCAACAAAAAGTAGAAAACGAAGTTAACGAATTTTTACATCAAGAAATTACATGGGGCGGAATAAAAAACTTCTTATTCCAAGAAATAAGATTTTAATTGGAATAGAAGAAATTATAAATAATGCCGGCAAAAGTAGGGCATACTAAGACAATTACTTGTTTTAGTATGCCCTATTGTTATAAGATAATTTGATCTAAAAAATAATTTTAAAAAGTACTTGCAAAGTATCTAACTTTGATATACAATAATACCGAATAAACAAAAAATATTTACAAATACTATTAATTAAAAGTATTTAGGTAAATAAAAAGGAGGAAATTTTATGTCAGTAAAAATAGGTATTAATGGATTTGGAAGAATTGGAAAATTAACATTCCAAGCAGCACTTACAAAGAAAGAAGTAGAGGTTGTTGCAATAAACGACCCATTTATCACAGCAGATTATATGGCATACATGCTTAAATTTGACACAATACATGGTAAATTTGAAGGAGATGTAAAAGGAGAAGAAGGAAAACTTATAATTAACGGCAGAGAAATAAAAGTATACAACGAAATGGATCCAAAAAATATTCCATGGGGCCAAGATGGAGTAGAATATGTACTTGAATGTTCAGGAGTATTTACAACAATAGAAAAAGCAAGTGCCCACTTAGAAGCAGGAGCTAAGAAAGTTATAATAAGCGCACCATCAAAAGATGCTCCAATGTTTGTAATGGGAGTTAATAATCAAGATTATGATCCATCAATGAATATAATATCAAATGCATCATGCACAACTAACTGTTTAGCACCACTTGCTAAAATAATAAATGATAACTTTGGAATTAAAGATGGTTTAATGACAACTGTACACTCAATAACTGCAACACAAAAAACAGTTGATGGTTCTTCTAAGAAAGATTGGAGAGGCGGAAGAGCAGCTTCATACAATATTATCCCATCTTCAACTGGAGCTGCAAAAGCAGTTGGAAAAGTAATACCATCATTAAATGGTAAACTTACAGGAATGGCATTTAGAGTTCCAACAATAGATGTATCAGTTGTAGATTTGACATGTAACCTAGAAAAACCTGCAACATATGAAGAAATATGTGCAGCAGTTAAAAAAGCATCTGAAAACGAAATGAAAGGAATTGTAGAGTATGTAGATGAAGACGTTGTATCTTCAGATTTTATACATGATGAACACACATCAATCTTTGATGCAAAAGCAGGAATTGCTTTAACAGATTCATTCGTAAAATTAGTTGCTTGGTATGACAATGAATGGGGTTATTCAAATAAATTAGTAGATTTAGCTGTTTACATTTCAAGCAAATAATTGCTTAAGTAAAATCAGAAATTAGGGGATTATTTAAAACCCTGATTTCTGATTTGTAATTTTAAGAAATATTATTGACCTGTATAAAAGAAAGGAATGTTAGAAAATGGATAAAAAAACTATAAAAGATATTGATGTATCAGGAAAAAAGGTATTAGTTAGATGTGATTTTAATGTACCACAAGACGAAAACGGAAATATTACTGATACAAGAAGAATAAAAGGAGCTATTCCTACAATAAAATATTTGATGGAGCATAATGCAAAAGTTATACTTTGCTCACATCTTGGTAGACCAAAGGGAGAAGTAAAAAAAGAATTCTCACTTGCACCTGTTCAAAAAGAACTTTCAAAAGAATTAGGTGTTGATGTTAAACTTGCAGAAGATATAGTAGGAGAAAGTGCAAAAAATCTAACTTCAAACATGAAAGAAGGAGAAGTTGTATTACTTGAAAATGTTAGATTTGATAAAAGAGAAGAAGAAAATGATAGAGAGTTTTCAAAAGAACTTGCATCACTTGCAGAGATATACGTAAATGATGCATTTGGTACTGCCCACAGAGCACATAGCTCAACTGCAGGAGTAACTGAATTTTTACCAGGTGTTTCAGGATTTTTAATTGAAAAGGAAATTAAATTCTTAGGAGAAGCATTAAATAATCCAGAAAGACCATTTGTAGCAATACTTGGTGGAAAGAAAGTTTCAGATAAAATAACAGTAATAAACAATTTGTTAGAAAAAGTTGATACATTAATAATCGGTGGTGGAATGGCATATACATTCTTTAAGGCAATGGGAATGAATATCGGTTCTTCAATCTGCGAAGAAGAGAAAGTCGAACTTGCAAAAGAATTAATAGAAAAAGCAAAACAAAAAAATGTTCAACTTCTACTACCCGTAGATGTTGTAGTTGCAAAAGAATTTTCTGAAGATGCTGATTTTAAAATTGTAAAGGCAAGCGAAATGGAAGAAGGCTGGCAGGGACTTGACATTGGACCAGAAACAATAAAAGAATATGAAGAAGTTTTGAAATCTGCAAAAACAATTATGTGGAATGGACCACTAGGGGTATTTGAATTTGATAAGTTTGCAAAAGGAACAAACGAAATTGCAAGAATTTTATCAAACCTTGATGCAATAACAGTAATAGGTGGTGGAGATTCTGCAGCAGCAGTAGAAAAAATAGGGCTTGCAGATAAAATGACACACATTTCAACAGGCGGTGGAGCATCACTTGAATACCTTGAAGGAAAAGTTTTACCAGGAATTGATTGCCTAGAAAATAAATAATTTATTAAGCTATTATGTGTGTGCGATATTTTATTAAAAATCGAAAATTGAAAAATAATAAAAGATTAAAATGTAAAATAAAAGGGTGAAATTATGAAAAGTAAAATAAGAGATTTCGCAATAAAAATACTAATAGTTTCTATAGTGTCACTTATTTTCTTAACGATTGTAACTTTAGCTATAAAAAGTGAGAATGCTGATGCAGCACTTTACCTAGAAAATTTAAATTATGATGTTACTGCACTTGAAAACGGAGATTTAAAAATAGTAGAAACATGGGACATAAAGATAAATCACACAAATACGCTATTTAAAGACTTTAAACTTTCGTCTTTTAAATATTCAGGCATAACAGATGTGGAAGTAGGAGAAATAACCAAACGTGGATATGTACCATTAACTCAAATTTATGAAGAAATGTATCATGTTACAGATAACTGCTATTATGGATTAGAATTATCTAATGGTAAATTTGAAATTGCTTGGGGTACAGGCATGGAAGAAAAGTCTGGTAAAAAAACATATCAAATTTCCTACATTGTTGAAGATGCGGTCACAGATTATTATGACTGCCAAGAAATTTATTGGCAATTTCTAGCAGAAAACGAAAATACAATTCCAGCAAAAAAAGTTACTGGAACTCTAACCTTACCACAAAATGTTCAAAATATTGATAAATTAAGAGTTTGGGGACATGGACAATTAGATGGAGTTATAAATAAAGTTAGCGAAAATCAAGTTGAATTTAATATAGATAATTTGCGCCCATATAGTATGTTAGAGATAAGAGTAGTTTCAGAAGACAAAATGTTCTATGTATATAATCAAAATAAAATAAGAAATTACAATGGGCTACCAAGTATATTAAATGAAGAAACAAAGTGGGCAGAAGAAGCAAACGAAATGTCAGAACTTGGAAAGAAGATTATTACCTACTTTATAATAGTTTTAGCAATAATATATGCTATTATTGTATCAGTTTACATTATAAAAATCGTAAAACTTAAGAGATTAAAGGAAGATAAAATAAAAAAGAAACCGCACATAGAGTACTTTAGAGATATCCCTAGAGAAAAGACAGTTACGCCAGCAGAAGCTGCATATATTTATAAATTTAATAAGAGTAGACTTGACACAAAAGATGTCCAAGAAGATGCAGTCTCTGCTACTATATTAGATTTATGTTTAAAAAAGAAAATAACATTAAGAACAGACGGAAAATCTGATGTATATATAAAAGTTGTTGGTGATGCACAAGGATTAAACAAAGATGAAGAAGAAATATATAATCTACTAAAAAAGACCCGGTAGGGCGGACGAATTTGAAGTTGGCGCACTTAAGAAATATGCACACGACAAGTATGACCAATATAGTGCAAGTATAAATAAAGTCGTAAATAGTGCAAGAAATAATTTGTATAAAATAGGATTAATAGATAAATCAGAAGAAAAAAAGTATAGAAGTTTTGAAAATGCTGATTCTAAATATTCTATGTTATATTATTTCTATATGTTTATGGTAATTACACAAATTTATGCATATATTCCATTCTATAGAAAGCAAATAAATATACTGCTTGGTGCACACGGCGTTCAAGTTATAATTATGTTCTTACTTGCTGTTTTACCACTTGTATGCTTAATGCTATATTGCTTTAAATTACAAAAACAATTAAGAAATAAGATAGCGGTATTAACCGATGCTGGACGTAATGAAAAGGCAGAATGGGAAGGCTTAGTAAGATATATGCAAGACTATTCAAAGTTTAAAGAAAAAACAGTTCCAGATCTTATTCTTTGGGAAAAATATTTAGTATATGCAACTGCACTTGGAATAGCAGATAAAGTAGTGGAACAAATGAAAGCAGCATATCCAGAAGTCTTTGTTAAAGAGTATTGGGAAAATGAAAATATTGCTATGCAATATCCAATATTAGATTTTAGTATGAATCCAATATTTATTTCAACAAGTCATACAAGCCCAATAAGTTCAATAGGCGGTGGAGTAGGTGCTGCATATAGGACATCTCAAACTGAGATAGCAAGACATGTAAGCTCAAGTGGCTCACGGTGGCGGTGGGCGGTTTCTCAGGCGGCGGACGGTGGCCGGTGGTGGCCGGACGGACGGAATGGGAGGCAGATAATTATGAAAGGAGAGAATGGTATTTTAAATTAAAATGCCAAAATGAAAAAATGGAGAGAAGAAAAGTAATTGCAGGTAACTGGAAAATGAACATGTTACCAAATGAAGCAATAGAATTTGTACAAAATTTAGAACCAAAAGTAAAGGATACAAAAAATGAAGTAATACTTTGCGTTCCATATACTGATTTGTTTTATGTGCTTTTAAATGCACAAGGAACAAATATAAAAGTAGGAGCACAAAATATGCATTTTGAAGAAAGTGGAGCATATACAGGAGAAATATCTGGTAAAATGTTAAAATCAATTGGAGTTGAATATGTTATTATAGGACACTCTGAAAGAAGACAATATTTTGCAGAGACAGACGAAAGTGTTAATAAAAAAATAAAAGCAGCTTTTGCAAATGGATTAAAACCAATAGTATGTGTAGGTGAGACATTAGAAGAAAGAGAAGAAGGAAAAGCAATAGATGTAATTACAAGACAAACTAGACTTGCACTTGAAGGACTAGACAAAGACCTTGTTAAAAACACAATAATTGCATATGAACCAATATGGGCTATTGGAACAGGAAAAACCGCAACATCTGATGATGCAAATGAAAGTATTAAAAAAATAAGAGAAGAAATTTCAAAAATATATGGAAATGATATAGCAGAATGTGTTATAATACAGTATGGCGGAAGTGTTAAATCAACAAACGCTAAAGAACTATTTACAAAATCTGACATAGACGGCGGACTTGTTGGTGGAGCAAGTTTAAACGCAGAAGAATTTGCAAAAATAGTAAATTATGAATAGAAAAGAGGACAAAAAGCAAATGAAGGATAAGCTAACCATGCTAATGATATTAGATGGATTTGGAATAAATGCAGAAGAAAAAGGAAATGCAGTCAAACTAGCAAAAACACCAAATATAGATAAACTAATGGAAACATGCCCTACAACAAGAATATTTACGAGTGGACTTGAAGTAGGTCTACCTGAAGGCCAAATGGGAAATTCAGAAGTAGGTCATACAAATATAGGAGCTGGAAGAATTGTTTATCAAGAATTAACAAGAATTACAAAATCGATAGAAGATGGAGATTTCTTTAGTATAAAGGAATTTAATGATGCAATAGAAAATTGTAAAAAACACAATTCTAAATTGCATATAATGGGTCTTGTATCAGATGGTGGAGTTCATAGTCATATAAGACACTTATATGGTTTATTAGAAGCAGCTAAAAGAAAAGGATTTGAAGATGTATATATTCATTGCTTTATGGATGGAAGAGATACCCCACCTGCATC
>CANQXL010000034.1 GCA_947627705.1 uncultured Clostridia bacterium
AAACTCAAGCATTGCTTTGTCTCTTATACCTTTTAAATCTATATTTTTGGGTTGTTCAAGAAGTAGTTCTACTTCTTGTGAAGTTAACACTGATGGTATTCTTCTTTCAATCTTTGGAGATTGTATCTTTTCTGTAGGGTCTCTTTTTACTTTTTTCATTCTTAATAAATATTGGTAAAATGATCTAATTGATGCTAAGCTTCTTGAAATTGTCGAGCTTTTTTTGCCCATTTCGTTCATGTGTTTTAGGTATCCCCTAATATCTTCTTCATCTACTTTTAAATAATTTATTTTATTTTCTTCAACATATGCACTGTATTGCATAATATCACGTCTATAAGATTGTAATGTATTTTGTGATGCTTTTTTGTCATTCTCTATGAAGTTCAAAAAATTTTTTATTTGCTTTTGCATTATTCATCTCTCCCTATTTTCATTAACATAAGATATATATGTTATATCAAATTAATTAAAAAAAGTAAATAGTTTTTTTATAATTTTTTATAAAAATTTTAATGTTGACATAAAAATGTTAGTTGATATATATGTTTCGACAAAAGAACAAACAATCAAGCTAAGTGTAAGCATTGCAGAAAATACCGTGTGTCTTAAGATTTCCAGTTTTATGTTTTCCTTTTGTCTATCTTTCATGATGGATTTATACAATTTAATTCCACTTACCGCAAGTGCAAAAATTACAGGAATAAATATTATGTTCTGTAATAACATTGAAGAAAAAATAAAACCTGTGCCTTTCTTTAATCCAAGTGTTGCTATTATTGCAGAAATACTATATCCGAAAAGAAAATCCCCTAAAGCAAATTATTCCATAAAGTGCAAATATTCCAATTACTGTAAGTCCCGAAAACCACAAAAATAGTGCAAGCAGGAGATTATTTTTTACAGATGTAATAAATATACTAGTATAATCTATACTTGCATCATTCTTTGCGTTATTTATAAATTCGTTTATGTATGTACTTATTTCTTCTTGCTGGTTTACATTTGTATTATTTATGTATAGTACTCCTATTATTAATCCAACAAGAAAAAATACTGTAATTATTACATAATTACGTAAATTATTTTCTATATGTGATCTAATGAATCCCTTTTTTTCATATCCATTTCTTTGCATAATTCTTTTGTTCTGCATTACATATCACTCTTTCAGTTTTTATTTTTACTTGGATATTAATTATAGAAATTTCATTTGATTTTGATAGTAATATATTTAATTTACGAAGCGACGCTTAAGGGTTGCTCCCAGTATAGAAATGACCCTAGGCGAATGGCGAAGCCAACAAGGAGCAAGTATAATTAAATATATTACTATCAAAATATCAAAACAATTTTAAAGTATCCAAGTAACTATTTTCTTAATCAATGTTTATGTAATACAGAATAGATATAGAACTATTTTTTCAAAATCTTATTTAGCAGATACTTTGCCGTAAACTCCGCCACCGCCGTGCTGCAATATTCATATTTCCATTTTTTGCATTCATTATGTTTAAAGCGATTTTTTCTCCACATACCGATTCTATATCATCAAATGATAACTTATGTAAAATGTTCATTTCGGTTTTGAAATTGTCAAGAAGTTTATCCATAACTTTAGGTCCAACACCGGGTATAAATGTAAGTGGTATCTGGTAGATGTATGGTGGTCTGAAATCTGGACTTTTTGTTTCTTTTTTGTCCTTTATTATTTCTATTCTATCTAATACCCCCATTGTAATATTTTTGCTATCACACGTATCGCATTTTGTAACTGGTATCTCCCCTTCAATTCTTTTTTTACAAACTTCACAATATGTTCTATGATATTTACCAAGCTTTGGGTCGAGCCCATAATTTGCAATTATCTTTCTTCCATTTTCATTTTTTATTGCTTTCATTAGCTCTTTGAAACTTACATCTTCAACTTGCATTTTGTTGTATTCCCTTGCAATTTTAGGAAGTGAATGTGCATCAGAATTAGTCAAAAATGTTTTAGTTTCTAGTTCTGAAATTTCATCTGCTAAAAACGTATCCGAACTAAGTCCAAGTTCTATTGCAGGTATTTTTGCATATTTTTCTTTAAATATCTTTTCTATTCTATCTGTACAATTTCCATAAAAACTTTTATATGGTGTAAAGGCATGTGCTGGAACCAAAACTCCGTTATATTTTTCTACAATATCAACCAAATCATATGCAGAAATATTAGCTCTTTGTGAGCTTAATGTAATATTCTTTATGTGCTTTTCCATTTCTTTTGAAAATGCTTTAATATCCTTTAAATATGGAAAATAGCATAAATTATGGGCGCTACCAGTTTTACCATGTTCATTAACTTCTGATGTCTCTATTTCGCTCCCAAGCATTATGCCTAACTTATCTTTATATATAATTCCGCCGTCTTCAAGTTCTTTTGCATCACCATTTTTTAGAAAATCTTCTATATCTTCTATTACGTAGGGAGATGCGCAGTCAATAATCCCTGCAATATTTATCCCTTTTCTTTCTACGCATTCTTTTGCAATATTTTCAAAATTCAAACTTCTTGCTGCAGTTATTTTTATTGGTTTATTATTTTTAGTTCTTCCTATGTGTATATGTAAATCTGCAAATACTTCATACATTTTATCTTTCATCTTCCCTATCTAATGTAATATCTTGATTAATTTCTTTTGTTTCATGCTTTAAATCGTATCCTTCTATCTCACCTTGCATCTCTATATCTTCCCATGTTTTTGCTTTTCCCCATCTGTCTATCAAATCTCTAACATTATCTGCACGCTTTGCATCTCTAATTCTTGATACAACATATGGATTAAAATCGTTATCTGATTTATGTATTACGTTTGTTCCTTCTAATTCTCTCATGCCAAAACACCTTCCTTCAAACAGATAAATTCTTTAAATTTATCAAGATATATGTTATTTTTATCTTTTAAATTTCTATTTTCTATTAGATTCATTGCTTCATCAATTGGATATCCTTTTCTTTCTGGTCTATCAAGTACTAATCCACCAAAATTATCAACAAGCTCTAATATATCACTTTCTTTTTCTCTGTTTTCGGTATCTACATATCTGTTTACTTCTGTGCATATCTTACAAAATTTAGGTGAAAATCCAAGTGCTTCTAAATATTCTGCTCCTTCTATAGCATATCTTTTTATTTTATCTAAATCATGAGACATAATGTTTTTCTTGCATGCATATAAAAGACAGGCTGTAAGGACTAAATTTTCGTCTACATCTAATTTCATTGTCTCAATAAATAGTCTCGCAAGTTCTGCTTTTAAAACAACTGAATTATCAAAAAAGATATGTTCCCTTTTTTGTAAGTAATAGACTATTTCCATTTTCTTTATAAAATTAACCTCAGATAAAATATAGTCAGCAAATGTTTCCATATTTACCTCCATAATAATTCTTTAGTTTACCACAATTTTATTATATTGGAAAATTATTCTTTTTTCAACAAAGTAACATAAATGTAATATAAATGTTTTATTTTTGTAATATTTGTTGTTTAATCAAAAATGGTAGCCCCTATTATTCCTGCATCATTTCCGAACACTTGCAAGAAAAATCTTAGGAATAACTTTATCAAATGATTCATTATTTTCATTTATTCTTTTTATCAAAGGATCTAGCAATATATCTTTGTAATAAACAAAGCTTCCACCTATTGAAATAGCTTCTGGTTCAAATATATTTATATAGTCTGTTAATCCGTATACATAAATTATTTATAAACTCGTCTATAATGTCCTGTATTTCGTTTCTATCGTTTTTTATTATTTCATATAGCTCCTTACCTGTCTCTATTTTTAAATTCTTTCTAATTGCGATTTTGTCCCTTAGCGCTTTCATTGATGCATAAGCTTCAAGACATCCTTTTCTGCCACATGTGCATTCGATTCCATTTCTTTCAATTACGATATGTCCGAATTTCAAATCCTGCATACTCTTTTCCTTTAAGTAGCTTATTATCATAAAATACTGCTCCGCCAATTCCAGTACCCAAACATATAAATATGCAATTTTCGTATTCTCTTAATGTTCCATATTTTTTCTCACATAATCCACCGCATTTAGCATCATTCTTTATGTAAATTTTATCATATCCAAATTTTTTCTTTAATGTAGAAACAATATTAAAATTAACAATGCCTAGATTTTCAGCTTTAATTATTACTCCATCTTTGCTTGTTCCGTGGAACTGCAATTCCAATTAACTCAATATCTTTTAAGCTTAAATTAGCTTCGTCTAATATTTGATTTACATATTCTAATATAGTATTCTCTATAACATTTTCAATTTGCATTCTTTCTTCTTTTGTATAGTCCTTTTCCTTTTTTGCAATTATTTTTCCATCTTCTACAAGGCCGATTCCTACATGGCTTCCACCAATATCAATACCTATTCTCATACTTAACACATTCCTTCCTTTATGGCATTTCTGGCAAGCTCGTCACATCTGTTGTTAAACTCATTATCACTATGTCCTTTTACCTTAATAAATTTTACATTATGTATATTTGTTAATTTGTCTAATTCTTGCCAAAGTTCTTTGTTTTTTACTTCTTCTTTACTAGAATTTTTCCATCCGTTTTTCTTCCATCCATCTATCCATTTTTGATTAAATGCGTTGACTACATATGCACTATCACTATATAATTTAACATCACACGGATATTTAAGTAGCTTTAATCCTTCTATGACAGCTGTTATTTCCATTACATTATTAGTTGTACTTTCTTTACCACCTGATATTTCTTTTTTTACATTATCACACATAAGTATAGCTCCCCATCCGCCTGGGCCTGGATTTCCAGAGCATGCTCCATCTGTATATATTATGACTTTTTTCAACATATTTTGGTTTTCCTTTCCAATTTTCAAACTTATTTTACATAAAAGCATTGAATTTTTTTCTTGTTTATGATATTATATCAGTAAATAATTTTATTGTAAAGGAGAAAATGGAGGTTTCTTATGGACAACGTTTTAGCAATAATTGGCGAATATAACCCATTCCATAATGGTCATCTTTACCATTTAAATGAAGCTAAAAGAATATTTCATGCAAATTATACAATTGCATTAATTTCTGGTAACTTCGTTCAAAGAGGCGATGCTTCTATTGTTGACAAATGGACAAAAGCAAAAATGGCTCTTCTAAATGGTTTTGATCTTGTTCTAGAACTTCCATGTGTATACAGCATATCAAGTGCAGAAAATTTCGCTCTTGGTGCAATTAGAACACTTAATTCTTTAAAAGTAGTAGATACCGTCTCTTTTGGATGTGAAACTGATGATGTATCTGTTCTTAAAGAATTTGCTGATATTTTAACAGAAGAACCTGCTGAATTTAAATCACTTCTTTCTCATGAACTATCTAAAGGTGTTTCTTTTGCAAAGGCAAGAGAAAATGCACTTTTGATGTATTTAAACAACATTAGAAAATCAGCAAATGTACTATCTTCTCCAAACAATATTTTAGCTATTGAATATTTAAAGGCACTTAAACAAACCAATTCTTCAATTATGCCACTTGGTATAAAAAGAATCGGCCCTGGATATCATAGTCAAACTATAATGGGTGAATTTGCTAGTGCTACTGCAATTAGAAAATATTGTGCTGACAGAAATTTCTATGCTATAGATAAATCAATGCCAAAGGTCTGCTATGATATTTTAGAAGAAGCAATCAAAAAAGGACACTATATAAAAAATATTGGATGTTTCGAAAAAGAGATTATGTTTGTGCTTCGTAATATGACGGTTTCACAAATTGCTAATCTTCCTGACGTAAATGAAGGATTAGAAAACACCATAAAAAATGCTGCAAATTCATGTAATACTCTTCCTGAATTTATGGGTATGGTAAAATCAAAAAGATATCCACAAACTAGAATTCAAAGAATTTTATTATATGCACTTTTAGGATTTACTAAAGAAGACATGGAAACATCTAAAAAAATTGATCCATATATTAGAGTTTTAGGATGTACATCAAAAGGAGAAAATCTTCTTTCTGACATATGCAGAGCCAATAGAAAATTACAAGTTATAACTTCTGTTAAGAATTTTACAACAACTTGTAGAAATAAAAAACTTTTAATGATGCTTGAAAAAGACATTGAAGCAACAAATATTTATACTTTAGGTTATGAATATGATTCATTCTCAAATTTAGATTATACAACAAAAATTATAAAATATTAAAATCCAATATATCTTATATATAATATAAAATATATTGGATTTTGTTTTTTTATTCTTCGTCGTCATCTTCATCAATAAAATCAAATTCGTCTTTAAACTTTTCTTTGAACATCTCAAATACTTTATTTAGTACTTCTTCGTCTTCAACGCTTACATAAGATTCTTCATCTTCAGAATCTGTGTCTTCTACTTGTAATATAACAACTTCTCCTGGTTCGTCTTCGTCTTCATCTGTTGGAAGTAGTATTACATATTCTTCTCCATCTAATTCTACTAAATCTAAAAATTCAAAATTAACTTCGTTACCATCTTCATCATTTAATACAATGATGTTATCTAATTCTTCTTCATCCATTTTTATTCTCCTTTCAATTTTTATATTTAAATTGTATTACTACAATATTAATAACTTTATTTTTTATTTTTATTCATATAGGTTTCTAGTATATATACAGCTGAAATAGTATCAACTATTTTCCTTTTGTCTTTATTCTTTACTTCTAAAAAGTTCATAGTTTTATGAGCTTCAACTGTTGTTAATCTTTCGTCAATTTCTTCTATATGTATATTATTAAATTTACATTTTAATTTATGTATGAATTTTTTTGTTATTTCAACTCTTTCTCCTAATGTTCCATTCATATTAATTGGAAGTCCAATTGCAATCTCAGAAACGTCATACTCTTTGATTATTTCTTCTAATCTTTTTAAAACAATTTTATCATTTCCATTATGAAAAATCGTCTCTAAACCTTGAGCTGTAATCCCAAGTGGATCTGAAATTGCAAGACCTACTCTCGAATCTCCATAATCTATTCCTAAAATTCTTGGATTTTCCATTTTTATTCGTCTATTCCTATATAAAATCTAACCATTTTTTCTAATAGCTCGTCTCTTTCAACTTTTCTAATTATATTTCTTGCATCATTGTGGCTTGTAATATATGTTGGATCACCTGATAGAATATATCCAACTATTTGATTTACTGGATTATATCCTTTCTCATCAAGTGCTTTATATACTTCTTTTAAAACTTCTTTATACTTGATATCATTGTCATTTTCAACTTTAAAATTCATTGTTTTGTCAAAATCCATCATTTACCTCCTAAAAATTTAAATATTATTAATTTCATTTTCATTAGCATCAGCTGTATCAAGGTATTCTTCTAGTTTCTTTAATACCTTTTCTAAAGCCGTACCTTTATAGTATGTTGTAAGAACGAAGTTTAATTTTGGACTTGTCATTACAACTTTCTTTTTGTTTTTATTTTTACTCTTTTCATTTTCTTCTTCTGCATCTACATCTTCTATTTGCAATTTTTCTACTTCCTTTTTTAAGTCATTTAAAAATTCTACGACTCCATCTATATCTATACCAGAAAATACAATTGCAAATTTTGGACCCATATACCTTACAAATATATACTCGTCTGATAATTTTTCTTTTATATAATCGCATACATCTATAATCATTTGGTTTCCAGTATCTCTGTTTACTTTTTCATTTGTTGTTTCAAGATTTGTTATTTTAAACATACAAACAGTTGATGTTGTATAACTATCTATAATGTGTCTACCTTCTTCATATAAATATTCTGATGTTTTTAAATCTGAATATAAATCTTTCCTTGCTAAACTTTCAACAATATTCTGATATGAAACAATTTTAAATATTGAAATTATATTATCTTTTACAACTTCAAGTATTGTAGTATCTATATGATCAAACGCATGCATTCTGCCACTTTCTATTATCCAATATCCTATATATACATTATCAATGTATAAAGGGAAAAACATTGCAGATTTTGCACGGCCAAATTCCATCTTTTGATATGGTAATCTTTCTTCTTCTTTATTTACAGTTACATATTTAGGTTTAGCAGTTGTTATACTATCTTTAAATATTTCTTCGTTTTGCAAATTTCTTAAAGTATCCCAATGTTTTTGGTCTACATTAGAAGCTTTAACCACATACTCTGAGCCATCAAATACAACAATTGTTGAATATTTAATAGCATATTGTTCTATCAATATATCATTTATTTTCTTTACTTTATCGTCGACAGACTGTTCTTCTCCAATAGTGCTCATGAAGTCCTGTAAAACATTTAAGCTCGTAACTTTTTGATTTATATCTTTGAAGTTCTTAATTCTTTTACTTATTATTATGTTATATAGTAATAAGGCGATAACTATTATTACCAATACTACCATTACAGCTAGCTCCATTGTTTTCTCCTTCCATAAAAATCAACTATTATTTTAATCCTTGTTTCATTTTGTTTAATGTGTCACTCATACTATTTGAGAAAGAACCTCTTCCTTCTTCTGATCTCCTTGTAGCCTTTTCATAATCAGGTCTGAATCTGCTAGAAACTAATGGATATACATGGTCTCCTAATGATTTTAATTCTGAGATAAATTGCTTAGAATATCCACTTGTTGAAACGAAACAATCAACCATTCCTGATAAATATTTTGATAAAGCATCTTCGTCAAATGGTATTGTAATTACTGGAATTTTGTCTCTATCAAATAATTCTCTCATGTATGACATTTCTGGATTATTATAGCATGACATACCACCTACTATTGCTTTTGTACTTAATCCTCTAACCTTCATTTCCTTATTTATAACTACTTTAAGTTTTGAAGGTACTAATTTATTATTTGATTGTAAATCTCTCAAAAATGCGGTAAGTGGTTGTATTGTTAGTATGTCCATACTTTGTACTAAATATATCTCTTGTGCTAGTTCAAAATATTTATCTGGTGTTGTAAAGTCGCAATCTAATAGTATTAAAGAATATTTCTTTACCAAATTTGAAACTAACATTTCAATATTTCCAACTTCTACTTTTTGGTTTGGAACTGATGTAAATACTGTTAAGTTTTTGCTTACTTCTATTCCTTCAACTATTCCATTTTCTATTTTTTCCAAACAGTTAGAAGTTATTCTTCTTAACGGTTCTTCATTTTTTGTATATATATAATATGAATTTCTATTTTCTGTTAAATCAAGTATTGCTGTTTTTATACCTGACCTAGACAACATATCAGCTAAGTTATTGATTAAGAAAGATGTTCCTGCTTTAGCTGTACCAACAAATGATACTATCTTTTTGTCTTTTGTAAGTACACTTGAAATATCAGATGTTTCAAATCTATCAGTTCTATTTTCTACTAATCTATCTTCTTCTTCATCTTCTTCTATTTGCCCTGCTGAATTTCTACCAAAAATTGAACTTCCGCCAAGAATTGTATTTTCATTTATGCTAGACTTGCTTAAAGAATCATCAGTATCAGACTCATTACCTGCTTTTGTGTTTCTACCTAAAGCAAATAAATTTGGTTCTTCTTCTGAATCATCAGCTATTTCTTCTACATCATTTTCAAATCCAGGAAGTACATCGTCTTCTGGTTCTTCAAATCCAGGAAGTACAGCTTCCTGCTCATCTACATCTTCTATTTCTGGTTGTTCGATTACCTTCTTAGGTCTACCTCTTTTCTTAGGTCTTGCTTTCTCTTCTTCCTCTTCTGGTGTTAAAATCTTTTTAGGTCTACCTCTTCTTTTCTTAACTGGTTCTTCTTCTGGTGTTTCATCTACATGAGAAATTTCTGGTTCATTTACAATTTGCTCTTCATTTTCATTCTCTTCATCTAAAAACATATCATTTAAATTATTCGGTTGTTTGATTTCTTCTTCTTCTTGAACTGGTTCTTGTTGAATATCTACTTTTCTTGTAAGTTTTCTAACTGAATCTTTATTAACTGCTGAAGGTATTACAACTGGTTTAGTTGGTCTTGTCTTAGTTGCATTAGACTCTATAAATCCAATTTTTAAATCATCTTTCTTTTCATCTTTTTTCTTTTCTGGATCTTTATATGTTCCTTCACCAAAAGTCATTATTGATTGATATTTAGGTGATTCCTGCTCAAGTACTGCTCTTACTCCAATTGGTAAAAACTTAGTTATAATTCTAAGTTGAGCATCAGTATATTGTGCGGCTATATTATTAAAGCTTTCAACATATCTGTCTGTATTTTTACCAAGCTTTTTATAATGTGTTATAATATTTTGAATTTCTGTTTCACTAACACTATCTTCTGATTCAGCTTGATATGTAACTTCTTCAGTTTCTATTTTATAGTAAACCTTAGATTCCTTCTTTGTACGAGGCTTATTTAATAATTTACAAACTTCTGGTATTGTTCTATCTGAGCCAAGTAAAGCATCATATATACCAATAGAAAATAATTTAGATAATAAATTATCTGACTTAGAACGTCTATCAGTTGCAATAAATATGATTGGTATATCTGAACCACTATCACTTATTGCTTCATCACTGATTTTGTCTAGTTGCTCAAACAAGAATTTATCTATTATATCAAAATTATTATTTGTATATGGTTCCAAATCCTCACTTATAACAACTCTATCATATGTTTGATCTCTTTGTAGTTCTTTAATTATTGCATTAAAATAATAAACATTTTTACCAGATATTATCTCTTTATATTCTTTTTGATATAATTTAATAATAGACTCCGATATATCTTCATTATTAACAGCAAATAAAACTTTCATTTGTTAACTCCTTCCAAAACCTTTTATTACAATTACAAATACAAGTGGTAACACTTGACATATAACGAAAATAGTAATAAATCCTATCATGGTATAAAAACCTTTATATCTGACATCTAGTTTTCTTATACCTATAACGTATTGATATATAGCACTTATAGTTATTCCTAAAAAACATAATGGAATACTAAATATTCTAACTCTATCTAATACGAAAGCTGTAAATCCGTATGTTTCTGAGCCATAGTCTTCAACAAAATCTGCTAAATCTTCTTTTTGTTTTTCTGACATTTCTATCATTTTGCTTGTTGTTTCTGAATTCAAAATTTCATTTGTTGCATAGACACTGCTAGAACAAAATGTTACTAAAATTACTAGCATTATCGACATTAAAATTGCTACTTTTTTCATTATCAACTTTTCCTCTCTATTTTTTATATTTGGTTTTAAATTTACATATAATATCATACAATACAATTGAAAAAATATCAAGTTATTTTTGTTAAATTTCTTTAATAATATTTATTTTTTTATTATATGCCGTTCTTTATACTACTAAATTAATCTATTTTTCATATGTTTTTAATTATATTTCGATTTTACCATTAAATTTTTTATCAATTGTGCGCCTTAATATTTGATTTTCTTGTTTATTTAAATTTGGATCATCATTTAATATTTTTATTGCTAATGCTTGAACCATTTTTAAAATATTCATATCTTCAAAAAGGTTTGCAACTTTAAATTCTGGTAATCCATGCTGTTTTGTTCCAAAAAATTCTCCTGATCCTCTTAACTCAAGATCTTTTTCTGATATTACAAAACCATCATTTGTCTCTTGCATAACCTTCATTCTCTGTATTACATTATCTGAATTTCCTTGATATTTAAGTATGCAATATGATTGATATTCTCCCCTACCTACTCTTCCTCTTAATTGGTGAAGTGCCGCAAGGCCAAATCTTTCTGCATTTTGTATTACCATTACACTTGCATTTGGCACGTTTACTCCTACTTCAATAACAGTTGTAGATATTAGGATATCTATTTTTCCATCTTTGAACTCTTCCATAATTCTGTCTTTTTCTTTTTGTTTTAATTTTCCGTGAATATACTCTACCCTAAACTCACTAAATACTTCTGATTTATATTTTTCAAACAATTCTAAAACAGACTTTGCATTTACTTCATCACTTTCTTCAACAAGAGGACAAACAATATATGCTTGTCTTCCTTCTTTTACTTGTTTTTTTATAAAATTATTAACTCTATCTTCCATAGAAAGACTAACAGCAAATGTGTCTATTTTCTTCCTATTTGGTGGAAGTTCATCAATTACAGATATATCCAAATCTCCATACAAAATAAGTGCAAGTGTTCTTGGAATTGGTGTTGCAGTCATTACTATTTTATCTACATTTTTTCCTTTTTCGCTTATTATTTTTCTTTGATTTACTCCAAACCTGTGTTGTTCGTCTGTTATAACAAGGCCTAAGTTTTTAAATTTAACATTTTCTTGAAGAATGGAATGTGTACCTATAACCACATCTATCTTCCCGATTTTCTATATCTTCAAGTATCTCTCTCTTTTTCTTAGCTGGAATACTACTAATTAAAAGTTCACATCTAATATTATATTTACTTAATATTTCAGAAAAACTTTCAAGATGCTGACTTGCAAGTATTGATGTTGGTGCCATGATTGCCATTTGATACCCAGATTTAACAGCTTTATATGCTGCTATAATCGCAACTACAGTCTTTCCGAGAGCCAACATCACCTTGAAGAAGCCTGTTCATTACTTTATCCTGTTCCATATCATTATCTATTTCTCCAAGAGCTCTAATTTGTGCTTTAGTAAGTTTAAAAGGCAATTCATTTATCACATCTGACATATGTACATTTTTATCAAACTGTATACCCGTTTGTTTTTGCAAGCATTTATTTTTAAGATCTAAAAGAAGTAGTTGCATTGTAAGAAGTTCCTCAAATGCAAGTCTAAATCTTGCTTTTTCAAATTCCTCAAAGTTTTCTGGAAAATGAATCTTATGAGTTGCTGAGTTTAAATTCATAAGTTTATATTCATTTAACACATATTCAGGAAGAGACTCGTCTAGTTTTTCTTTTACAAGTCCTAACCCATTTTCTATTATCTTTCTTATCTGATTTTGCGAAATTCCATATGTTAAAGGATAAAGTGGAATTATTTTACCCGTATTATTTTTTAATCCTTCTCTATCAAATACAGGTGACTGCATCACAATGTGACCAGTTTTTTTTGAGATTTTTCCAAAAAAATTATATTCTTCTCCTATTTTAAATCGTTGTTTTAAATATGGTTGATTATACCAAACTACTTCACAAACGTCAGTTTCATCCCTTACAAGCATCTTACAAATTGTCATTCTTCTGTTTCTTGTGGTAATGATATTCATTCTTGTTACAACAGTTGCTTTTATTAAAACTTCATCTCCATCTTGAACATCATTTAAGCTCTTAACCATACTTCTATCTTCATATGTTCTTGGATAATACATTATTAAATCTTCTAATGTATATATTCCAAGTTTATTTAGAATTTTTGCTCTTGCTTCTCCAACGCCTTTTACATATTTGACATCTTTACTTAAATCCATAATTTATTTCCTTTAAACTTTTTCTTTATTATATATTATTTTTTAGATTTGCACAAGAAAAAATTACATTATTATTTATATAGTAAAAAATAATGATTTATTTGCAAGAACTTTACAAATAAATCATTATTCTTTATATATCCATTTGGTTGCCTAAAAATCCTGCAGCTGATTCAACTACCTTTTGTTCTGTTTCTCCCATTTTAGTTTTAGCATCTTTTGATAAAAGAATTACAGAACCAACAACGTCTCCTTGGGCAATTATTGGATAAACTACTTGAGAGTTGAATTTTCTTTCTTTATTGTCATTTTTTATAACTGGAATAGATACCTCGTTATTTTCTCTGCTTAAATAAACCTCTTTATCATCCATTAGCTGTTCTAGCTCTTTTGATAAATCTTGTTCTAGAAATTCTTTTTTTGAGCCACCAGATACAGCAATAACTGTATCTTTATCAGTTATGCAAGCAATATGTCCTGTTGTTTTAGATAATGTTTCTGCATATCCACTTGCAAATTCTGATAGTTCTCCTATTGGAGAATATTTTTTAAGTATTACTTCTCCTTCTTTATCTGTAAATATTTCTAGAGGGTCTCCTTCTTTTATACGAAGTACCTTTCTTATTTCTTT
>CANQXL010000035.1 GCA_947627705.1 uncultured Clostridia bacterium
AATGGAGCAGGTAACGGGAATCGGACCCGTAACTTAACCTTGGCAAGGTTATGTTTTACCACTAAACTATACCTGCAAAAATATAAATATTTGTTATTGCTTAATAATAATAACAAAAATAATGCAAATTGTCAAGAAAAATAATAATAAAAGGATATTTTTTATTATTTCTTCAATCATGTAGTAGATATTTTGCAGTTATAAATCATAAGTAGCACTTTATATAAAATATATGCAATGAAAATAAAAATAGTACCATATTGATATAGACCTACGCATATACAACTTTTTAAAAATCTTTACATAATCAGTTGAAATTGCAAAGAAAATGTTGTATAATTGTAATATAAATGTCAAAAACGAAAGAGAAGGTATAAAAAAGTCTATCCGTAAGTAGTTTTTAGACGTTTTTTTTAAGTAAGAAAAAATTCCAAAATCTGCTATTGACTTTATTTTAAAAAAATGTAAAATATAATATAAGAAAAATTGTAAAAAAAGGTGGTAAAGTATGAAGACAAAAAAATTAATTATCGCAATTCTTGTGTTTGCAGTTATAATGATTACATTTGCATTTATTAACACATCACAAGCTGCAAGTTTAAGTAGCTTAGGATATTTAAAAATCACAAAAGACAGAGAATCAACTGTAAAATTTACTGCAGAATCACAAGGACAAACTGTAGAATCTCAATATAAACTTACACTTAGACATCGTTTATATGAAAGAGATTCTGCTGATTACAAAACAATAAATGTATGGAAAATTGTTACATCTAAAGAAAATGGAGAAATCACAGATACAATAAACGATTTATATTGTTTAAGAGCTGGTTTGGGATTTACAAGTCAAGAAGGAAGCAGTGCTAATGCAAATCCAGTACTATATAATCAAGCATATGATATGCCAGAAGATTATGAAAGTATAAGAACAGATCTTGGTACATTAGCATCTCCAACAACAATATTTAAAGAAGAAAAGAAAGATAACTTCAATGCTGTTATGTGGATACTAGATAATATGTTACTAGAAGGAGCAACAGACGAAGAAGTTACAGCATATTTAAAAGATTATGCCGGATATCAAGATGAAGATTTTAATAAAGAAAAATATAAAGCAAACGTTTTAACAAGAGCAGATATAGAAGCTATTCAACAACTTGCAATATGGTATTTCACAAATGACGAAGAAAAAGAATATCATATTGAAAATTTAGATAGTTTCCCAGCAATATATCTTGATATAGACGGATTTATATATGGAACTAATGACGAATATAAAACAATTGAAAGTATATTTAATACTGGTGTTGATTTAACAGGAATGACTGATGCAGGAACAGTAAGACAAGCAGCAGCAGGAAAATTATTTAAAAAATTAGTAACAGATGCTAAAGCAGTAGCAGATGGACTAAAATCACTTGAAGATGGCAATGGCATATATGTTCCAACAAGAGAAATAACAGTATATTTAGCTGCAGAAGGTAAAGCAGCAAATGAACAACCAGTTGTATATGTTAGAGAAGTAAAAGAAGAAGGAGATATCAGCTTAAGAAAATTCGTATCAGCAAAAAATGGAGAAAAATTAACAGGAGACGATTCAAGAGAACCAGAAGTTGATACAAGCATGTTAAATAAATTAGACGAAAATGGTATACTTCAAGAGACAGCAATATATAGACATAAAAAACAACCACCTGTTAGAGTACAGGTTGGAGATATTGTAACATATACATTAAGAATATATAATGAAGGTTCAATACCTGCACGTGTACATACAATTAAAGATTACTTACCACCATATATAGAATATACAGCATATGGAGACGACAATGGAACATATTGGTTATTAGACGAAAACGGAAAATTAGCAACATCTACTCCATATTGCAAAGTAGTAAATGCTGGCGGAGAATTAGTATATAATGATACAGATGCAGAAAATAACGTAAAAGGAAAACTTCTATCAGAAGTAGTAATCCCAGCAGCAAAGCTTAATGAAGATGCAGAAGATAACGATCCAAATACATATACATTAAGCTACGTAGATATACAAATTTCAGGAAAAGTAATGCCAACATCACCATATGAAACAGCACTTACAAATATAGCAGAAGTTGCAAAAATGACAGATAAAGATGGTAAAGACTTACCAGATAGAGACTCTTTTGTAGACGATATGCAACAAGAAGGAAACATTCCAGACGAAAATGAGTTACCAAACTATGTTCCAAAGCCAGGAGGAAGAGATCAAGATATAAATAATCCAAGAATACCTGGATTCGTAGAAGGATTTTATGATGATGACGACTTTGATAAAGTAATAGTAGAACAACCAACTGTTGATTTAAGCTTAAGAAAATTTATATCAGCAAAGAATGGAGATAAATTAACAGGAGACGATTCTAGAGAACCAATTGTTGATACAACAGGATTAAGACAGGGAACATCTGATACAGCAGTATATGTGCATAAAAAGAATACATTTTCAGCAAAAAGAGAAGACATTATAACATATACAATAAGAGTATACAATGAAGGTTCAACAAATGGAATGGTTAAAGAAATAACAGATAATGTTGCAAAACAATTAAAATATGTTGCATATGGAAATGACAGCCAAGGAGATATGTGGACAGAAGATACAACAAATCCAGAATATAACGTAATAAAAACAACAGATAAATGTAAAGTAGTAAACGCTGGTGGTGCATTAGTATATAATGATACACAAGCAGCAAATAACGTAAAAGGAAAACTTCTATCAGAAGTAGTAATTCCAGCATATGACAGTGTAAATGATGTATTAAGCTATGTAGATGTAGAAATTAATTTACAAATACAAAAAGTTACATCAAAATTAAAACTAACAAATATAGCAGAAATTAGCAAAGAAGCAGACGAAACAGGTCGTGAAATAGAATCAGATAGAGACTCTCAGCCAGGAAATGTCGATGTTCCAAATCACGATAAATTACCAGATTATACACCAAAGCCAGGTGGAAAAGACCAAGATATAGATAATCCAAGAATACCTGGATTCGTAGAAGGAAATCAAGACGACGACGACTTTGAAAAAGTAGAAATTATACCAGAATTTGACTTAGCACTTAGAAAATTCATTACACGTGTAGAAAATACAGCAGTGAACAACAGAGTACCAAGACCTGTATACGATGCAGAAAATGATAAATTAACATATGAACATGACAAAGACCCATTAGAAGTTAAGACAGGAGATACTGTAATTTATACAATAAGAGTATACAATGAAGGCGAAGCAGATGGATATGCAAACGAAGTAACAGACGATCTTCCAGAAGGACTAGAATTCTTAGTTGATAATGATATAAACAAAGAATATAGATGGGTATTATTAGACGAAAACAAAGAAGTAACAGAAGATGTTACTAAAGCAAAATACATTGTTACAGACTATTTGTCAGAAGATCAAGAAAAAGAAACAGGAAGAGATAATAAACTTGATGCATTTGACAAAGAATTAGGAGTAACAGAAACAAATCCTGATTACAGAGATGTAAAAGTTGCATTTAAAGTTACATTTACAGCAACAACAAAAGACGATTTAGCCCGTACATTAACAAACGTAGCTCAAATCTCAAAAGACTCTTCTGAAGAACCAGGTCAAGATTCAAAAGATAAAGACTCTAAGCCAGATAAAGATACACCATATGATAAAGAAAATGAGAAAAATAATGAAGACGACATTGACTTTGAAGAAGTTAAAGTAAAATATTTCGACCTTTCATTATTAAAATGGGTATCAGAAGCTAGAGTTACACTAAATGGAAAAACAGAAATAGTAAAAGGAAATACAGAACAAAACTCTTTAAATGAGCCACCATTGAAATTAGAAGTTGCAGAAAAAGATATAAACAAAGTTTCTATAAAATATGTATACACAATAAAAGTTACAAATGAAGGTGAGCTAGAAGGTTATGCATCAGAAGTAACAGACTATATTCCAGCAGGACTTAAATTTAATAAAGAAGATAACACAGAATGGAAATGGGAAGCTGGAGAAAATGGAACTATAAAAACAACATACTTAAGTGAAACATTATTAAAACCAGGAGAATCAGCAACAATACCATTAGTACTTACTTGGGTAAATGGTAAAGAAAATTTTGGTTCAAAAATAAATGATGCAGAAATTAGTAAACACCAAAATCCTAGTGATTCACCAGATATAGACTCAACACCTAACAACAAAAATCCAAAGGAAGACGACTTTGATTCAGCAGAAGTTATAATAACAGTAAAAACAGGTAGTGCACGTATGTATCTTGGACTTACTGCAATAGTACTTATAACATTTGCAGGTGGAATCGGACTAATTAAAAAATATGTATTAGAATAAAATAAAGTACAAAAATACTGATACAAATAAATGAAGCGCCGTCCCTATTGGGTCGGCGCTTCTCGAGGCATTAGTGGAAAAAACTCCACATAATGCAGAGAACTGCAACAATGACAAGTATGACAATTGCAGCTACAAATGGAAGAGTTAAAAACCAAATGACCAGTTTCGCAAAGAAGCTAAGGATGCCGAAGAGAATGGATCCACCATACTCGAAGATAAGGTAAATAACTACTATAGTTGAGAATACGAAAAGGAGAAATTGAAGAATGCCTTTCATGTGTGTTTTACCTCCATTTTTAATTAGTTTTATTTAATTATCTTCCATTTGTATATAAATATTTTAGATAACATAATTATATCACATAAATTTAAAAATGTAAAGAAGGGGAAGGAAAAGTAAAAATGATAATAGTTATTGGAGCAGGACTTGCTGGATGTGAAGCAGCATATCAGATTGCAAAAGAAGGACTAGATGTAACTCTTTATGAAATGAAACCTAAAAAATATTCACCAGCACACAGTAATGAAAATTTTGCAGAAATTGTATGTAGTAATTCATTCAAATCAAATTTAATTACAAATGCATGTGGTCTTTTAAAAGAAGAATTGAGAAGACTTGACAGTCTTCTAATAAAATGTGCAGATAAAACGGCAGTACCAGCAGGGCAAGCTTTAGCAGTAGATAGAGAAAAATTTTCAAAACTTGTAACAAAAGAGATAGAAAATAAGAAAAATATAAAGATAATAAAAGAAGAAGTGGGAACAGATGTGTCTTTAAAGGAACTTGCAAAAGATAACATAGTTATAATTGCAACAGGTCCATTAACAAGTGATGTATTATCTAAAGAAATTACAGAAATAACAGGAAATGATGGCTTACATTTCTATGATGCTGCAGCTCCAATAATAGAAAAAGAGACAATAGACATGGATATAGGATTCTTTGGTGATAGATATGGAAAAGGAGATCCATCATATATAAATTTGCCAATGAATAAAGAAGAATACGAAAACTTTTGGAATGAACTAGTAAATGCAGAAATAGTGGAACTACATAATTTTGAAAAAAGAGAAATATTTGAAGGGTGTATGCCAATTGAAGTAATGGCCAAAAGGGGGATGGATACACTTAGATATGGACCACTTAAGCCAGTTGGATTTACTGATCCAAGGACAGATACAAGACCATATGCAATAGTACAATTAAGAAAAGACAATGAAGAAGGCACATTGTACAATATGGTAGGATTCCAAACAAACTTGAAATTTGGAGAACAAAAGAGAGTATTTAGTTTGATACCAGGACTAAACAAAGCAGAATTTGTAAAATATGGAGTAATGCACAGAAACACATATATCAATTCTCCAAAGCTTTTGGATAATACATATAATTTAATAAAAAATAAAAATATTTACTTTGCAGGGCAAATTACGGGCGTTGAAGGGTATGTTGAATCAATATCTTCTCGGATTGATAGCTCGGATTAAACGTAGTAAATAAGGAAAAAGGAAAAGAAAAAGTAGTATTTTCAAAAGAAACAATGATAGGAGCCTTAGCAAATTACGTATCGAGTGAAAATGATAATTTTCAGCCTATGAATGCAAACTTTGGAATATTGCCTAATTTGAATGAAAAAATAAAAGATAAAAAAGTAAGATACGAAAAATTATCACAAAGATCATTATTGAATATAAAAAATAAAATTAATAACTCTACTCTAATTGAAAATTAAATGTAATTCCTTGATATCAATTAGGTCACAGAAAGATAAACATAAAAATTTGACAAATAATGTAAAAAGTTGTATAATTATAAAAGTATGATAAATTAGGATTATTTTGCGAAAAAATAAATAATTTTTTAGGGGGAATAAAAATGTCAACATTAAAATATCAAAAAGATTTAAAAGTATTTGCAGATTTAAAACAAATGTCAGATATCGAGATAAATCAAAGAATTCAAGCAATAAATTCTAAGAAAAATAGAATAACAGTAAAAGGTCTAGAGACAGAAACTAGAGAATTAGATAATTACTTTGAAGAATATCTAAAAAAGGAAACAATATTAGATGCAGATAGAGCAGAATATTCAAAAAAAGAAAAAAGATATTATGAAGTTCAAAATGCAAGAAAAGAATTACAAAGAAAGCTAGATAGTGAAGAGATACCACAAGATATAATGATGCAAATTGATATGCTTCAAAGCTCTGATTATGATAAAGAATTACAAAGACTTACTGTTTATCCAAAAGTAAGAGAAGAATTGGAAAATCAGGTTAAGATAATAGAACAGGCACAAGAAGAAAGAAGAGCAAAAGTAGAAGCTGATAAACAAAGAATAGCTCAATTGAAAGCAAATCACCAAGCAGAAATTGAAAAAATACAAGGAGAAATTGAAAAATCTAATAAAAATAATGAAGAAATTAAATTCCTTGAAAATGAAATTAAATCAGCAAATTTATACTTTAGAATGCATCCTGAAAAGAGAGAAGAATTAGATGCAAAATATAATGGAATTGTATTAAGAAGAAATGAAATTTCATATATGCCTACATATGAATTAGAAAAACAGCTAAAAGAGTTAACAGAAAAAGGAAAAGAAATAGATGTAAAATCAGAAGAAACAAAGCAAATAGAAGCTAAAACAGCTAAAACAATAAAAGAAGCATCAAAATCAATTGCATATATGACTGATTCAAATAACTGGAGCGCAATCATAAAAAGATCAAAAGTAAATGAACAAAACGTAGAGACTGAAAAAGTAGAAGTTGAAAAATCTCAAGAAGAAAAAGAAGAAAAATCACAAGAAGCAAAAAATGATGAAAAGATAGCTACAGGAACATCTGTAAGCCAAAATACATACAATCCAGCAGCAATAACCGGACAAACATCTATTATGGCTCAAAATAATGAAAAAGAACAAGAAAATAAAGAAGAAGAAAAACAAAATCAAGAAGAAAATAAAGAAGAAGTCGAAGAAAAATCATTAAAAAATAATGAGTCAAAAATTATAACATTGCTTAGAAAAATACCATTTGTATCAAAAATAATTGATAAAATTCAAGAAACAATAAAAAATATAAAAGAAAAGATTAACAATAAAAATAAAAAACAAGAAGTAAAAGGAATGACAGAAGAAGATTTAAGCAAATATGCAGAAGAACAAGCAAAAGCAGTTTTCGCACAATTAGAAAATGAACAAAGAGCAGGTTACACAGAAGAAGAATTAAGTGAACTTGCAAATAACATGCTTCAAGGAGAATATGTAAGTACAAAAAATCTTTCTCAAGAGCAACAAGAAAAACTTAGCCAAAAATTCATGGCAAAATTACGTGAAGAAACAGAAAGAAAAGAAAGAATGGATAATGCTAAAAAATTAATAGAAAAAAATAGAGAAGAAAGAATAAAAGTACAAGCAAGACTAAATGAAATACAAAAACAAAAAGAAGAACAAGACATAGATGAAATGAAAAGTGAACCTAGTGTAAAAGAAAGAAGAGAAACTTTCATACAAAGCTTTAAAGTAAATGGACAAGAAATAACAGCTGAAGAGACTGCAGTAAGCGAAAAAGAAGAAATGACAGAGCAACCTGAAATTATCGAAAATCATGAAGAAGATAAAAACCAAGAAAAACAAGAAGAAAGATAATTCAAATATATTACGAAAACTTACATAAAAATGCTGTGTACATGTTGACAAACAAAAAAAATTATGATAAAATATGTGAACACGTATTGAGGTTGATACGTGTTCACATCGTTATTAAACCTAAAATAAAATGAATGACAAAAACATAAAAAATTACGGAGGTGTATTTCAATGGCTGCAAAAGGTCCTAGAGAAAATATAACTTTAGAATGTACAGAATGTAAAAGAAGAAATTACATGACATCTAAAAACAAAAGAAATAATACAGACAGACTAGAGATAGTAAAATATTGTAAATATTGCAAAAAACGTACAACACATAAAGAAACAAAATAACTTTTATTTAGTGGAGGTGCTATAAATAAAAATGGGAAAAGCAGATAAACCAGAAAAATCAGAGAAAACAAACAAAAAGCAAAATCATTTTTGGAAAGATTTTAAAGCAGAATTAAAAAAAGTTATTTGGCCAACAAGAAGTCAAGTCGTAAACAATACAATAGTAGTTTTAGTAATAGTTATAATAGTAACTGCTATTTGCTTTGTATTAGACTTCGCTTTTGAAGCATTGAACACATACGGAATAGATAAATTAAAAACTCTAGTTCAAAATACAGTACAAACTGAAAATGTAGAAGATGGAACAAATACTGAAAACAGCAATACTGAAAATGTCGAAAACACGGAAAACACAGAAAATGTTGAAAATACAGAAAATAGCGAAACAGAAAATAATGAAGTCGCTAACGATACAGCCAATGTAGAAAACGTTTCAGAATAATTGTAAGGGGTGAATGAAAGTGGCTCATCAAAAAGAAGATACTGTTGCAAGATGGTATGTAATACATACCTACTCAGGATATGAGAACAAAGTAAAAACAGACCTAGAAAAAATGGTGAAAAACAGAGAACTTGAAGATTATTTCTTTGACATAGTAGTTCCAATGGAAGAACAAATAGAAATCAAAGATGGAAAAAGAAAAGCAAACCTTAAAAAAGTTTTCCCAGGATATGTTCTAATAAAAATGATAGTAACTGACGAAACTTGGTATATAGTTAGAAATACAAGAGGAGTTACGGGATTCGTTGGTTCAGGAACAAATCCAATACCTCTTACAGAAGAAGAAATTAGAAACATGGGATTTGAAGAAATGCCAATAAAGATTGACTATGAAGTAAATGAATCAGTTAAGGTAATAAATGGACCATTAGAAGGATTTATCGGAGTAGTACAAGAAATAAACAAGGAAAAAGGCAAAGTAAAAGTATTAGTCTCAATGTTTGGTAGAGAAACACCAGTAGAATTAGAATTTTCACAAGTTCAAAAAATCTAAAACATAGATATTTAATTAAAAAGAAAGGCAGGTGCTATGTTAAAAATGGCAGAGAAAGAAATTACAAATGTAATCAAATTACAAATAGAAGCAGGAAAAGCAACACCAGCTCCACCAGTAGGACCAGCATTAGGATCAAGTGGTGTAAATATTATGCAATTCGTTAAAGAATTTAATGACAGAACAGCTAACCAACCAGGAATGACAATTCCAGTTGTTATTACAGTATATTCTGACAAATCTTTCGAATTTATAACAAAAGTTCCACCAGTAGCAGTATTAATCAAAAAGGCTATCAAAATAGAAAAAGGTTCAGGAAAGCCAAACAAAGAAAAAGTTGCAAAAATTACTGAAGAACAAGTAAAACAAATTGCAGAACAAAAAATGGAAGATTTAAATGCAGCATCAATTGAATCTGCAATAAGTATGGTTAAAGGAACAGCTCGTTCTATGGGAATAGTTGTTGAGTAAACAAATGAAATATTGATTTGTTTAAGTCAATATTCATTAAAAAATAAAATTGGGAGAAATTGAAAAATCAATTTCGTTAGAACCAAAGGAGGTTAAAAATGAAAAGAGGAAAAAGATACGAGACAGCTAAAAAGCTCGTAGAAAAAGGGAAATTATATGATGCAAAAGAAGCATTAGAAATAATCGAAAAATTTCCAAAAACAAAATTTGACGAAACAGTTGAACTTCATGTAAAACTTGGAGTTGACTCAAAACATGCTGACCAACAAGTTAGAGGTACAGTAGTACTTCCAAATGGTACAGGTAAAACACTTAGAGTATTAGTATTTGCAAAAGGACCAAAAGCTGACGAAGCAAAAAATGCAGGAGCAGATTTTGTTGGAGCAGAAGAACTAATACCAAAAATTGAAAAAGAAAATTGGTTTGAATATGATGTAGTAGTTGCAACACCTGATATGATGGGAGTTGTAGGTAGACTAGGAAAGGTATTAGGACCAAAAGGATTAATGCCAAACCCAAAATCAGGAACAGTTACAATGGACGTTGCAAAAGCAATAGCAGACATCAAATCAGGTAAAGTTGAATATAGATTAGATAAAACTAACATAATTCACTTAGGCTTTGGAAAGGTATCTTTCGGAGCAGAAAAATTACTTGAAAACTATAATACAGTTATGGATGCTATAATAAAAGCAAAACCAGTTGCAGCAAAAGGTCAATATATTAGAACAGTATCAATTACAACAACAATGGGACCTGGATTATTCATAGATCAAAAATAATTAAATATATCCTAAGACAGTAGGCAATTTAAGAATATAAGCCCTACCGAGGAATTTTAAAAATAAGAGTAGTCTATTTTTAAAATTAGGAGCATAAGCTCAGGTAGTGTCTTAGGATGTACCTGAGTTTTTTGTTAAAAAGATTAATATTTGTAATTTCAATATGTAAGAGCAATCTTAGATATGTCAAATATAAATCTAATATAAACACTAAATTTAAGGAGGTGAACAAATTGGCAAACAAGACAATTATCAAACAAAAAGAAGAAGAAGTAAATCAACTTGCAGAAAAAATGAAAGAGGCTAAATTAATTCTATTTGCAGATTATAGGGGAATAAACGTTGACGATGTTACAAAACTAAGAAGCAAATTAAGAAAATCAAATTCTGAATACAAAATAGTTAAAAATAACATTTCAAGAAGAGCTCTAGAAAAATGCAATATAGAAGGATTAGAATCAGCAGTAGAAGGACCTACAGCAGTAATAATTGGAAAAGACGATTATTTAGAACCTGCTAAGGCAATCTACGAATATACAAAAGACCACGACTTTTATAAAATAAAAGGTGGTGTTGTAGAAGGCAAAGTTATGACTGCAGAAGAAATAATTACACTTGCAAAACTACCATCAAGAGAAACACTTATTGGAATGCTTGCTGGTGGATTACTTGGAACTATTTCAAAACTTGCAGTTGCAATTGACCAAGTACGTATTCAAAAAGAAAGTACAGCAAATGCTTAAAATAAGAAAATAAAAAAAGAATAAAGCTAAAAGCTTAAAAATGCTTAAACTTAGCCAAAGTTTAAAAGCAAATAAAATTAAAAATTAGGAGGAAATTTAAAATGGCAAAAGTAGAAGAATTATTAGAAACTATCGATAGCTTAACAGTAGTTGAACTATCAGAATTAGTTAAAGGAATTGAAGAAAAATATGGAGTATCTGCAGTAGCAGCAGCTGCACCAGCAGCTGGAGGCGCAGCAGGAGCAGCAGCAGCTGAAGAAAAAACATCATTCAACGTAGTATTACAAGAAGCAGGAGCAAACAAAATCCAAGTTATAAAGGTTGTTAGAGATGCAACAGGATTAGGATTAAAAGAAGCTAAAGATTTAGTTGATGGAGCTCCAAAGACAGTTAAAGAGAATGTAAGCAAAGATGAAGCTGAAGAATTAAAAGCTAAATTCACAGAAGCAGGAGCAGTTGTTGAACTTGCTTAATTAATAAAGGAATTTAATTTTTAAGGTCAAGAGAAAAAGTTAGTTTTCCCTTGACTTTTTCTTTATGTATTGGTAAAATAGGTTTATCAAATGAAAAATCTTAATAATAAATTGGAAGGAAGAACAAAAGATATGAAGAATGCAAATGATGTAACGCTTACGGCTGTACACACACACACACACACACACAGGCTATCTTAAAAGCAATGTAGAATTTAATAAAGGTATAGATTATATAAGAACACATAGGACTTGTATGTTAGTTTGACATATGAGTTTTCATGTGTTCTTTTTTGGTGTGTAGATTAACGAAATAATAACAAATTAAAATTTGTGTTTCGGAGACTTTGTACTTGAGTTTAGATTGAATAATACAATAATAATTGTACTCGTTCCTTGTTGGCTACGCCATTCGCCTAGGGTCATTTCTATACTGGGAGCTTCCCTACGCGTCACTTCGTAAATTATTATTGTATTATACAAAACTAAAAAATAACTTATTAAAATTTAACAATTTCTTGCTCGAAAACAGTCCAGCGCTCCTTCACTTAAATTTTAATTTTGTTATTACATGAATCATATCTAAAAATATGCACAAAAAGGACATAGGTGTATTAAGTAGTTTTTAATGTTAAAAAATATATAAAAATTTAAAAATAAAGGAGAAATTGGAAAATGAAAGGATTTAATAATCAAAAAGGTATAACGTTAGTTGCGTTGATTATAACAATTATTGTTTTAATCATACTAGCTGCAGTAACGATAATATCAGTAAATAATATGGGACTTGTACCACTTGCAATAAATGGAACGCAGAATTATGCAGTAGCACAAGAGAATGAAGGAAAGCTAGTAAATGACATAACGGATCTTGTGTTATCAGCAGTTAATAATATAGAAAATGGAGAGTACTTTCAAGAAAAAAAGACAGTAAATGGAAAACCAGGAACAAGTAAAAATCCAACAATACCAGAAGGATTCAGACCAGTAAGTACACCTGAAGCAGTATGGACAAAGACAGGAGAACAAACAGATTATGATAAGGGCTTGGTAATAGAAGATACAGAAGGAAATCAATTTGTATGGGTACCATGCTATGTAAAAAATGCAGCAGGAGCAGATACAAGTGTAACAGAATACAAACAACATACATATGACGGAACAGCAAGTAAAGTAGATGATACAAGTTCAACAGAAGATACAGGAGAAGGAAAATGGAAAACAGATCATTATACGATGTATGGAAATAACTGGAAGGACGATGCAAGTGATTATGGAGTAACAAGTGTAAAGGAATATGGTGGTTTTTGGATAGGAAGGTATGAAGCAGGAATACCAGAAAATGCAAGCTTTTATTCAAAAGGAGAAGATGGGGATAACTATGTATTTGATGCAAATAAGAAGAATGTAACATCAGAACAACAAAACGGACAGAACGTAAAATTAAAGCCAGTAAGTAAAAAAGGATATTTTAGCTGGAACTTTGTAAATCAAAAAAAAGCAGTAGAATTATCAAAGCAAATGTATGAAGAAAATGACACTGTAGATAGCAGACTAATAGATAGCTATGCATGGGACACTGTAACAGAATGGATAGCAAGTACAGATGCAGAAACTGGTAAGACAGTAACAGATAGTTATAAAATTCGGCAATTACTTCAATAATGGATCAGCTTATACAGGAAGCTACGCAGAACATATATGGGCATATCAAAAGGAAGCAGAAACAGGAAATACAGGTTGGATATGGGCATCGAAAATTACTAAGGGATCTACTACATTAACGCTTAAGAGCAAAGTTTCATATACAAATGTAAAAAATGGAAGATATGATAAAACTAAAATATTAGATGATACATTTACTGAAGAAAATAATAATTTTGACACAA
>CANQXL010000036.1 GCA_947627705.1 uncultured Clostridia bacterium
CTCCAAGATACTCTAGAAGCAAAGGGCGTTAAAACAAGATTACAAACAGCAATTGAAATGAGACAAATTGCCGAACCATATATCAAAAGAAAAGCAATAAAACATTTAGAAAATGGAAGAGTTGTAATATTTTCATGTGGTACAGGTAACCCATATTTTACAACAGATACAGCAGCAGCACTTAGAGCAGCTGAAATAAACGCAGAAGTTATATTACTTGCAAAGACAATAGACGGTGTATACTCTGCAGATCCTAAGGTAGACAAGAACGCAATAAAATATGATAAAATATCATATATTGACATTTTAAATCAAGACTTAAAAGTAATGGACTCAACGGCAACATCATTATGTAGAGATAACAATATACCACTTCGTGTTTTCGCAATAGCTGAGCCAGAAAATATTGTTAAAATTATAAAAGGCGAAGACATAGGTACAGTTGTAGAATAATAAGGAGGAATTTTATGGATTTTAGTAACATTGAAGAAAGAATGGATAAAACAATAAGTGTTTTATCAGAAAACTTTTCAGAGATTAGAGCAGGAAGAGCAAATCCTGCAATACTTAACAAAGTAAAGGTAGATTATTATGGAGCATCTACTCCAATAAGCCAAGTTGCAGGAATATCTGTACCAGAAGCAAGATTAATAGTTATACAACCATGGGATATGAGTATATTAAAAGAAATAGAAAAAGCAATACTTGCATCTGATATAGGTATTACTCCTAATAATGATGGAAAAGTAATAAGACTTTCTTTCCCAGAGCTTAACGAAGAAAGAAGAAAAGAAATTGTAAAAGACATCAAAAAATTAGCTGAAGAAGCAAAAGTTTCAATTCGTTCTTTAAGAAGAGAAGGATTAGATAATGCAAAAAAAGAGCAAAAAGATGGAAATATAACTGAAGATGATTTAAGAAATGCAGAAACTCAAATTCAAAAATTAACAGACAAGAAAATAGAAAAAATAGACGAATTAGCTGCAGCAAAAGAAAAAGAAGTTATGAGTATTTAGATTTCTAAATTGTATAAGAAGGAATAAATATGAATTTTAAAGAAGAATTAAAAAAGTATGCTGACATAGTAAATGTAGAACTAGAAAAATATGTAAAACATGAAAAATGTCCAGAAGAAATATTAAATGCATCAGTTGAATATAGTTTAATTAGCTCTGCAAAAAGATTAAGACCTATACTTATGATTAGTGCATATAAACTATTTAAAGAAGATTACGAAGAAGTATTTCCATTTGCTGTTGCAATGGAAATGATACATAATTTTTCGCTTATACATGACGATTTACCAGGAATAGATAATGACGATATGAGACATCGGGAAACCTACAAATCATAAAAAATTTAATGAACCAACAGCTATACTTGCAGGAGATACATTATTAAATTATGCCTATATTGTTGTAAGTCAAGATATAATAAATTCTAAATCTGAAGAACAAAGAAATAGAAAAATAAGAGCTTTTAATGAACTTGCAGTAGGCGTTGATAGAATGATAGCTGGAGAATATGTAGACACAGAATTTGAAGGAAAAGAAATCTCAAATGAATATCTAGAATATATGCATAAAAACAAAACAGGTGCCCTTATAAAAGCATCTGTTAGAATCGGACGGTATACTTGCAGGTGCAAATGAAAAAGAGTTAGAAAAATTATCTTCATATGCAGAGAATATAGGACTTGCATTTCAAATTAAAGACGATATATTATCTGAAATTGGAGACGAAAAGATATTAGGAAAGCCAGTAGGTAATGATAGAGAGCGTGGAAAAGTGACATTTACAACAAAATATGGCTTAGAAAAAGCACAAGCTATACTAGAAGATGTAACAAATAAAGGAATAAATGAAATATCTTCATATGAAGAAAAGGGTGAGTTTTTGAAAGAACTTGCACTTTATATAAAAGATAGGGAAAAATAAGGAGAAATATACATGGATGATGCCATAAAGCATATAGCTATAATAATGGATGGTAACAGACGATGGGCAAAGAAAAAAGGATTAACTGCTACAATCCGGTCATAAAGAAGGAGCGGAAACATTAAAAAGAATTACAAGACATGCTAATAAACTTGGAATAGAGTATCTTACAGTTTATGCCTTCTCAACAGAAAATTGGAAAAGAAGCGAAGAAGAAGTCGGAGCATTGATGTTACTTTTCAGAAATTATTTAAGAGATCTTGTTTCTGCTGTTGATACAGAAAACATAAGAGTAAAAATATTTGGGCACAAAGAAAGCTTGCCAAATGACTTGCAAGAAGATATAAAAAAGGCCGAAGAAAAAACAAAAAATAACACAGGAACAACTCTTTGCATTGCATTTAATTATGGTGGAAGAGACGAACTAACAAGAGCAATGCAAAATATCGCAAAGGATGTAAAATCAAATAAAATAAATATAGAAGATATAAATGAAAAATTAATCTCAACTTATTTATATACGAAAGATGAGCCAGACCCAGACCTTTTAATTAGAACAAGCGGAGAAATTAGATTAAGTAATTTCTTACCTTGGCAACTTGTTTATACTGAATTTGTTTTTGTAGACAAATATTGGCCAGACTTTTCTGAAAAAGACTTAGAAGATGCAATTGAGATATATAAAAAAAGAAATAGAAAATTTGGAGGAAAATAGCTCATATGGATATTAAAAGAATTTTAACGTCTGTTATAGGTTTGCCAGCAGTTATAGCAATAATAGTTTATGGGAATACTACAGTTATAGATATATTTTTTGCATTAGTTGCTTTAATTGCAATAAAGGAATATTATAATGCCTTTGAAAAAGGGAAAAAAGCTAAACCAATTAAATGGATAGGATATGTGGTTGCTTTATCTATATCGGTACTTAGGATATTTCACTTACAATCATCTTTAATAGATGTTGGAGCAGATATGATAAATATGATGTTTACCTTAGTAATATTTTCATTATTTGTAGTATTTTTCCACATACTAAATTCAGGTATGAGAACAAATGTGGTAGATGGAGCTGTAACAATGTTTGGAATAATCTACATACCAGTGCTTATAATGTTCTTACCAATATTACATGATGTTAAAAATGGGGAATTCTTAATTTGGTATGTTGTAATATGTGGCTGGGGAACTGATGTATTTGCATATCTTGCAGGAAAATTATTAAATACTAAAAAACATAAATTTAGTAAAATAAGTCCAAACAAATCAATAGAAGGATGCGTCGCAGGTGCAATGGGAGCTATGGTAATTGCACTTATTTATACAATAGTATGCAATACATATTTCTATCAAAATATATCATATATATATATTATACTTATATCACTTTTATTAAGTATAATAGGTCAAGTAGGCGATTTTGCAGCATCAAGTGTTAAGAGATATAATGAAATAAAAGATTATAGTAACTTAATACCAGGTCATGGTGGATTATTAGATAGAATAGACAGTATTTTATTTATAGCACCAATTGCATATGTGCTACTTACAAATATTTAGAAGAAAGGCAAGTATAATATATTAATTATATTATACAAGGACAAAATATTAATGTTTGGAATTTTGATTACAATAGTTAAAACTATAATAATGCTTGGAATTTTAGTAATCATACATGAAGGTGGTCACTTTGCTGTAGCTAAACTATGTAAAATAAAAGTTAATGAGTTTTCAGTAGGCTTTGGCAAATGCATTTGGAATAAAACATATAAAGATACAAAATATTCTTTACGTATTATACCACTTGGTGGTTATGTAAATATGGAAGGCGAAGAAGAGTATTCAGAACAAGAAGGATCATTCAGTAAAGCAAGTTTTCTAAAGAAACTTGCAGTAGTATTAGCTGGACCACTTGTAAATATTATAGTTGGATTACTTATATACTTTATATTAGTTTGCACAATGCATGGAGTGCAAATTGCAATGGCAAGTACATTAAGATTTTGTAAATCATTATTCGATAGTGTTGCGATACTATTTACAGGGAAAGCATCAATTAATGATTTAGCAGGACCTGTTGGAATTGCAACAATAGTTTCTCAAACATCTGGAATAACTGATTTTGTATATTTGTTATCAGTTGTATCTTTATCACTTGGAATAACAAACTTATTACCAATTCCACCACTTGATGGTGGCAAACTCTTAATTTATATAATTGAAGCTATTAAAAGAGAACCACTTAAAGAAGATTTCTCTTTGAAAATACAGATGTTAGGATTTGCATTTATTTTAGGACTATCAATCTTTGTAATGTATAATGATATTGTAAGAATTATTTAAATAAAGAAAGGAAAATATTATATAGAATGAACGAGAAAAAAGGAGTATTTTTATCAAGAATGCAACCTTTGCATATAGGACATTTAGGAATGATAGATAAAGCCTTATCAGAAAATGATAGGGTTTTAATTTTAATTGGAAGTTCGAATAAAAGAGAAACAATTAGAAATCCGCTAGGAATAGAATTAAGGCAGGAAATATTAAAAGAAGCATTAGAAGAAAGATATAGTAGTGAAGAATTAAAAAAGATAATTATAAAAGAACTTCCAGATTGGTCTATGGAAACTGATTTTAATTCTAATTTAGAATGGGGAAGATACTTGTACTATAACATTGTTGCATTAATAGAACAGAAAAATTTCTCAATGTATTTTTCTGACGATAAGGAAATTATAGAAAATTGGTTCGAAGAAAAAAAGATTAGAGACAGAATATTGCTAAGAATATTTGAAAGAGAAGAAATGTTCGAAGCGGTATCTTCTACTAAAATTAGAAATGCATTTTTAAATGACGATAAGGAATATATAGAAAAAAGTGTACCAAAAGCCGTCATGAAGAGATTTGAAATAATAAAGGATATTATAAATAGAGTATATACTGATCCTAAGGAAGACCATATAATGGAATAAATTTTATACAAAATATCAAATATGCTAAATCTCATAAAAGTTTAATATATTTGGCTATAATAGAAATGTAAATGATTAAGGAGAAAAAATAAAATGAAAGTTGCAGATTTTGACTATGAATTACCAGAAGAATTAATTGCACAAACACCAATAGAAAAAAGAGATACATCAAGACTTATGATATTAAACAGAAAAGAAGAAAGTATAGAACATAAGACATTTAGAGATATAATAGATTATTTAAACGAAGGCGATTGTTTGGTAATAAATAATACAAAAGTTATTCCAGCAAGACTTTATGGCAAGAAAGAAACAGGTGCAAATGTTGAATTCTTACTTCTAAAACAACTAGAAGGAGATATATGGGAATGTATAGTAAGACCAGGAAATAAATTAAAACCTGGTACAATTGTGTATTTTGGAGATGGAATATTAAAGGCAGAAGTTTTAGATATATTACTTGATGGCACAAGAAAGGTTAAATTTGAATATAAAGGAATATTTAATGAAATTTTAGACAAAATAGGACTTATGCCGCTTCCACCATATATACATGAAGAATTAAAGGAGAGAAATAGGTATCAAACAGTTTATGCAAAATACGAAGGATCTGCAGCGGCTCCAACTGCTGGTTTACATTTTACAGAAGAATTACTAAAAAAGATAGAAGAAAAGGGAGTAAAAATTGCAAAAGTTACACTTCATGTGGGAATAGGAACATTTAGACCTGTTAAAGAAGACGATGTAGAAGAACACGAGATGCATTCAGAACACTTTTATATAAAAAAAGAAGATGTAGAAAAGATAAATGAAACAAAGAAAAATGGCAAAAGAGTAATTGCAGTAGGAACAACTTCGTGTAGAGTTTTAGAAAGTATCTCAAATGAACAAGGACTTGTTAATGAATGTGAAGCAGATACAAGTATTTACATATATCCAGGATATAAGTTCAAATGTATTGATGGATTAATAACAAATTTTCATCTTCCAAAATCAACGCTTATAATGCTTGTTTCAGCACTTGCACGGAAGAGAATATATACTTAAAGCATATAATGAAGCAGTAAAAGAAAAATATAGATTCTTTAGTTTTGGTGATGCAATGTATATAACGTAAAAAATAAACTGTTTATTACTTTTTTTAAATTAGAATAGCTAAAATGATTTATTTTATGAATCTGCGTAAGCGATTAACCGGAGCGAAGCGAAGGGCGAAGTGGAGCAGTCTACATATAATTTAAAATTCGTAGACTGCGACAGCAAAGATTCATAAAATAAATCATTTCTGCTATTTTTTTTATATAATATCATTATTTAGTTAAAAGTCACTTACTTGTCACTTTGAATGTAATATAATTAAGAAAAAGAATGAAAGGAGAGTATGATTATTTAAACTATTAAATAAATTATACGATAAATGTTATGGAAATATTAAGGGTAGAAAATTTAAGCAAAGTTTATGGTAAAGGTTCAACTAAAGTTGTTGCACTAGATAATGTTTCTTTTTCAGTAGAAAAAGGAGAATTTGTTTGCATTGTTGGAGCATCACGGAAGCGGAAAATCAACTTTATTACATTTGATTGGTGGAGTTGATAGACCAAGCGAGCGGAAAAGTATTTATAGAAGGAAAAGATATTTACAAGTTTAATGATGACGAACTTGCAATTTTTAGGAGAAGACAAGTAGGATTAATTTATCAGTTTTATAATTTAATACCAATTTTAAATGTTGAAGAAAATATTACTTTACCTTTAAGACTTGATAATAGGAATGTAAATCCCAATAAATTAAAAGAAATGCTAGAACTCTTGGGGCTTGAAAATAGAAGAACACATTTACCAAGTGAATTATCAGGTGGCCAACAACAGAGAACATCAATAGGAAGAGCAATGATAACAAGTCCAGCAATCATTTTAGCAGACGAACCAACTCGGTAATCTAGATTCTAAAGCTAGCTATGAGATAATTGAACTCTTAAAAAAATCAAACAGAGACTATAAACAGACTATTGTTATGATTACGCACAATTTAGATATAGCTAAAGTAGCAGACAGAATTATAAAAATTGAAGATGGAAAAATTGTTAAGGAGGTATAAATAAATGAATATTCTTCGGCAATTTATCTATAAAAAATTTGAAATTAAATAAAAAAAGAACAATAAGTACTATAATTGGAATAATACTATCTTGTAGTTTGATTTGTGCAGTTTCAACAATGTTTACAAGTGTTCAAGAAACTTTAATAGAAAATGAAATAAAAGAAAACGGATATTACCATTTGCAATTATCAAATGTAAAAGACGAAGACATAAGAATATTAAAGAATAATAGAGATATAAAAGATATTTATACATTATATAATAATGGATATGCTAAATTAGACAAATGTTTAAATGAAGATAAACCATATGTAAGGCTTTTTTCTATGGACAAGGGATTGTTTGAATATCTTCAATTTAATTTAACAGAAGGAAGATTTCCAAATAATGAAAACGAAGTTGTTATTAGTAGAGCTATCATAAGTAATGGAAAAGTAAATTTAAAAATTGGGGATAAAATGAGTCTTGATGTTGGAGAAAGACAATCTTTAGAAGGATATGACTTAAAGTCTAGTAATCCATATAATAAAGATATTGAAAAACTTGTAAATACAAAACATAGAGAATTTACAATTGTTGGAATAATAGAAAGACCAAATTATAATTTTGAAGAGTATGTATGTCCTGGATATACTATAATAACAACAAATATAAATTCAGGAAATAAAAATGCATACATTACACTAAAAAATGCTAGAGATTGTAAAACAGTAATACCAAATATCTTAGGAGCATCAGACTATAATTCGGTTATAAATGATAATCTTTTAAATGAAAATTTAAATTATGAAGAATATACAGTAAATGATGAACTTTTGAAATGGGAAGCATTTGCATTTGGAAATCAAACAGTTTTAATGTTACTTACAGTATCAGGAATTGTAATTGCAATAATAATGTTTACTAGTGTATTTTGTATAAGAAATTCAATATTAATTGCAACAACGGAAAAAATGAAGATGTATGGAATGCTTGCAAGTGTTGGAACAACCAAAAAACAAATAAGAAGCAATGTTATTTTTGAAAGTCTAGTATTAGGATTAATTGGAATTCCAATAGGGATTATATGTGGAATAGTTGCTATATTTATTGTAATAAAAATTATTAACTTAATAGGTGGAGAATATATGCTAAGGAATGTAAATGGAATTTCTTTCAAAATATCACTTCTTCCAATTGTTATATCAACTATACTTAGTATATTTACTATTTATTTATCAGCACTTTCTTCAGCTAAAAAAGCTAGTAGAATTAGTCCAATAGAATTACTAAGAAATGCAGAAGAAGTATCTATTGATTCTAAAACATTAAAGACACCTAAAATTATCTCAAAATTATTTGGGACTGGCGGAGAGTTAGCATATAAAAATTTAAAAAGAAGTGCTAAGAAATATAGAACAACTGTAATATCACTTGTTATTAGTATATTTGTATTTATTACTATGAATAGTGTTGTAGAGAATATGTTTGGCTTTACTGATGATTACTACGAAGATTATGAATATAATTTTAAATTGGCATCGACAGAAGCAATACAAACAGATGTAAATAAGATAAAAAAGCTTCAAAATGCAGAAGAGTGCTTCTTCTTATATGAGAATAAAGATAGCCTTGACATTACAGATATGAGTATGGTAAATACAGTTCCCGGATTTGAAAAACATCAGGATGCAAAATTAGATCTTTTAGCATTAGATAATGAATCTTTTATGAAGTATGCTAAAAAGATAGGCCTAGATGGTAAAAAATTAAAAAATCAAGGTATTTTAAGCGATGATTATATATATTATGAAAATGATAAAGGAATTGAGATAAGAAGATATAAATATAAAAATGGAGATATGATTGAAGGAAAAGTAAATGGAAAAGACACAAATATTAAAATTGGCGCTGTAACAGATGTAAGACCTTATGGCTTGGAAAAGTCTAATTATTTAGATGGGTACTTAGTAGTTAATTTAGACTATTACAAAGACATGGATTTTATAATTTCCTATACTTCAATACAATCAAATAATACAGAAGCTTTAAGAGAAGAAATAAAAAAATTAGATATACAATATTTATATTTTACAGATTATGAAGATATAGTTAAAGAAGAAAAGGCAATGTCTTTAATTATAAAAATTTTCCTATATGGATTTATAACAGTTATAACATTGATTGGAGTAACAAATATATTTAATACTATAACATCTAATATGGAACTTAGACAGAAGGAATTTGCGATGTTAAAGTCAATTGGTATGACTAAAAAAGAGTTTAATAGAATGATTAATCTAGAAACAATATTCTACTCGACTAAGTCTCTAATATATGGTATAGTTCTAGGCTTAATTGGAACATTTACAGTATATAAAGCATTTTCAATAAAAATAGAAAAAGGAATGTATATACCGATAAATCCAATTATCATTTCAATTATTGCTGTATTTATTCTTGTATATATAATAATGAAATATTCAATGGCTAAAATTAATAAGCAAAATACTATTGAAACTATCAGAAATGAAAATATATAATTTATAATAGCTAAAATAATTTATTTTAGCTATTCTTTGATATAATATCATTATAAGATATAAGAATGGAGAATGAAAAGGACTGGAAAAGGCCCTTAATTTATTATATAATTATTGCGAAAGGAGTAAACTGTAAACTATGAATATTTTATTAGTTGAAGATAACGAAGTCTTAGCAAAAGGTTTAATTTATTCTTTAGAACAAAGTGGGTTTTATGTAATACATAAAATAAATGTAAAAGACACAATAGAATATTTAAAAAACAATAAAGTGGATTTAATAATTTTGGACATATCACTTCCAGATGGAAATGGTTTTGAACTGTATGAGAAAAATATTAAAGACAAGGAAATTGCAACAATTTTCCTTACAGCTAAAGACGAAGAAGACGATATTGTAAAAGGCTTAGAACTGGGAGCAGAAGATTATATTACAAAACCATTTTCAACAAAGGAATTAATTGCAAGAATAAATAAGGTTGTATTAAGAGAAAAGAAAAATTTTGCCATTAAAGTTAAAGATATAGAGTTTGATTTAGACAAAATGGTGGTGTATAAAAATAGAAAAGAAATTGCATTAACAAGTCTAGAACTTAAAATATTATGTTTGCTATTTTCAAATTTAAACAAAGTGGTATCTAGAAATGATATTATAGATAAAGTGTGGGAATGGACAGGAAATGATATAAATGATAATACAGTTACAGTTTATTTAAAAAGAATAAGAGAAAAGTTAAATACAGATATTATAACAACAATTAAAGGGATAGGATATAGGGTAGATAAAGAATGAAAAATAAGATTGAGTTGAAAAAAACAATATTTAAAAGTATACTTATTGCTTTTGTAGTAATAGTTATTTCTTGTATATATCAGTTTTATCAGTATAAAGTGTATACAATGAATTTTAATAATAAAATTGGAAGCATTATAACGAAAATAAAGGAAGAATATCCAGACATAGATCAAAATGAGTTAATAGAAATTATAAATTCTAAAAGTGATATAAATACAGATTTACTTAAAATGTATGGAATAGAAATGAACGAAGATTCAATTATTATTCAAAACGATAAATATTTTACAATATTTACGATAAGCAATTTATTAATTATGGCAATTTTAGCAGTTGTAATTTTAGCAATATTTTTAAAATATAATTATGAAAAAAACAAAAATTTAAATGAAATTTTAAAGTATCTTGAAGAAATAAATAATAAAAATTATAAATTAGAAATAGAAGAAAATACAGAAGATGAACTATCAATATTAAAAAATGAAATATATAAAACATCAATCATGTTAAAAGAAGTTGCAGAAAACTCAATAAAGGATAAATCAAATTTAAAGGAATCTTTGTCTGATATATCACATCAACTAAAGACACCTTTAACATCAATTATGGTAATGTTAGATAATATTTTAGATAACCCACAGATGGATAACAAAACAAGAAATGATTTTATAAAAGATATAAAAAGGCAAATTATAAATATAAATTTTTTAGTAAATTCATTGTTAAAATTGTCTAAATTAGATGCAGATGCCGTAAAGTTTGTAAATAAAGAAGAAAAGATAGAAGAGCTTATTTGTAAAGCAGTAGAAAATGTATCAGTTTTGTGTGATTTAAAAAATGTTAAAATAATAGTAAGTGGTAACAAAGAGAGCAAAATTTATTGTGATGCAAAATGGCAAATAGAAGCAATTACAAACATTTTGAAAAATGGAATAGAATATTCTAGAGAAAATTCTGTTATAGATGTCTATTTTGAACAGAATAAATTATATTCTAAGATAGAAATTAGGGATAATGGAGCTGGAATAGATAAAGAAGATTTACCACATTTATTTGAGAGATTTTATAAAGGAAAAAATTCTTCAAATGACAGTATTGGAATTGGACTTGCATTATCTAAATCGATTATAGAAAAAAATAATGGGAAAATAGAAGCGGAATCTATCTTAGATAAAGGAACGACGTTTACAATAAAATATTTTTCGTAAAATTAAATTTATTTTATTCTTCATTTATTTTTATATATTTATAAAAAAATTGTAACAAAACTAACTTTAAAACGTCATATAACAAAAGGAGAAAAGTTATGCAAGATATGGAACAAATATATAAAGAATATTTTAATACTGTATATAAATATTTATTTTGTTTAACTCATAATAATGATATTGCCGAAGAACTTACTCAGGAAACTTTTTACAGAGCAGTTAAAAAAATAGATACATATAAAGGCGAGTGTAAAATATCTGTATGGCTTTGTCAAATAGCAAAAAATCTATGGTATGATCAGTATAGAAAAAACAAAAAAATTATTAATACAGAAGAAGTAATAGAAAAACAAGAAATTTGTTCAATAGAAGAACAGTTTATTTTAAATGAAGAAAAAATTTCATTATATAAAAAAATGCACAAATTGGATGAACAAACAAGGGAAGTAATTTATTTAAGAATAACAGGAGAATTAAGTTTTAAAGAAATTGGAACTATTATGAATAAAACAGAAAACTGGGCTAGAGTCACATTTTATAGGGGAAAGAACAAATTAAAGGAGAGTGATTGAAATGAGAGAAAAAAGAGAATGTAAAATTGTTCAAGATCTACTGCCAAATTATATTGAAAATCTTACTAATGTAGAAACAAACAATTATATTGAAAATCACATAAAAGAATGTCCAGAATGTGAAGAAATGTTTAAAAATATGAAAAAAGAATTAGAGCTTAATTTAAAAAATAATGATAAAAAAGAAGTGAAATATATCAAGAAATTTAATAAAAAAATAAAACTTTTAAGAAATATACTATTAGTAATAATAATTCTTTTTATAATAATAGTAGGAAGAAGAGCTATTATCCTTACAAATTTATATAATAAAGGAGAAATAGAAAAAAACAAAGGTAATTACTATGCAAAAATAGAAACTTACTCAGAAGAAGTAATAACTATAACAGAAATATTTTACAAAGACGAAAATTCATTTATAACTACAACAACTTATAGAGGTAAAAATAGCTCGGATATAAAAGTTATTATGAAAGAAACATTTTATAAATCAAAAGAAGAATCGTTTACATTGACAGAAACAGAAAAAGAAAAAATTGTACGAAATGTTGATAATAAATTATCAATTGCACCTGAAACATATATATATAAACATTTCTTAACAAATGTATTTATATCAATGTCTTCTAATGTGAATAAAGTAAAACTTGGCAACAAAGATTGTTATCTAATAAAAAGAGATAACATAGAAGTATTTATTGATGCAGAAACAGGGCTTGCAATAAAAAAGATAGATAATACATCTAATGCAACAGTAGATTATAAATATGAATATGGTGTAATTAAAGATACTGATATAGTAAAACCAGACATAGAAGGATATGTAATAGAAAATTAAAAGTAAAAAAAGTTTATCATATAATTGATTTGAAATTTTATTGTCTTGCAATTACTTTATAAAACAACTGGTCAGTTCTATATACTTCCTTATCGAAATATGATAAAATGACATTCTAAAATTTGAAAATAAGGAAGGATAAATTTTATATGGACAAAAGAATATATGAGCACTTAGAAATTACAGATTTAAAGGATATGCTAGAAAAGACTGGCAAAATATATGGAGATAAAAAAGCGTATAAGATAAAAAAGAACGATGGATATATTACATATACACATAAAGAAGTTAGAGATATGATAAACTTTTTAGGTACATCACTAATAAACATGGGGTTAAAAGACAAAAGAATTGCAGTAATAGGTAATAGCAGATATGAATGGGAGATAGCATATTTATCAGTCGTTTGCGGTACAGGGATTATAGTACCACTTGATAAATCTTTAACAGATACAGAACTTGCAAATTTAATAAAAAAATCAGAAGTAGAAGCGGTATTCTGCCCAGAGAAATATATAAAAACATTAGAAGGATTCAAAAATCATGGAGTTGGAAGATTAAAACATATAATTTCAATGGATTTAGAAGCACATAAAAATGGAATATTATCACAGAAGGAATTAATAAAAGAAGGA
>CANQXL010000037.1 GCA_947627705.1 uncultured Clostridia bacterium
TAAAGTTTAAAAGCCATTCTTGATCAGCATGTCCAGAATATCCTTCTATATATTCAATTCTAGCATTAACTGCAATCTCTTCTCCAAATATTTTTACCTTTTTTGCACCTTCTACTATTCTTCTTCCAAGAGTACCTGGCGCTTGATATCCAACAAAAAGAATTGTATTATTTGAATTCCATAAGTTATGTTTTAAATGATGTTTTATTCTTCCAACATCACACATTCCGCTTGCCGAAATAATTATAGAAGGGGTAGTATTTTCATTTAATGCTTTAGATTCTTCAGCTGTCCTTGTAAACTGCAAGCCATCAAATTCTAGTGGATTATCGCCACTTTCAATTTCTTTTTTTACTTCTTCTTCAAATAAATCTTCGTTATTTTTAAATATTTCTGTTGCTGATATTGCAAGTGGACTATCAACATACACAGGTGTTTCCATAAGTAATCTATACTTATTTATGAAACTTTCGTCTTCTGTATTTTCTTTAATTTTGTTTAATTCGTATAAAATCTCTTGTGTTCTACCGTACTGCAAATGATGGAATAACAACATTTCCACCTTTTCTAATTGTATCAAAAACTATATTAAGGAATAATTCTGCTTTATCGTCATTTCTCATGTGTATTCTATTTCCATATGTTGATTCCATAACAACATAATCAGCAGTTTCTATCATTGTTGGTGAATCAAGAAGCGGAATATCATTATTTCCTAAATCACCAGTAAATACTATCTTTTCTGTTTTTCCATTTTCCTTTATCCAAACTTCTATTATACTAGATCCAAGCATATGTCCAGCGTCATTGTATCTTACAATTATATTTTCGTCTATTTGAACTAGTTCGCTATATTCTATTGGTTCAAATAATTTTAAACATTTTGTTGCATCTTCTGCTGTATAAAGTGGTGGGAAGCCTTCCTTACCTTCCCTTTTTCTTTTTCTATTTTTCCATTCAATTTCCATTTCCTGGATATGTCCGGCTATCTGGTAACATTATAGAGCATAAATCACATGTTGCCTTTGTTGCATATATTGGGTTTCTATATCCATCAACATATAACTTTGGTATTCTTCCAGAATGGTCTATATGTGCATGTGTAAGTAGCACAAAATCTATTTCTTTTACATCAAATGCAAAATTATCATAGTTTCTATCTTCTTCCTTTTTTGAACCCTGGAACATTCCACAGTCTACAAGGAATTTTTTGCCGGCTCCTTCAACTAAAAAATTCGAACCAGTAACACCTTCTGCAGCACCTAAAAATGTTATATTCAATTTAAATCCTCCTTTTATATCTTTTGATTTTATTTAATAAAGAGCTTTACCTTCTTTTTTGATTTAATATTAACTTTATTAAGGTTATCTACTTTATACTCTGTTTCTTGCACATCTCCATCAAATATTTTTACATCTATTTTGTCATTTACATCTACTGATAATGTAATATTTACATTTGCTAGATCCATAATTCTTGTTTTTAATACAGGTTTTATAATCTTAATATCAGTTTCTAAATCCTTTGTGATTGAATTTAAGCCTTTTATTTCATATAATTTGGTTAGTATTTTGTTCTCAACTATATCTATGTCCTTTTGTAAATTTTCAACATCTTTTATAAAGCGGTTATCGTCAAAAACAATAAAATTATAGTACCTTATTATTCTTAAAAGTAATATTAACTGCTTCTTTTCTTCTTGCTTTTCAATATTATCTATATTTACTTCTATACATTTTAAAAATATTTTTTGGATTTTTATTTTGTATTTTTCTTTGTTTCTGCCATTATTTATCTCTTTAAGCATGTCTAAATTCTTTTCAAGTTCGGTTTTTCTTTTTACATATAATTTAGAATCTAATAAATTATTACATTCTGCAATTTCAGAAAGAGCTTTTTTTCTTTCTTTTTTAAGTGTTCCAGCCAAATTTTCTAGATTATATATTTTTTGATATTCAGAAAGTTTTTTATTTCTTTTTTCAAATTCTTTTGCAAGAAGAACATTGTCATTTAACATTTTATCTATTTTGTTGATTTCTTTTTCCTTCTTTTTCTTTGTATCAGTTAATTCTTGAACAAGTTTTGCTTTGTCTTCTAATCTATTTAATTCTTTTTCATCCCATGACTTTTCGTCTGAAAGCCTTTCTTTTTCATTTTTATTTCTTTGAACACAAACTATAATAGAAAGTCTATAAATTAAGTCTAAAAGCTCTTTTGTATTTTCTTTTCCATATTTATTATTTAATTCATTTTCAAGCTTGTCAAGCAATTGTTTTTGATTTTCAAGTTTCATCCAATTTTCTAAAAACTCAAAGCCAAGTAGTATCTGTAAATTTTGATATATCAAATTACAGTCTATATTACTTATTTCGGAAGGAAGTGTATTCCAAGACCACGCATTAAAGTCTCTTATAATTTCAATATTATTTATGTCTCGACCTTCGTTTAGCATTTCGGGTAATGATACCCTTAGTAAATTATATTTTTCGTCTAAGAACATTTTAGAGTCATTCATTTTAAATAACGCAAAAAGCATGGCCTTTTCTGTTGGAAATACTTTTATTGTTTTAAGATATGTATCAACCTTAGATGTAATTTCTTCTTTTATATACTCTTCTCCTTCTTCAGAACTTGGTTTTACTATTTCTATATTTTCACATTTCTGAATTATATCAATTATCTTATTTATAAACTGATTTTTGCTTTCAACATTTACTTTTATATTTGAATAATCATTATATGAGCTAGTTATGTTGTATAACATGGTAAGAAGGAGATTTTTTACATCTCCTGATAAACTTTTTTTATATAGAGCTGTCTCTAATTTACTGTTATTACTTTGAAATTTAGATAAGATGTCATTTGTTTTCATTTACTTACCTCTTTTTTTATTCTTCTGTATTTTCAACTGTACTTTCACTTTCGGTACTTTCATAAGTTGCTTGTGGGGTAGAATTTAATTCTGCCCATCTTTCTTTACTCATTAAAACTTCTCTAGGTTTGCTTCCTTGGTAACCAGAGATGATACCTCTTTCAGCCATTTGATCAATCATTCTTCCGAGCTCTAGCATATCCAACTTTCATTTTTCTTTGTAAGAATGATGCAGATGCTTGTCCATATTCTAATACTTCTTGAATTGCTTCATTTAATCTTGGATCAGTATCGTCGTCTTCTTCTTGTTCTTTAATTTCCTTATCTGTCTTATTTGCATTTTCAATAGACTCAATAATATCGGTGTTATATACTGTTTCTCCGTCTTTTTTTAGGAAGTCAACTATTTTTTCTACTTCCTTATCAGATACAAATGCCCCTTGGACTCTAACTGGTTTAGACATTCCTGTTGGGTAATATAGCATATCACCTTTTCCAAGTAACTTTTCAGCTCCAGCCATATCAAGGATTGTTCTTGAATCAATTTGTGAAGAAACAGCAAATGCTATTCTTGAAGGAATATTTGCTTTTATTAATCCTGTAATTACATCTACAGATGGTCTTTGTGTTGCAATAACTAAGTACATACCAGCTGCTCTTGCTTTTTGTGCTAATCTACAAATTGCATCTTCAACATCTTTTGCAGCAACCATCATTAAATCAGCAAGCTCGTCAATTATAATTACGATTTGTGGTAATTTAACTGATTGACCCTCTTCGCCATTTTCTAATGATTTATTGTATCCTTTAATATCTCTTACACCTTTTGCAGCAAATTTAGCGTATCTATCTTCCATTTCCTGTACTGCCCATGCAAGTGCTCCTGCAGCTTTTCTTGGATCGGTAACAACAGGTATAAGAAGATGTGGAATTCCATTGTATACTGAAAGTTCAACTATTTTTGGATCAACCATTACAAGTTTGACTTCACTTGGTTTTGCTTTATATATAATACTTGTGATTAATGTATTTATACATACACTCTTTCCAGAGCCTGTACTTCCTGCAACAAGTAAGTGAGGCATTTTTGAAATATCTGCAATTACTCTAGCACCACTGACATCTTTTCCAAGTCCCATTGAAAGCTTAGACTCAGCTTTAACAAATTCTTCTGAATCTATTACATCTCTTAAATGTACCATTTCTGTATCTTTATTTGGTATTTCAATTCCAACAGCTTGTTTTCCGTGGAATTGGAGCTTCAATTCTTATACTTTGAGCTGCTAAGTTTAATGCGATATCGTCAGCTAAATTAGCGATTTTACTAACTCTAACACCTTCAGCAGGCTTTAATTCATATCTTGTAATTGCAGGTCCAACAGAAACATCTTCAACTTTTGCAGAAACACCAAAGCTATGTAATGTTTTTTGAAGTTTAACAGCATTTTCTGTTATAGATGTTTTACTTCCTCTTGCTTTCTTAATATCTCCTTGCTCTAATAATGCAATAGGTGGGAATTCATAATTTTGGTCAATTTCCATTTGAGCGTGTTCTAGTTGTAATTCTTGTTTAGTTTTTTCTTCCTTTTCTTCTTTTGTTTCTTTAAATAAATTTGCATCTATAAAATCACTATTTTTTGTTTCTTCTGTTTTATTCATTTCTTGTGGCTTTATTGTTTCTTGTTTCATGTCTTTTTCTTCAAATGCTAAAGGAATATCATGGTCATATTTTTGTTTTGTCCCATCTTCTATATCTTCGTCAAATAGCCCCATTATAACGGAATGAGATTGTTGCTTTTTCTTTTCCTTTTTCTTCTTTGGAAGTACAACTTCTTCTACCTCTTCTTCTTCGTATTCTTCTTCATATTCTCTTGATTCTTGTATTCTTTCTGATATTCTGTCTACTAGTTCTGCAGGTTTAATTCCAAATGTAAATATCGTAAGAAGTATGCCTGTACCTATTAATAGTACATATGATGCTGTTCCAATTGTTTTAGACATAGGAATTGCGATTAATGCACCAACTGCTCCGGCCACCTTTATTTTGAACTCCGCTGTTATATGCTTCTGATATTATTTCAGTAAAATCTTGATTCATATTTAAATGTTTATTTGAAATTTGTATCATACTCATTAATCCAGAAACGCATAATATTACTACAAGATATTGAATCATTTTAGGCATTATGAATTTTTTCTGCTCTTTTGTAAGTAATACACCAACAACAAGAGCTCCTATTGGAACAATATATTTTATCCATCCAACTAATCCACCAAGTATTTCACTTAGTGCTTTTCCGAATGTGCCTGTTTGGCCATATATAAGTATGGTAAGTACCATGCTAAAAATCATTATAATAATTGCTTGTACATATGCATCTTGTTTTGCTTTTTGCTTCTTTGTCATAGTCTTCTTTTTACTTCTTCCCATTTGTTTCTCTCCTGTTATTTTTTAATCCTAAATTTACTATTATATTCTATCATTGTGCATTTTAAATTGCAACTTTTTTATAAAAAAATTTTAAGAATTTATTATTAGATAATATTTTTAATTATAGTTGAAATAATTTATTTTAGAAATCTTTGATTAATAAATATTGTATAAGTTCATGTTCTAGTAATAAAATTTGCGTGCAAAGACTTTGTCCTTTGCTTTTTCTTAAGAAATTCTAACTTTATATTATGGCACCCTTCCACGTTTAACGTGAACTCTTTCCATAATATAAAGTAAGAATTTCTAATTCAAAACCAGTCCAGCGCTTTTTACTTAAATTTTATTACTAGAACATCAAATTAAGATTTTATAATAAATGCTCAATTAATATTTTTAAGCCAATTAGTATTAAAATTGCACCACCGAAAATTTTGGCTTTACTCTCATATTTGTTACCAAATTTATTACCGATTATAACGCCGAAAAAAGAAATGATAAATGTAACTACACCGATTAAAAGTGCAGAAATAATAATATTAACACCTAAGAATGCAAATGTGATCCCGAACAGCAAGTGCATCAATGCTAGTTGCAAGTCCAAGAATAAAAATTGTTTTAAAACTCAAATCTTTATTTTCTTCTTCATCATTACTAAACGCTTCTTTTATCATACCTGCGCCAATAAAAGTAAGAAGCCCAAATGTTATCCAATGATCTATTGCAAGTACAATATTTTCAAATCCAATTCCTAAAAAATATCCTATAGTTGGCATGATAGCTTGAAACGAGCCAAAGCACGTAGCAATTAAAAGAATATCTTTTATTTTTAAATTTTGTTTTGACAATCCTTTACATATTGCAACAGCAAATGCATCCATTGCAAGCCCAATTCCGATTAGTAAAATTTCTAATAATCCCATTTTAAATTAACTCTTTCTAGAATAAAATTGTGTACTACGTTTAGTAAATACATTTAATCTTATTCAAAAGAGTTAATTTATATGAAAATAAAATTTATGATTCGTATTTGTATTCTATATCTTCCATAAAAGGGTAAATCTCTGATAAATATTTTTTAGTAACCATTGCCATCTTAGCAGGTGGATTTTTTTGACCTACATGAATTAGCTTTTGCGTATAGCAATTTTCAGTTGTTTTGAATAATAAATATCTATTTTTTAGATAAGTAAAGTATACTTGATATCCTTTGTTTAATATTTCTTCAAAATCTTCAAAACTGTATTCTTCCATCTTTTTGCTAATCTCCTTGTATAATAATATATATGGGAAAATTTACCCTAGTTAATTTTTATTTTATCATTTCGTCAAATTCTGCTTCTGTAATAATTGTTACTCCAAGTTCTTCTGCTTTTGTAAGCTTACTTCCTGCTTCTTCTCCTGCAAGTACATAGCTTGTTTTCTTTGAAACTGAGCCAGATGTTTTACCACCAAATTTCTCAATAATCTCTGATGCTTCGTCTCTTGTATACTTTTCAAGTGTACCTGTAAGTACAAAAGTTTTATCCAAAAATCTATCGTCAATTTGTTCATTTTCTGTATCTTTCATATTTACACCAGCAGCCTTTAATTTTTTTATTAGTTCCTTTGTCTGATCTTGACTAAAAAATTCATAAATACTATTTGCTGTAATTTCACCAACATCTTCAATTAAACTTAAGCCAATAATATTTGCATCCATCAATTTATCCATTGTTTTATAGTGTTTAGCAAGAATTCTTGCAGCTTTAGTTCCAACATGCCTTATACCAAGGGCAGAAATAAGCTTGTCTAGGCTGTTATTCTTACTTTCGTTTATAGCATTTATCAAATTTGTTGCAAATTTATCACCATTTTTCTTTAAAGATGCAATATCTTCCTTTTTTAGATAATATATATCTTCAATTCCTTTAAGTAAATCCTTGTTAATCAATTGTTCTATTATTGCAAAACCGTAATCCATCAATATCCATTCCAGCTTTAGATGCAAAGTGAACTATATTTCTAAAATTCCTTGCAGGACATTCTATACCGATACATCTTTTTATTGCTTCGCCATTTTCCCTAATTGCTGGCCCACCGCATATTGGGCATGTATCAGGCATAACAAATTCTTTTTCTTCACCTGTTCTTTTCTCTTTAAGAGCTTCTACAACTTCAGGAATAACATCTCCTGCCTTTTGTATTATAACGTGATCTCCAATTTTTAATCCTTTTTCTTTTATAAAATCTTCGTTATGAAGAGTTGTTTTAGAAATTGTAGAACCTGCTAATTTTACTGGTTCAAGTATTGCCATAGGTGTTATTGCTCCTGTCCTTCCGAACTTGGCAAACAATATCTTTTAAGATAGTCTCTTTTTGCTCAGGTGGGTATTTGTATGCAATAGCCCACTTAGGAGTTTTGAAATTAGTGCCTAAAATTTCTCTTAAATCTAAATTATCTACTTTTATAACTGCGCCATCTGTCCCAAAACTTAAACCTTCTCTTCTTTCTCCTATGCTATTTACTTCTTTTATTGCACTTTCAATTCCAATACATTGTTTCTTTACTGGGTTAACATTAAATCCCAATCTTTCAAGGTAAAGTAATTGTTCATAATGTGAATTAAAGGTATTTCCTTCTAATCTTTGCACATTAAATATATAAATATCTAGTGGCCTTTTTGCAGTCTTTTTGCTATCCAATTGTCTAAGAGAACCGAGCTGCTGCATTTCTTGCATTTGCAAATGTTTTTTCTTCTAATATTTCTTGTTCCATATTCATTTTTTCAAAATCGTCTTTAGATATGAAAACTTCTCCACGAACAATTATATTTACTTTTTCATTTAGCTTTTTAGGTATATTTTTTATTGTCTTTAAATTTTCTGTGACATCTTCCCCTATTTGACCATTACCACGAGTTGCACCTTTTACAAACTCTCCATCAACATATTCAAGAGCAACAGAAAGTCCGTCAATTTTGGCTTCAACACAATAAACCATTTCTTCAGAATTTGTTTCCTTTTTAACCCTTGCATCAAAAAGCCTTAATTCTTCTATTGAGAATACATCTTGCAAACTTTGAAGTGGTACTTCATGCTCTACCTTTTCGAATCCTTCTTTTACATTCCCGCCAACTTTTTGTGTCAAAGAATCCTTTGTAATTAAATCAGGAAACTGATTTTCTAAATTTCTAAGTTCAAGCATTAACATATCATATTCAAAATCTGATATCTCTGGATTATCGTCGTCATAATATTTATGAGCGTAATATTCTGTCTTTTCTTTTAACTCTTTAATTCTCTTTTTTGCATTTTCTTTATTCATTTGCATTTGTTAAAATCTCCTTTTATCTATCTTTGAATAAATCTTTTCCACCTTTTATATAATCTATACCTGAGAATATTGTTGCAATAGTAGATATTACCATTAGAATTGATGTAAGAATGTTTATAACAAGTGGCAAACCTGAAAGTGTTCCTTTGGTAAATTCAAAGAATATATTTGTGTTATTAATATTTACAAAGGCAAGTATAATTGCTGTCATTTGAGTCAAAGTTTTTAATTTTCCCCAAATTGAAGCCGCAATAACTTTTCCGCCTTGCTCAACTGCAATTAGTCTATATCCAGATACAGCAAATTCACGTGCAAGTACAATTGCTGGTATCCATGCAGGAAGCATTTGCTTTTCTACAAGTATTAACATTGCAACAAGTACAAGTATTTTGTCTGCAATTGGATCTAGAAATTTTCCAAAATTAGTAACTTGATTTCTTGAGCGAGCTATGTATCCATCTAATTTATCTGTAAGTGATGCGATTATAAAAATTGCATTTAGAATGATAAACTCTGTTTCGATATTAAATATTTGACCGTTAATTCCGAGAAGCGGAATTATAATCATGACTGGTACAAGTAAAATTCTAATAATTGTTAATTTGTTTGCTAAATTCATTTTTCATTTCTCCATTTCATATTATTTGTTATTATTATATCTAACTTATAAAAAAAAATAAAGAGAATTTTGATAATTTCTCTTTATTTTTTGTGTTAAAAATATGGCAATCCTTTTTAGGCTGCCATATCTACTTTTTTAATTTCCTACTTTGGCAAGGATATTCCTACTTTTTTAATTTCCTACTTTGGCAAGGATATTCCTACTTTTTTAATTCCCTACTTTAGCAAGGGTATTCTAACTTTTTTATAAATGATAATTAATTATCATTCTTATTATATTAATTATACATAAAAAATATTCTTTCGTCAAGTTATTTTTGTGTTACATTGTTATTTTCTTTTGGTATTTCTTTTATGCTTATTATTCCTTCTTTTCTTACATTGTTTTTGAAATAATCTCCTATTGTTACTAAATAATCCGTTGAATCTATAGTAACTGATACTAGGCCTTCATTTTCGTCTATATCCATGCTTTCTAGCCCTTTTATTTCTCCTAATATATCTTCTAATCTCTCATCATTATCTTCTGAAGCAAATTTTTGTAATGCTGTATTTAGCTTTTCTTCAGATGTCTTTCCATGTAATAAGCCTAATATTCCATTGTCTCCCCTTATTAATTGCACTATGACAAACACTAGAAATACAAATATTGCTAGCTCTAATAGGTTGATTATTATTTTTAAAATATTAGATGTTACTTTCTTTTTCATGTTTGCTCCTTGTTAATCTACTGGAGAAATGTGAATTGTATGACCTTGTAATTCAAGATTACATGATGTCCTTGGAATTGTTATTATTGGGTTCAAATATATCGTATCCGTACGATATGCATTTGTATTATTTGCTCTATTAGCTAATTTTAAGTCATTTCCGTTAAAACGAGACCAAGCATATGTGCACATTTCAAATTTCGTATCAGAAATGTTACTGGCGTTATGATAAAAACTTATACATAATAAATAATACAATGAATTTAAAGAATTATTGGTTGTTGATATATAATGGTCGGGTGTATAAAATGCTGTACCGCTGTTAACGAATCCACGATCAAAGTCTAGATTAGCTAACATATACATAGCCCTCGGAGTTGTCCAGGCCATCATGCATGATCTATTAGTTGTATTCCATACAGGCCAAAAATAACTTAGTGATGTATCTACCAAACCATAAGTCCAATTTATTGGTATGTTTTCGTAATTTATATAGTCATTTTGAGAATTAAATGGAGTATATTTATTGCTTTCCAAATTAAATTCTCCGTTTTGATCAATATAGCTAGCAAGAAGACCTGGAATCTTACCATTCATTTTTCCTTTAGTATATGACAAATCATCTATTTTTTTTACTGGCCCATAATACCATAATAGATATTTTGAAATATCGCTTAATTTTGCTTGTCTTCCAACAATTCCTTCGTATGATGCCGTGGCGTATAATCCATCACACAATGAATCTAGTATTCTAGAAGAATTATTATATAATGTCAATACTGGTAAATTTACACCAGTCGAAACAGTATATGCAATCAAACTTATATAAGTATCCGTAATCTCATATATGCGCCATGTTTTATTTGGTGTAGTTTTGGGTTTTACATATTGAGCATCGTCAATTAATTCACTCGGTATTTCATAATCTGTTACAATATTTGGTGTATAATCTACTACTAGTCCTATCATATCATTATAACTACTTACATTTCCCAGGCTTCCCCATACACTTGGTCCTGTGCTTCCACTACTTCCACCTGCCATACTCTCTGCATCTGTTACAAAATATGTGTTTACTTTTGTTTCGTTACCTGCTTCGTCTGTTGCTGTTACTGTTATACTATATCTTGTGTTTTGAGACACACCATTTACTTGCCATTGTCCGTTATCTTGTGTTGCTTGTTCTGTTACATTTTGTTGTCCTTCTACTGTGCATGTATATTTTATGTGTCCACTATCATTTATGTTTCCTGAAGATTCGTCTGTTGCTAGTGCATATATATTAAAGCTTGTTGTACCTGATGCCTTCTTTGTTATTCCATCATATGCAAATGAAGGTGCTATTGTATCTTTCTTTACTTCTATGCTTTTTTCTTCTGATCTATTTCCTGCTAAGTCTACTACTGTTATTATTACTGTTGATTTTCCTTCTGTTTCTTTTGTTATCTCTTTGTTTATATTTTGTGTGTATTCTTCTTTTCCATCTACTTTATAGTAGTATCCTATAACTCCTGATCCTGTTTCGTCTACACTTGTTACTTTTATTTTTACATCACTTTTATACCAGTCATTTTCTCCTTGTTCTCCTGTCATTTCTATTTGTATATTATTTGGTGCTATATTATCATATTTTACTGTTGTTATACTTTCTTTTGATATTTCTCCTGCACTATTTTCTATCCATGCATATATCGTTGTTAATCCTATATCGTTTATTGTTATTTCTCCTGTATATTCTGCTTCTTCTACTGTCTTTGCTCCTACTGCCCTATATTTTATCTTCTCTCCTTCCCCTGTTTCTCCTGTAATTGCAACTTTTACTTCTTTTTTATCTGCTCCATACCAATTGTTCTCATTCTTTGTTCCATCTGATGTTATCTCTATTCTTGGTGGATATATTCTCTCTGAATATTTATTTACTCTTATCCATGCATTTCTTTCATTTCCTGTATTTGATGTTACTTTTACTCTATACCATCCTGTATTTGTTCCTACACTATATGTTATATTTGCATTTGTTTCTTCTTTTACGGTCTCTACCCTATATATTATCTCTACCTTATTACTTCCGCTTGTACTTATATTTATTGCATCACCATTATATGTTGCGACAACATTTGGTGTTTCTTGGTTATCTTTTCCTATATGTTCTACAAAGATGCTTCCATATGTTGTATCATAATACACTTGGAATACATATCCATCTGTTACTGTTATTATGATATCTTCATTTGATGTATCTGTGTTAGTGTTTACTGTTACATTTTTTACCCATTCTGTCTCATTATTTATTGCTCTTGCTATTCCTTGTAAACTTACTTCCTCTCCTTTTGTTATACTTGCTATACTTGCACTTCTTACTGCTTCTTGTATTGCTTCTTTATATTCTGTTATCTTGCTCTCTTCTGTAGCTTCCTTTGATGCTCCTATTAATCCTTCGTCTCCAGTTATTTCTTTTATCGCTATGCTACCTAGTATTGCTAATATTATTATTGTTATAACTAATACTACAAGGGTTATACCTTTTTCTTCTTTAATTCTTATTAAGTTTTCTCTTTTATTTTTTACTAAATTTGTTTTTCTCAATTCACAATACCTCTTTCTTTTGAATATTAATATTATTTTTAATTAAATTTGATTATTTTAGAAACTTTTTTTATGTATATTTTATCTCCTTATAGATAGAAAGGAAAAATACAAACTATAACTATTTTTCTATCCATAAAGAAAATAGCTAACAGCTATATAACCAAATGGTTATTATACAAGAAAAGTATATAACTAAATAATTATAATGTCAATAGAAAAAATTGTTAACTTTAGTATTTTTTCCTTCAAAATTTAAAAATATCTTAGAAAGGAGAATAATTTAATCGTCATAATATTTTGATAATTAGATTATACATAAAATATGTATTTAAAAAGATTAAGAGAGCTTAGAGAAGACAATGACTTAAAGCAGGCAAATATAGCAAATTTACTTAAAATTAAGCAACCACAATATGCAAGGTATGAAACGGGTAAACGTGATATTCCACTTGACTATCTAATAATACTTGCTAATTTTTACAAAACAAGTACAGATTATATATTAGAGCTTACAAATGATATGAAATCAAATTCAGGTAAATAAGGTTATAGTAAAAACTTATTTCAAAAGTAAAAACATATAAAAACATCCGTAA
>CANQXL010000038.1 GCA_947627705.1 uncultured Clostridia bacterium
AGTGTCTGTGTGGCAGGGACACCCCACACCCCAAAAACTAAAAATTGCTACTTCGCATTTTTAGTTTTTTCATAAAATTGTTTTTTACAATAAAAAAATGACTTGCATTAATTTATGTAAGCCATTTTATTTTTTATTTAATTACCAATCCCAATTTCACAACTGGATTCTTTTCTGCTAGAAAAACCTTCTTTATTTCAATACTTTCAGGAATAACTTGTCCCATTTTTCTACCGTTCTTGAGTGTTACTTCCGTGTGTACCGTGCTTTTGCTTATTCCAAATTTTTTTGCTGCTCCCCTTACTGTATCTTTTGAATCTATGATATATCGTGCTAAATTACATGCACGTTCTTCTATTGTCTGTTTACTTGATATGGATCTTTCTCCAACAAGTAAAGTGTGGTTTATTTTCCCGTTCATGAACACTCCCCCTGTTTGCTTTTGTTTAATTGTATTCGCTATGGGCTTGTGTTAGAACAGAGATTAAATTTTTTCTAACTTATATATAATCTTTATGACGCCTTTAAATCTTCTATCTTTTTCTTTATAGCTTTTTTCTTAGCATCTATCTTTTCTTTTAATTCTTGATTCTGTTTCTTGTATAGTCTTATCAATTCTCTATGTTCTTCGTCTGTCATATCTTCTTCTAAAATTCTTCCTTGTTTGTAATCTCTTTGTAAGCTTGCAATTTTTAGTTCTTCGTCTCCTTGTCTTACAACTACACTTTCCTTGAAATAGCTACCATTTCGGCTTGCTAAATTTTCTTTCTTTGAATTTAATTTTTCTGTTTCTTTTTCTTTCTGTTTTCTACCGAATAAATTTTTAAAAAATCTTTTTACTTTTGATATAAAATTTTCTTTATATTCAATCATTTCTTTACTCATATTTTTACTCTCTTTCTTCTGTTTCTTTACTTGCCTCTTGAACCTTGATTTCTAATTTTTCTATTTCTTGTAATTTTTCAGTTAGCTTCTTTTGTTCATCTTCTAATATTTCTAGTTCAGTTTTTGTTCTTCCATCTTTAGTTTTTCCTTTTTTATTTACTCCATATCTATCGTAACCTTCTCTATCATAACCTTTTTTGTTAAACCCATCTTTATCGTAGCCGTCTTTATCATAGCCTCTTAAATTGAACTTAGTTTCAGTTATTCTATGTATACCTTCTCTATTAAAATTTCTTTCATCATATCCTTCTTCGTCATAGCCTTCTCTATCATAGCCATATGCATTAAATCCTTTTCTATTGTATCCGTCTTTATCTGCCCCATAGATATTAAAGCCTTCTGGATCATATTTTGTTCCAGTATCTTCATGTATATATTCTCCATCTATAATTTTCCATTTTCCGTCCATATCTTTATCCTCCGTCTATTATTTTATTTCTCATTTAGTTACTTTTTTAGATTATATACATATTATTACACATTATCAAATTATTTTCAACATATTTTTTTAAAATATTATAATATACTTACCAACAATTACCTTTGATTTTTCTCTTGTTTTATGTTAATATTAATTATGGAGATGATTTTATGATAAAACAATTATCTGATACAATAAAAAATTTTGATTTAAAAATAAAAAAGATTATGAATTATGGATTATACTTTTCACTTGCAGTTTCAGTTTTAGGTACATTATTTTTAATTTATTACATATCGTTTCACCCTTCAACTTTTATATATTACATAGGATTAAAAATCATATGGCTTTCTATTTCTTTTGCTGTATCTTTCTTTGCGTCTGCATTTGCATTTGATAGAATTAAGAAAGATTTAGCTTAAAAAGTATTTTTCTTTTTAGACATATCAAAAAACACAGTCTACTTTATATAGTAACTGTGTTTTTTGAGTTTTTTATGTTAAGGATGATATATTCTTATTTATTAGACAGCTTCTGCTGCGTCTGTATCTGCATCTGTTCCGTCGCCATCTTTTTCTTCTATTACTTCTAAGCTTGAGATAGATACTTCATATGCAACTCTTTCTACTGATGTTCCATCTTCAAATTTCTTTTCATATTTTCTTGATTGAACTCTACCTACAGCTTTAACTTGTGCTCCTACTTCTAGGTGATCACAAAATCTTGCATTTCTTCCCCATGCTATTGCTGGGATATAATCAGACTTGCTATATGCTCTGTTTACTGCAAGTAAAAGGTCTGCAATTTCACGTCCAAATGGTGTTTTTCTGTAAATTGGTTTTTTGCAAATATGTCCAATTAATACAACTTCATTTGATACGTCTAAATTAATCTCGTCGTCCTCTTTTGCCTTTTCTTCAATCTCATCTTCAAATATGATGTCTTTAGCAAATACAGTTAGGATTAACTTATTCTTTTCATTCTCATAGCTGTTATATGATCTGAATTGTCCTTTTACAATTATTTTTTTACCTATTTGTAATTGCTCATCATTAATTAGTCTTTCTGATATTGTTATTGGAATAACGTCAAATGTTTCACTTAAACGTGGAACCTCTAAATCAAATATGTAAAAACTCTCTCCATAAATTTCATGACTAAATCTTTTTTCGCTTGTAATTTTTCCCACTAATACTAAATGGTTATTATCCAAATAATTTGTGTTCAATTTATTTTCCTCCCTATCTTCTACGTAGGAAATTCCTTTACATTTGTAATGATTTCTTACGTATCTTTATATTACAATTTTTGTAATACATTTTAATTTTTCTGTTGTTTATTTCTTCTTTTCGCTAAACTACATCTTAATTATACTACATTTTTTTGGATTTGTCTACATAAAATGTTAAATTTTTATAAAAAAGTTTAAATTTTTCCATAAATCAAAAGGATAGAAGCTATTCCCATTAAATTATGGCTACTTTTTGACAATTTTTTATTTTGTATTTTTAGCTGTATTTCCTGCGGTTCTACCATTTTTTGATTAATATCTATAATTTTTCTTTGCAAACATATCAAAAAATTTTCTTCCACACTTGTTGCTATTATTGTAGACTTTGGGCTAAATCCAAATGTTATGACATTTAATTTCATATTATTTATTAAGTTAAGATTTTCTTCCATATCTGCATTTATAATTAAATATTTTAAATTTTTAAATATTTCATTTAAAGCATATGTTTCTTCTTTTACTTCTTCTAAGTCTGTTACAAGAACCGTTTCAAACCTTATATTTTTTATATTCTCTATGCTCTTTTTGTTAATTAGAATTATTGTATACTCTTTATTTAGTGAATTTAATTTACTTTCTAAAACTCTTTTTACTTGCAATTCGTATTTACTATTTACAATAACCCCTATAAATGCCATTTTCTCCTCCATCTATAAGTAATCATTGTTATTTTTACCATATTTTAAAATATTTATACATTTACATATTCTTTTTTTGAATTCCATTTGAATCTACAGTATAATTATCTTGATATATAAGTTCTGATACAGGCACGATATTATAACCCTTCTTTTGTATATTTTTTATTATTTCTTCTAAGCTATTTGCTGTATTCTCTGTTCCGCTATGCATTAATATTATGCTTCCGATTTTTTAAATCTTTATTTATAATATCCCACATCTGACTACAATCTAGCCCATTATAATCTAAAGTATCTATCGACCAATTTATAACTTTATATCCATTATCTTCTGTAGCTTTCATAACATTCTCGTTATATTCTCCGTTAGGACTTCTATATAGTTTAACTTCCTTTTTGGTAATCTTCTTTATCTTTTCTGTGCATTTTTGTATTTCTTCTACATTCTGTTCATAGCTTAAATTTTTTATATCTAAATGACTATTTGAATGATTTGCAATTTCATGCCCCATATCTGATATTTTTTTTACCATATCTTTGTTTTTATCAATAAACGTTCCGAACCATAAAAAATGTTGCTTTTACGTTACATTTATCAAGTGTCTCCAAAATTTTATCTATATCGTTTGATTCCCATTCACAATTAATAGTTAATGATATTCTCTGTCTATTTGTCTCAACACTGCATATTGGGAACGACGATCCAGTATATGCCATCGTCTCTTTTGTTTCTATTTTACTTCCCGTAAAAAATATGGAAACTGCAAGTAAAATCGCAACTGTACTTGATGCAATGAGATATGAGCATATTTTTTGCTTATTAAATACATAAAACATTATGTGTCCTCCTAAAACAAGTTATTTAATTATTATTCTTGTTTTATAAAAATATGATTATTTTCAAAAAGAAAAAACCGCAGACAATTTAAAATTGACTGCAGTCTTTTTTATATTTCTTGTATTATTCTGTTTTTTTATGAATATCATAAATTATTGCATCTTCATTATTAAATAATGAACTAATGTCTGTTGCATCTGTTTGAACAGGGTCTACTTCTTCATTACCAGTATATGCATCAAAATCAACCTGTTTTGGATTAAATTTTCTCTTACTATGTTTTATATCATCAGATACAATTCCTGATTGATATTTTGTAAAGTCAAATTCTTTAGACTTATGTTGTTCTTTATATTTTGATCCCATAAAGTCAAGTGAAGCAACTCCGACAAAGCTCTTTCCTTTATCATCTTTATACTTGAATGCACAGTTTTTGAACTTAAGTGCTTGAATTTTTCCAAGTTCAAAGTTCTTCTTCCAGCCCCATTTAACACCTTTGAAATCTCCATAAGATATATCTTTTGCAGAAGATTCTCCACCTAAGAATTGGTTTCCTCTTCCTTCTGCTTTTATACTCATGTCTTGGCTAAATAGCCACTCTCTCTTGTCTCCAAATTCTTGTGACCAAAATTCGTTTTCTTCTGGTGTAAGGTTTCCAAATACAATTTTAGTTGTACAGTTTGAAAGTATTGTTCTTCTAGAAGAAGGTGTTGCATCTAATTGTTCTAGATTTTGTACTGTTATTATTGTTCCTACTTTATATTTTCTATATAGTGTGAACATTCCAAGTGTTGGACCACATATGAAGTCTGCTGAATCATCTATATATAGCATATGTGGAATTCTTGATGCTTCTGATCCGCCCCTTTTTATTACTGCAAATTGCATTGCCATTAGGTAGAATAATCCAAATGCTTTTTGTAATTTTGGTCCTAAATCTCCCCTTCTTGTGCAAACAATTGTAATCTCTCCATTTTCAAGTGTCTTTTCAAAGTTTATATTATTAACTCTATTACATAGTATATTTCTGATTCCTGGTACTCTAAGAAGTCCATCTAATTGTGTAATTGCAGTATGAACATATCTTTCAGTTTCATTTCTCATTGCAGATTCTGGATAGAAGTGCTTTTTGAAATATCCTATTTGTAATTTGCATTTTTCTGCAAGCTCTGGATCTTCTTGTAATTTTTTGCACATATCAACTGCCAAGTCAAAATCATTTAACATATCAAGCATATCTTCTAGAGTTGGTAATAATCCATTATTTAATCTTGGATACATTTCTTGAAGAAGAATACTTAAATTCTCAACTGCTTGAGCTGCAGAATTTTGGAAATATATCTCTTCTTCTTGTGCATTAGATGTGCTATACATTGATGCAATTATTGAAGAAATAACTCCTGATGTTTCTCCTGGTACTCCATATGCAAATGGATTTATTCCAATAGAATCCGAATTACTTGGATCAACAATATTTACTTTTAAATTAAAGTTTTTAGCAACATCTATCATTCTATTTGTAGATTCATAATCTGGTGAAAGGAATGTTATTCCTAAATCTTTATATATTATTTTTGGTCCATCAAAATATATTAATTTATCTAAATATGCTTTATATAATTTTTCTTTTCCTTCAATTGGCTCAAGCATATTTAAGCTAAAGTTTTCGTTTATGTATTCATTAGTATATGGGCATGTTAAGTTAGCAAGTCCTGTTTTTAATGCTGTAAATCCAACTTCCTTGGCTGCTTCTTTGAAGAAATATTTTTTCTCTAAATCACGTGCAAGCATTGGCTCTAATAATAAAGCTGTTTTTCCCATTCCTGAAGGTCCACAAATAAGCATAGGATCTGATCTTCTGCTATCATATACTTTAACTGTTTTTCCTGTTTCTTTATCTGAAGATATAACATTTTCAAAACTGTATGCTCCTGCTTTTGTTGTTTTCTTAGATAAATCTATACCTGTATAATCCCAGATTGATTCTTTTATCAATCTTGTATCTGCAACTTTTGCATAGCACCACCAGAAAATTGAGAAGAATGTCGTAAGTGGTATATATACTGCTATTGCTTGGAATGCAGGTTTTATTAAGCTTGTATAATGTGTTACAATTTCAACATAATTTGGTACAGATAAAAGGAACATCCATAAAGCTGCATTTAACCATTGTGAAATCATTGATATTGTAATAATATACAAAACTATTGCATACATATATACAATTGTAAGTTTGAATTTACCTGATGATGCATATTTAGAACTACCTGAGAAAAGAAATGCAAGTACTGGACAAGCAAGTGCAAAAGTATATCCAATTGGTCCCCAATATGATACTCCTATTCCTGTAAATATCAAAAATAGTAGTTCTACTATTCTATCTATTACTATATATATAGTTAGAAGGGTAAATATATATGTAAAAAATGTATTTCTATCTGTTTTTAATATCTTTAGTAGTTTATCGAGATACTTCAAAATTCTCACCGCTTTCTAATTTTATTATTTCATAATTTGCTAATATATTTTATACATTTATATTAATTATATTGCTGCTGCTTTTACAACAAATCTTTGCTTTCCTGTACTTGTACATGTAATTAATGTTACTTCTCTTTTTCCGTCTGTTCTCTGTGATGTACAACTAACATCTGCTGGGTCTACAACATATGTTGTATAAACCGAATATGTAACTGTTCTTCCGATATTGTCTGTAAGCTCAATTTTATCTCCAATTTTTATATTAGATAATTTACCAAACATCTTTCCATTTCTATAATTATGTCCAACTATAACATAATTTCCTATTTCGTTTGGATCAGGTCCCCAAAGTCTATTTAATGATATCTTTAAAAGTTCGTCTGATGTATCAGAAAGTACTGGGTATTCTATTCCAAGGCAAGGAATTTTAAGTACTGCCTCAGTGTAATATGATTTTCCATCTGCTGCAACTGACTCTACTATTGTAGATTTTGGTGTTCCAACTATATCAGATATATTAACTTCTGTTTGCGTTTCCGGTTCTGTTTGTGTTTCTGTATCTTCTCCTGTACTCTCAACTAAATCTCTTATTACTATAACATCTTCTTCTACTGATATTGTTGTATTGTCTTGCCTTTCAGTTTCTTGAAATCCAACAAGTATATCTTGTGAAAGGTTTTCATTTTTATTCCTATCGTATTCTGCATATATACAACAAGAAAATAACATGCACGCTAAAAAGCAAGACAAAAAGAAGTTAAACTTATAAAGTTTCCTTTTTCTCTTGAATTCTGGCGTCATTATTACTTTCTCTGTTATTAAGATTTGATTCATATACTAAATTCTCCTATATGTTATTATACATTATTTATCTCGTATATTCAAGAGATTTTAGTAAAAATTTTATTTTCGTTTTACTTTTTTGTTAACTAGATAATACTTTTTTTAATTAGAATAGCATTATCTAATAACTTTTACATTCCCATATATCCGTGGTCTCATTATAGGTGGTCTTCCGTATACCCCCTGGTCCTTGCATGCCCATACCTTGCATTCCGCCTAATGGTGGTCTTGGCTGGAAATAATTATTTTGCCATCCACCGCCTTGCAAAATCTCCCTTATAATCAATATTCTTATCAAATCTTTAAGTAAATAATTATTATTTGATCTTCTCGTTTCTCTTACAACTTCTTTTTGTGTATCCCTTGCTCTTGGATTTTTCACATCGCCATTTCTTGGCGTACTTCCATTATCTTTCCCTTGAAGTATATCATCTCCTGGCTCTATCGCATTATATACTTCTTCTACCATTTCGTCAATTTGTGAGCTATTCAAAGTTGAAATATTTCTTATGCCACAAACCTTTTGTACCATCGGATATACAATACCATATATCTCTGGGTATAGCTTATTTACTTCTTGTAAATTTATCTCCTGCACTCTTGGTTCAAAATAACTATTATTCATTTCACCATATGTATTTTGAGTATTCACTCCTAAAACACTTTGCATATATTCTTCGTAACTATTATACATAAAAAAGCCTCCTTTATATATCTATATATATTCAGGAGACTTTGTCTATGTTAAATATTATTAACTATTTCCTTAAATTTTTTTCCTCTTTCTTCAAAGTTTTTAAACATATCAAAACTTGCACTAGCTGGCGAAAATAGCACAACTTCATTTGGTTTTGCAACTTTTTTTGCAATCTTTACTGTCTCTTCTAAAGTGCTACACATGTATATATCAATTTTCTTTCCTTGCTTTTCACTTTCATTTTTTACTGCAACAAATATTTTTTCTGCTGTCTGACCTACTAATATAAGTGCTCTTACATTATCTAGAATCGGTTTTGCAAGTGGTTCATAATCAAGGTGTTTATCATATCCACCTGCTATTAATATAATGTTTTCTTCAAAAGAATTTAATCCTGCTATTGTTCTTGTTGGGCTCGTTCCTATTGAATCATTATACCATTTTACCCCATCTATTTCTCTAATAAATTCTATTCTATGTTCTACCCCTTTAAATTTCTTTACTGCTTTAATCTGTGTATCTGCATCAACAAGTGTTTTCGTTGCTGCAAGTGCTGCACATATATTTTCATAATTGTGCCTTCCCCTTAAAGTTATTTCTTTTGTATTTACAAGATGCCTTCTTACTTTATCATTACACTCTTTTATTATATCTTCGTCTAATATAATTCCATCTTCTAACTTAGTTTTACTACTAAAGAAAATATATTTTCCTTCTACTTCCTTTGCAAAATCTCTCGTTATTTCATTGTCATAATTTAGAACAACTATACCATTTTTGTCTTGATATTTAAAAATATTTTTCTTTGCTTCTATATACTCTTCATACGAACTATGTACATTCAAGTGATTTGGCGATACATTCGTAACAACTGATATACTAGGGCTTATATCCATATGCATTAATTGAAAACTGCTTAATTCCAAAACAATTATATCGTCTTTTTGAATTTCTTCAATTTTTGTAAATAATGGTGTTCCAATATTTCCACCTAAATAACAATTATATCCTTTTTCTTTTAAAATCTCATATATTAATGATGTTGTAGTTGTTTTTCCGTCACTTCCTGTAACTCCTATTACCTTCGCATCACAAAGTTTCATTAACATTTCAATTTCACTTGTTATGATTGCTCCATTTTTCTTTTCTTGAACTAATTCTTTTTTTGTTGGCATACAACTAGGTGATCTAAATATCATTTTGAATCCTTGAAGATGGCTCAAATTATCCTTTCCAAAGAAATAATCTATGTCATATTTTTCTATCTCCTTCATTGCTTCTTCTGGAATTTTATCTTGTTCTCTATCATCAAAAACTGTAAGATTTGCGCCTTTTTCATATAAATATTTTAGAAGTGGAATATTACTTACTCCAAGACCGATTATAGCGACTTTTTTTCCTTCTATATATTTGTTAAAATCTTCTAACTTCTTATTCATGAATTCCTCCAATTTTACAATTATATTAATTTATATTTGTCTTCATATGGAAGTAATATATTTAATTTACGATGCGACGCGTAGCATGGGAGCGAACATAGAAACTGTTAGAGCTTTGCTCTTTACAGTTTCTGTGAGACGACCAACAAGGAGCAAGTATAATTAAATATATTACTTCCATAACAATATCAATATCATTTTATTCATATTTTTCTAGAATTTTACCTAAATCTTTTGAAAAATCAGTTAGCATTACAAGTTTAATACTATTTTCTTTGTCTTTAGCATAATCGTCTATTATTTGTTTTAACTGCCTAATATTTTTCATTTCAGGCTCTATTTCTTTTGTAAATAAATCAGCTCTGTTTAATAGTTTTTCTCTAATCGTAACTATATCTTCATTGCTAGCACATGATAATCTTTGGAACGTTTGATATACATCATAATACTTAAATATTGGAATGTTCATGCACTCTCTATCAAACCTTTCATAAAACTCTTCCATCTTCATTGGTATACATTTAAATATACTATCTGCTTTTTCTATATACATTCTGTCTTTAAGCTTAGAATTTAAGGTATAGAAATGTTTTAAAACATCTTCAACATCTTCTGAAGGATCTTGTATTCCAATTGTATCAAGTTCTTCTTCTACATTATCACAGTATTTAGAAACAAGAGAAGACAAGTTCATTCCATTTATAAATGTAGTCTTTACGTCTAATATATCCTTTTTTATTAGACCTTTTCTTATTAGATAATCAAAGTATATAAATAACTTTACATTTTCTATTAATGTTGTTTTTCCCTTTTGCACATCATTTAATATTTCTTCTATAACACCATCAAATTCTTCGTCACTTATTTTCCAGTATTCTTCTGTTAAAAGTCTTTTATATCCTGGTAAATTCGATGTATCTACTGTGTTTATTATCATTTCCATATCTTTTTTAAATGTCTTCATATCAAAAATTCTTGTTCTTACATACATCTCAATAAATTTAAAGAATCTATATTCTGATTTAAAGTTATAATAATATGTGTTATCAAATTCTTTAATATAAAATTGTCTGTTGTCCATTAAAACTCTTGAAGAAACTAATATTGCTTTATATTCTTCGTTATTGGCTATGTTTACAAATTTATCCTTTGTTATTTTTCCGTGCTTTTATTTCAAATGAAACCGCAATTGTAAATATAAGCATTGTTTGCAAAACTCTATGATTTGTGTTTGGATAATTTTTATTTACCATTTCAAATATCTTTTTAAAGTCATTTAGTGCATGTTTTAAAATTCTTAGGTTTCTTGTTCCACTCTTATTAAATGTTGTAATTATTAATCCTGTTGATTCTCTTAAAAATCTTATTAAATCTGGATTTGACTCATATCTCATAAGAAGTCCATTAATTATATAATCAAACTTTGGCTGATATTCAAAAGTCTCACCTATTAATTTTTCTTTTATTCTTTCATAATCATTTGCTTTATCAAATACATATTCTATCTTATCTTGAATTTTTTCAACCATTGGTTTATCTGTAATTTGTGTTAATTCGTCTTCCTTATCTAGAATATATGTTGCTATAAAAGTTTTCATTTCTAGATTTGTACTCTTTAATTTTGTAGATAATTCTTTCTCATTACATATTATTATGGTTTTTATATGGTCATGCTCTACGAAATTATTTATATATCCTAGTATATCTATAACATCTACATTTGCTCTTTCTAGGTCATCAAAACATAAGACTTTATCTTCTGTTGAGAAAAAGTCTGAATAATCTACTCTGTCACCATTTTGTGTAACACCAAAAAAATTTGCCATATCAATTCCAGTTTTTGCATATTCTGGTATTTTAGTTACACCATTTGCGCTCATAAATTTTTTTAAATTTTTATCCATAAGTTGAGTTGTTTCTATAAATATCTTTTTACTTATTTCTTCTAGATTTGATATACCGATATAAAGACATATAGATTGTTGTATATGACTTACCGATTAAGCTTCATTGATTCGATTTTGTTTCTAACTTTATTATTCCAAAAGTAGGTCTTTCCGCTTCCCCACTCACCGATTTATCATAACCGCATAATCAGTATAATCTGCTCTTACATAATCTAAAATACTTTCAACTAATTCTTCCATCCGTTTCTCCTTTTTTTGCAATTTATATCTTTTGTTTTATTTTTTAGCTAAAGTTAAAACCAATATATCCTTTGCACCATTTTCTTTTAATACTCTGCTGCACTCATTTGTTGTACTTCCTGTTGTATATATATCGTCAAATAAAACAATTCTTTTATTTTGTATTATTTCTTTTGCAGTAACTTCATATACATTTTTTACATTTTGTGTGCGCTCATATTTATTAAGCATACTTTGTCTTTGATTATTCTTTACTTTCTTTAACAATTTTTTATATTCTATGCCTTCTATACATAGCGCTATCTCTTTTGCTATAAGCTCACTTTGGTCGTACCCTCTTTTCTTTTTTCTTTTATCATGTATTGGTACTTCTGTTATTATATCATAACTTTTTAAAATATCGTATACTTTTTTAGATTTTAATATTATTTTTGTAAATGTTTTATACATGTACGATTTGTCTTTAAATTTATATGATAAAATTTTGTTTCTAAATTCGTCTTCATATGGCACAATATACATAAATTTTTCAAAGTTTTTATTTATTTTTAGCCTTACTTTGGGCTCTGATTTTAATTCTATCTTTTTAATACACTCTTTGCAAAGGAACTCTTTTTCAACCTTTCCGCAAAGTGCACATGTATTGGGGAAAATTAAATTTAAAATTTCGTCAGCTAATCTCAAAAACGCTTCCTTTCTCCCCCATTTTTATTATTTATTTTTTCTAAGCAATTAATAGTAAAATGATTTACGCAGTGACGCGTAGTTTTAAATCATTTTCATTTTATAATCCAATCCAGTATTTCTTACTTTTGCATTTGTATTTTTTATCATAAATTTTATTACATCTTTACTTCCAATTATTATCAAAAGCTTTTTTGCTCTTGTTATCGCTGTATAAAGTAAATTCCTTGTAAGTAACATTGGTGAAGTTCTTACAATTGGAAGTATTACAACATCAAATTCGCTTCCTTGCGATTTATGTACTGTAATTGCATAAGAATGATCTATTTGGTCTAGCTCTTGAAAACTATATTCTGCAACTTTTCCATCAAATGATGCTTCCAATGTTTCTGTTATATTACTTATTCTTGTTATTTTGCCCATCTCTCCATTGAAAATTCCGCATTCCAATATCTCCGATTTAAGTTCCATTCTATGTCATAGTTATTCTTCATTTGCATTATGCTATCGCCTTCTCTAAATATTGTCTTACCGGATAGCTTTTTCCTTACTCATTTCATTTTTTGGATTTATAAGTTCTTGTATTTGTTTGTTTAATTCTTTTGTTCCGTACAATTCCTTTTTTACTTGGTGT
>CANQXL010000039.1 GCA_947627705.1 uncultured Clostridia bacterium
AAAGAAAAATTAGAAGTCTTTTTAAAATTAAATGAATATAACATTTTAAAAGATAATGGTAAAATAAAAAGAGAAATTGCAGATAAGCTGGCAATGGACGAATATAAGAAATATAGAGTTATACAAGATAAAAAATATATTTCAGATTTTGACGAATTGATAACAAAAACGAAAAATCTTAATAATAAATAGAATATAAATGAATTTTATATATTTTTATATACTATTTATGAAAATACTAGAATTATAACGAAAAAGTCAAGAAAATTTTCAAAAATTGCATAAATTTACTTGAAGAAATCAAAATTATGAAGTATAATAAGTATTAAACTAAAAAGGTTATAGGTAAAACCTAATAAAAACCTAAATATATAATAAGGAGAATATGATATAATATATCATAAAGAGAACACATATATGCAATATATAAATGTTGGATATGGAAATATAGTAGTTGCAGATAGAATAATATCAATTATATCTCCTGGAGCTGCACCAATAAAAAGAATGATACAAGAAGCCAAACAATCAAACTTAGTAATAGATGCAACAACAGGAAGAAAAACACGTGCTGTAATTGTAATGGATACAGGGCATTTGGTATTATCAGCAATACAACCGGAGACGGTTATAAGTAGAACAAAGAATCATAGAGAAATAATAGATAAGGAGGATGATTAACTATGATGGTAAAACCAACAGTAACAGAACTTTTAGACAAAGTAGATAACCGCTATGAATTAGTTATAGCAACAGCAAAGAGAGCAAGACAACTTGCAAATGGTGAGACACCACTTACAAACAAAAAGGAAGTATCACCAGTAACACTTGCTGCAGTCGAAATAGCAGAAGGCAAGGTGTATATTAAATGTTAGTAATACTTTCTGGAGTTGCAGGTAGCGGAAAAGATACAGTAAAAAAAGAAATAATAAAAAGAATGGATAATGTAGTATCAATTCCATCAATGACAGATAGACCAATGAGAAATCGGAGATGTTGCAGGAGAAACATATATATTTGTAAATAGAGACGAATTTGAGCAACTTATAAAAGAAAATGCTTTATATGAATTTGATATGCATCATAACCATTATTATGGGGTACCAAAAAAACAGCTAAATGACCAAATAAATGAAGGAAAAATAGTTATTAAAGATGTAGATGTTAATGGTACAGAGAATTTAGTAAAAATATTAAGCAAAGATATGAAGGTTATAACAATATTCTTGAGAGTATCAAAGGAAGAATTAAGAAGAAGACTTGAAAACAGAATAGACAAGCCAGATAACAACGAGATAGAATTAAGACTTAGCAGATTTGACTATGAAGAGTCTAAAAGTGGAAATTATGATTATGTTATTGACAATACAAATTTGGAAGATACAGTTAAAAAGGTTATGGAAATAATAAAAGACGAACGTTTGAAAGCTTCTGAAATTTAAGATTAAAATGAGATGATTTAAAAAGTCAAATTAATACTTGACAAATGAATAAAAACATTATGTAACATAGCTAGTGTAATTTAATACACTGGCTATTATTATATATATTTATAAAAAACATTCATTCCAAAATTTCAGACACGTCTGGAATTTTAGGGTGGTCTCATTATTGTGAGTTAATATCAATAAAAGATAATTTTATAAAAAAATAAAGAAATTTTATAAATAACTTAACAAATAAGCTATTAATTTTTTATGCAATTTTTCAAATTTTTCTTGACTTTTCCAAAAAATAGTGTATAATATTATTTGTGTTTAAGAAGAAGTCATCCACTTCTCACCTTACCAATCAAGGAAAAGGTTATTAAAATTTATAATTTAATTTATAGTTTTATATTTAGAGTGGATAGATTTGTTTTTAACAAGTCTATATTTTTTTTATAGAGGAGGTTTTAGCTATAAAACAAGAATTACCAATTAACGAACAAATTCGTTTTGAACAAATTCAAGTAATAAGTGATACTGGAGAAAAGCTTGGGATTATGTCTCCTAAAGATGCTTTAAGTATAGCAATTGAAAAGGACTTAGATTTAGTTTTAGTTGCTCCTAATGCTACTCCACCAGTTTGCAAAATTATGAATTATGGCAAATACAAATTTGAACAAGCAAAACGTGAAAAAGAAGCAAAAAAGAAACAAAAAACTTTTGAAGTTAAAGAAATTCGTGTTACACCAAATACGGAAGAACATGATTTCAATTTTAAAGTTAAAAATGCTAGGAAATTTTTAGAAAGTGGTTCTAAGGTTAAAATTACTGTACGCTTTAGAGGTAGAGAGTTAAATTATGTTAAACTTGGTGAAGATATTTTAAATAGATTCATTGATGAGCTTTCTGATGTTGCAACACCTGAAAAGAAACCATTCCTAGAAGGTAAAAATATGTTTATAATTTTTTCATTAAATAAATAGAAATTATAATTATCAATTTTAAAGGAGGAAAATATTATGCCAAAATTAAAAACTAACAAAGCTGCTAAAAAAAGATATAGTATGACAGCAACAGGTAAAGTTAAAAGAACAAAAGCTAATAGAAGACATTTACTTGCAAATAAGACAAGTAGACAAAGAAAATCTGGTAAAATTCAAGATGCATACGCTGATAAAACTTGCACACATGGAATTAAAAAATTATTACCATATGAAAATTAGTATTTAGAGATAGGAGGAATTTGAAATGGCAAGAGTTAAAACTGCTATAATAACACGTAAAAAACATAAAAAAGTATTAAAACAAGCTAAAGGTTACTATGGAGCAAAACATTACAGATTTAGAATGGCTAAACAAGCTGTTATGAAATCTGGAATGTATGCTTATGTAGGAAGAAAAGATAAAAAAAGTAATTTTAGAAAATTATGGATAACAAGAATTAATGCAGCAGCAAGACAAAATGGATTAACATACAGTAAATTAATCGCAGGTCTTAAAAAAGCAAATGTTACAATAAACAGAAAAATGCTTGCAGAACTTGCAGTAACTGATATGGAAGCATTTGCAAAATTAGCTGAAACTGCAAAAAAAGCATAACATCAAAAATATTATATATTTTAAAAAACGGGATTTCCCCGTTTTTTTATTTTAAATTTACTCCGCACAACTCCCCCTACTGCACCTGCGCATGTAGCAATGCATATCATAATAATTGAGTATGTGTTAAGTGCAAATCCTGTTCCTGTCAAACTTGATAAAATATATAATAATGCAACATATACCAGTCCTATTATTCCACCATTTATTATCCCATTTTTTCTAATTGCTCCTGCTCCAATTGAGCTACCGTGCTAGAATGCTTATTGCGGTAATTGCAACAATGACTGGTTCCATTGTACTTTCTGGAATATTAGTAAAACTTAGTAGAGCTGCATATATAAGTAATAAAATTAAAGTTATAATGCAGGAAATGATTATTCCCTTAATTATTTTTGTTACGCTCTCTCCTAACATATCTTTCAATTCGCATCCCCTCCCATATCTTTTTTATATTTTTATTCTTATCAATTTCCAATTATTCATAAATTATTCTGTTTTGGAATATTATTTAAATAAATAATTATATAAAATATTTAAAAAACATTAAAGAAAGGATTGATGCTTGTAATGGATAAAAATGTTGATTATGGACGGATTTTCTCCATATGATAACCCTGGAGATTTTAATATGAATGATATATATAAGGATCCTATGTTTAATCCTATGCTTCAATATGAACAGGCTTATATGTATTATAGATATATGACAATGCAAATGGAATATAAAATAAAATGTAAAGAATATGAAAAAATGACTGCAAAAGAAGGACGCAGAATAGAGTAAATCCTGCGTCTTTTCTTATTTAAATTGTCTTTTATTATTTTAATTTATTTATTCTACTGTATCGTCTTTAATATAATATTTTGTACCTAGCATTTTATCTGGTAAATATTGCTGTTCTACCATATGATGTGGGAAGTCATGTGGATATTTATACCCATTACCATACCCAAATTCTTTCATTCCTTCTTGTGGTGCATTTCTTATATGCATTGGTATCTCGCCTGTATCTTTTGTTTTAACATCTTCTAATGCCTTTTCTAGTGCAAGATATGCGCAGTTAGATTTAGGTGATGTTGCAACATACACACAAGCTTCTGCAAGTATTATTCTTGCTTCTGGCATTCCTACCATAGTTACAGCTTGCATTGCTGAAGTTGCAATAGTTAAGGCCTTTGGATTTGCCATTCCAACATCTTCAGCTGCTGCAATCACAATTCTTCTAGCTAAAAATACAGGATCTTCTCCCCCTGCAATTGCTCTTGCAAGGTAAAACACAGCTGCATCTGGGTCACTACCTCTCATAGACTTTATGAATGCACTAATATTATCATAATGGCTATCTCCATTTTTATCAAAAATCACTTTTCTTCTTTGCACACTTTGTTTTGCAATTTCGTCTGTAATATTTATAACTCCGTTTTCGTCAACTTTTGTTGTAAGAACTGCAACTTCTAAGCCATTAAGAGCATTTCTTACATCTCCATCAGACGTTTCTGCTATTTTTCTTAATGTATCATCTGAAATCTTTACATTGAAACTTTTAAGTCCTTCTTCGCTATTTAAAGAATTCTTTAATACTTTATATACATCTTCAACACTTAATGGTTCTAATTTGCAAACCATTGACCTTGAAATTAAAGCCTTGTTAACTTCAAAATACGGATTCTCTGTTGTAGCTCCAATTAATATAACTGTTCCATTTTCTACAAAAGGTAAAAGTGCGTCTTGTTGTAATTTGTTAAATCTATGTATCTCGTCTATAAATAAAATGCATCTTCCTGAAGGATTTAATAGCAAATTGCTTGTTTCTTCGATTATTGCCTTTATCTCTGCAACTCCTGATGTTACTGCATTTATTCTATAAAATTTATTTTTTGTTGTATTGCTTATAACTTTTGCAAGAGATGTCTTCCCGCATCCTGGTGGTCCCCAAAGTATTATACTCGATAATCTGTCTGCTTTTATTGTCCTGTATAAAATTTTGTCTTTGCCTAAAATATGCTCTTGTCCAACATATTCTTCTAACGTTTTTGGCATCATTCTATACGCAAGTGGTTTATTTAAATCCATTATTTATCCCTTCTTTAATTTCGATTAAGCATAGATAGCCCTTTTCTTATTATATCTTCTACACTTAGTCCTTCTATATTTTCTTTCTCGAATGCCTTTTCTATTTCTTTTTTGTTATATCCTAATACTTGAAGTGCAGATATAGCATCTTGTATATTGTCGCTAACGCTTATTATTTCTTTTCCTTCTTCTGATATTTCCTGTAAATCTAATTTCTTCATTTTATCTTTAAGTTCTATTATCATTCTTTGAACTGTCTTTTTGCCAATTCCTGGTATCTTTGTAAGCTTTGCTTCATCGTTTGTAATTACTGCAAGAGCAAAATTGTGTGGTTCTATGTTGGCAAGTATTGTAAGTGCAGATTTTGCTCCAATTCCACTAACAGATATTAAAAGCTCAAACATGTTAAGTTCTTCACTTGTTAAAAAACCATATAAACTTATGTCATCTTCTCTTACATGATAATGTGTATGTATCTTCACTGTTTCTCCAATATTACCACATTTTTCTATTGCATTTTGTGCCATATATATTTTATATCCAACATTATTTGCTTCTACAATAACTGCGTTATTTAGCTTCATCTCAAGTGTTCCTTTGATATATGCGAACATTTTTTATTCTCCTTAATCAAACAAATTTTCTTATATTTTATCATATATTTATTTTTTTGCAAGGGTTTTTTGAAAAAATAAAGAGAAAAATGAAATTAATTCATTTACTCTCTTTATTATATATATTAAATCATTTCTAGTATTTCCTTTTTTAGCTCTTCTACAATTTGATCTTGTGGAACTTTTCTTATTATCTCACCTTTCTTAAATAATAGACCTTCTTTTATTCCACCTGCGATTCCAATATCTGCTTCTCTTGCTTCTCCTGGTCCATTCACAGCGCATCCCATTACTGCAACTGTTATATCTGATTCTATGGTTTGTAAAAATTCTTCAACTTCTTTTGCAATTGGAATCAAATCTATCTTTGTTCTTCCACAGGTTGGGCAAGAGACAAGTGTAGGTGACTTTTTGTATAATCCGCAATTTTTAAGAATTTCTTTTGCAACTTTTATTTCTTCTACTGGATCATCTGATAATGATACTCTTAATGTACTACCTATTCCTTCTCTTAACAATACTCCTAGTCCTATACTAGATTTTATTGTGCCTGAGAAAGCAGTTCCTGCTTCTGTTATTCCAATATGTAGTGGATAATCAAAGCTGTTACTTGCTTCTTCATATGCAGAAATGCATAAGTCTAAATTCGATGCCTTAAGCGATACACATATATCATGAAAATCAAGCTCTTCAAGTATTTTTATATGTTTTATTGCACTTTCTACCATGCCTTTTGCTGTTATCTTTCCGGTCATATTTTTCTAAAATTTCTTTTTCTATTGAACCTGAATTTACTCCTATTCTAATCGGAATATTCTTCTCTTTACATGCATTTACGACCTTTTCTACTCTATCTCGTCCACCTATGTTTCCGTGGATTTATTCTTAATTTGTCAACGCCAGATTCGATTGCTTCAAGTGCTATTTTATAATCAAAATGTATATCTGCAACTATTGGAATATGTATTTTCTCTTTTATTTGTTTTATAGCTTTTGCATCTTCTATGTCAAGACATGCAACTCTTATAATCTCACAGCCAGCCTTTTCTAAAGCTAATATTTGCTTAACTGTTTTTTCTACGTCTTTTGTAGGTGTATTTGTCATTGACTGAATTACAACTTTATCTTCGCCACCAATTGTAACATTTCCGTACATTTATTTTACGAGTATCTTTTCTATGCACCATTTTTTCTCCATTTCCTTTATTATTATATCATAACTTATGAAAATTTTTAAATATATTTTTCATAAGTTTTATTTAAATTTAAAATTTAAGATGCACTTTCTTTTAATTTTACAAGTATGTTCATTGCATCTATTGGAGTAAGCTCGTTTATATTAATTTTATCAAGTTCGTGTGCAATTTCTGCTAGCTTGTAATTATACATATCAAGTTGTCCCATACTTTGCTTTTTTTCTTCTTTTTCTAGATTTTTCTCTCCTAGCATACTTTTTCTCTCTAATGTTTTTAATATACTTTTAGCATTTGTTAATACTTCCTTTGGTACTCCTGCAAGCTTTGCAACATGTATTCCATAGCTTTCGTCTGTTCCACCACTTACAATTTTTCTTAAAAATATAACATCTTCACCTTTTTCTTTTACTGCTATTGAATAATTTTTTACTCCTTCTGTTGTTTCTTCTAGTTTTGTAAGTTCATGATAATGCGTTGCAAACAAAGTCTTTGCTCCACATTTTTCTTTATCTGCCATAAATGTTGCAACAGCCCACGCAATAGAAAGTCCATCATATGTTGATGTTCCCCTTCCTATTTCGTCAAGTATTACTAAACTGTTTTGTGTTGCACCCTTCAAAATATTTGCAACTTCCATCATTTCTACCATAAACGTACTTTGACCCATGCTTAAGTCATCTGATGCTCCAACTCTTGTAAATATCTTATCTACAACACCTATTTTGGCATATTTTGCAGGTACAAAGCTTCCTATTTGTGCCATTAATGTTATTAGAGCCACTTGTCTCATATATGTTGATTTTCCTGCCATGTTTGGTCCTGTAATTATTCCGAAGCCTGTCACTTCCCTTATTCATATACGTATCATTTGGTACAAAGCTTCCGTGATGGTATCATTTTTTCTATTACTGGATGTCTTCCTTCTTGTATGTTTATTTCTCCACTATTATCTACAATAGGCATTACATAATTTAAGTCTTCTGCAATATCTGCAAAGTCAGCAAGTACATCAAGTTCAGCAATTATTTCTGCTGTTTTTTGTATCCTAAGTATTTCTTTTGAAATTTTTTCTCTAACTTCTAAAAATAATTTGTATTCTAGGTCTACTAATTTTTCTTGTGAGCCGTAGTATTGTATCTTCTATTTCCTTTAATTCTTCTGTTATAAATCTTTCGCCAGTTGTTAATGTTTGCTTTCTAATGTATCTATCTGGAACCATTTTCAAGTTAGATTTTGTTATTTCTATATAATATCCAAATACTTTATTAAAAGATATTCTTAAATTCTTAATTCCAGTTTCTTCTCTTTCCTTTGCTTCTAGGTTTATAAGCCAAGTTTTTCCATCTGTGCTTGCTGATTTTAATTTATCTACTTCTTCATTATATCCTTTTTTTATTATATTTCCTTCTGTTATTGTAATTGCTGGTTCTTCCATTATTGCTTTGTCTATTAAATCATGTATATCCTTTAGTTCATCTAGATTTGTGTATAACTTCTTTAGTAATCCACAATTAACATTTTCTAGTACATGTTTTAATTCTGGGATTTTTCTAACTGACGATTTTAGTGATAGCATATCTCTTGCATTTGCATTTCCATATGATATTTTACCTGCAATTCTCTCTATATCAAATATCTTTTTTAGGCCTTCTATAATATCTCCCCTAAGCATCATATTTGATTTTAGCTCATTAACTGCTTCAAGTCTTTCATTTATCTCTGATACATCTATAAGTGGGTCATTTATCCATCTTCTAAGCATTCTTCCACCCATAGATGTTGATGTTTTATCAAGTACCCAAAGTAAAGTTCCCCTTTTTCCTTTGTCTCTCATTCTTTCTGTTAACTCTAAGTTACGCCTTGCGCTTATATCTAATGCCATATACTTTGTCGTATTATATATTTTTATTCTGTTTATGTGCTCCATCTCAATTTTTTGTGTTTGTTTTATATATTTCAATAATCCATTTATTGCAGCTACTGCAAATTCTTTTTCATTCAAATTATCTATTTTTTCGTCTTTATCATTTATTATTTCATATTTATCCTTTAAATTATCTATATCTGGTGAAAAGTCAGCATCATCCATATTTGAAATATAACACTCTATTCTCTCTCTAATCTTTTGTATTTCTTCTGTGCATGAATAAAGCATGCTATTTACTACTATTTCTGCTGGATAATATCTTGCAATTTCGTCTAATAATTTTACAAAATTATTTGTTTCTTTTATTTGTGTTGCCAAAAAATCACCAGTTGATATATCGCAAACCGATGCTCCAAAAAATATTCCCTGTTTATATACAGACATAATATAGTTATTTTTCTTTTCGTCAAGTAAATTATCTTCAACAACTGTACCTGGTGTCACAACTCTTATTACATCTCTTTTTACTATTCCTTTTGCTTTTTTAGGATCTTCTAATTGCTCACAAATTGCAACTTTATATCCCTTTTCTATTAATTTTGCAATATACATATTTGCCGCATGATATGGAATTCCACACATCGGTGCTCTTTCTTCTTGTCCACAATCTTTACCTGTAAGAGTTAATTCCAATTCTCTTGATGCGGTTTTTGCATCATCAAAAAACATCTCGTAAAAGTCGCCTAATCTATAAAATAAAATACAATCTTTATATTGCTCCTTTGTATCTAAATAATGTTGCATCATGGGTGTAAATTCTGCCATTTTTATATTCTCCCTTCTAAATACCACATATGATCTTTTACGATTTCAACTTCTACTGTTTTATTTATAAGGTCATCTGTTCCTTCAAAATTTACTACTTTATTTGTCTCTGTCCTTCCGTGTTAGTATATTTTCATTTGTTTTGCTTTTTCCTTCAACAATAATCTTTTGCCTTGTACCAATGTACTTTGCATTATTCTCTTCTACTTGACTTTCTACAAGTGCTTTTAACCTATCAAATCTCTCATGCTTTATGTCTTCCGGAATTTGATTTTCCATCTTATCTGCTGGAGTTCCGCACTCTCCTTGAATATATAAACATAAATACTTGTTCAAATTTCATTTTGTCTACTACATCTAATGTATCTTTAAAATCTTCTTCAGTTTCGCCTGGAAATCCAACTATTATATCTGTTGAAAAAACAACTTCTGGAATTTCTTTTTTTATTTTATTTGCAAGCTCCAAATAACTTTCTTTTGTGTATTTTCTATTCATTTTGCTTAATATTTTTGTACTTCCACTTTGAAGTGGTAAATGTAATATTTTACATATTTTTTTATTTTCTTTTATAACTTTTATGACATCGTCTGTAAAATCCTTTGGATGTGGCGATATAAACCTAATTCTTTCTATTTTGTCTATTCTTGCTACATCTTCTAAAAGATTGGCAAATTTATATCCATTTCCGCCATCATATGAATTTACATTCTGACCAAGCAGAGTTACTTCTTTGTAGCCTTCATTTGCAAGTTCTTGTATCTCACTTAAAATATCTTCTTTTTTTCTGCTTCTTTCTCTTCCCCTAACGTATGGAACGATACAATATGTGCAAAAATTATTGCAACCGTACATTATTGTAACAGATGCTCTAATTTTATCTTCTCTTTTTATTGGAATTCCTTCAAATATGTCGCCATCTATATCTAAAATGTCAGTTATTTTCTTGTTTTTTGTAAGTGTATTATACAAATCTTCTGGAAATTTATTTAACGTGTGTGTACCAAATATTATATCAAAATATGGATAACTTTTATGTAATTTATCTTGAATATGTTTTTCTTGCATCATACAGCCGCCAATTGCAATTATACAGCCTGTCTCACTTTTATACTTTTTAAGTTCTCCAAGTTTTCCAAAAAGTTTTTCTTCGGCGTTTTCTCGAACGCAACAAGTATTAAATACAATTAAATCCGCTTGTTGTGGATCATTTGTATTTATGTATCCCATCTTTTCTATCATTCCACAAAGTTTTTCTGAATCATTTTCATTAAGCATACATCCCATTGTAAATATATTATATTTTAGCTTCTTATTTTGGTTTATTTCTTTTACCTTTTCAATATAGATATTTTCTTCTTTGAATTTTTTGATTTCCATTTTATATGCATTCTCTTTCTATTAATGTTTTATACAGTTTATCACATTTTTTTATCTTTTTCAATATTCTATTGTTTTTTAAGATATAATACTTAAATTTAAAAGTAAATTCCAGTAAAAAACAAAGAAACCATGTTTCCACGGCTTCTTTGTTTTTTGATTTATATCAAACCATTATTTACCGCAAGGCATACATGGTTTTTCTTCTTTGTAATCACAAGGATTCTTTTCTAAATATTTGTCACATGCATCTAGTTTTATACCTTTTAAGCATTTACCTTTTCTAGAGCATTTTGCACATATTTTGTAAGTCTTAACTTTATTTGCCCATACATCAATAGCATATTTTTTATCAGGGCATAAAGGTCCGAAAACGAATTCGCCATATTCATCAGTAAAAGTATGAGATACAGGTTTTCTTACGTCTTCACCTTTTTCACAATCTAATTCTATAAGTTTTACAACAGCATCTTGTACTGGTTCATGATAACAGTCTTTTATAACGCCATATATAACATTACGACCATCTTCAGGTAAATTTATTTCAATATCATATTGTTTTCCAGTTTCGATAAAACCGTCAACCTCTACAACAGGACATTTTTCATTATTTCCATCATATTCCATATTTTTTCATTCCTTTCTAAAGCATAGCTTAATAATATATTATGAAATGTTTTGTAAAAAAATGACAAAAATTTGGAAAAAAAGTTGAAATTAAAATTATTATATAATATAATTTAAAAGATAAAATAAAGGGGAGGTACCTAAAATGAAACATGTATTAAGTAGTGCACAATATACAAGAGAAAGTCTAGAAGAACTATTTGATTTAACAGATAAAATAAAAAATAATCCAGAAAAATATTCAGACAGATTAAGTGATAAAATTATAGCAATTATGTTTTATGAACCAAGTACAAGAACAAGATTATCGTTTGAGACTGCAGCACTTAAACTAGGTGCAAAGATTATAACAACAGAGAATGCTGGCGAATTTTCTTCAGCTGCAAAAGGCGAGACGATTCAAGATACAGTAAAAGTAATAGCAGGATATGCAGATGCAATGGTAATAAGGCATAGATCAGATACATCAGCAGAAGATGCTGCAAGTGTAGAAAAAATTCCAATACTAAATGCAGGAGCAGGAAAAGGTGAACACCCAACACAAGCACTTCTTGACCTTTACACAATAAGACAAAAGAAAGGCAAAATAGATGGAATGAAGGTAGCAATTTTAGGTGACTTATTATATGGAAGAACAATACATTCACTTATAAGGCTTCTATCATTGTATGACAATATAGAAATATACGGATTAAGTAAAGAAGTATTTTCACTTCCACAGCAATATATAGATATGCTAAAAGAAAGAAATATAGAATATAAGAAATGTAATAGTTTTGAAGAATTACCAAGAGATTTAGACATAATATATCATACAAGAATACAAGCAGAAAGACATGAAGGAGATTTAGGAAAAGAAGAATTTATAATAGATCAAAAAGTTCTAGATACATTTTCAAAGGATACTATCTTACTTCACCCATTACCAAGAGTAAATGAAATAGCAGTAGAAGTTGATGATGACCCAAGAGCTTGTTATTTTGAACAAGCACATAATGGATTATATGTGCGTATGGCACTTTTACTTCAAGTTTTAAATAGAGATTAAAAATAAATATTCTCTAGCTTATAGTTAGAGAATATTTTTTTATGTGTGACGATTATTTTAATTGGATTTTAATTGATGTATTTGTTTATAGCTTTCTTTATATTCGTCTATTTTTTCCTTGTCAACATTTTCGATTTTTCCTTCATGCCACTCGGCTTTAGGATCAAATTCTTCAAATGCTTCTTCGACATCTTTTACGTCGCCATATTTGTAAACATATTGCATGAACTCACTTAAACCAGAATTTGACAAAATAATCACTCCATTATAAATATGATAGTTATATATTAACATATAAATTTAATAAAGTCAATATAGTATAAATTTAAGTTTCGGTTTTTTGCAAAAGTTTTATGAGAAACAATCAAAAATAGGCAAATTTTAGGTATAAAAGCATC
>CANQXL010000040.1 GCA_947627705.1 uncultured Clostridia bacterium
TAAGTAAAGATGAAAAAAATAATATATATCTAGTTTCATTTGTAGATGGAACAAATACATATAGATCTATAAAGATTTCAAAAGAAGTATATCAAGCAATGGATTTCTTTGAAAGACAAGATTTAAAAGAAATGAACGAATATGATAGACATATTGAACATTCTGAAATCTATGAAAATACATTGGAATACAGAATTAAAGACAAAAAGATTAGTTTAGAGGAAAATGTTATTGAAGAATTGAATTCAGAAAAATTAAGAAAAGCAATAGAAATTTTACCTAAAAAACAAAAAAAGAGAATAAAAATGTATTTCATTGAAAATAAAACTTATGAAGAAATAGGGAAAATAGAAGGATGTACTAAAGTTGCAGCAAAATATAGCATTGATATTGGATTACAAAAAATAAAAAAATTTTTAAAAAATTTATAATTTAGACTTAACTTTTTCTATTTTAGTGAGGAAACAAGTGAAAGGGATAGTTATTTTTCTTTCAATATGGAGAGTACATTGAAAATTGAATAGAAATTGTTAGATACAAAAGGTATTGCTCTAGGTGGGTTAGCAACCATTTAGATTATCAGTAAATTTGTTATTTATTGAAAAGACAATACTTGATACTTTTGTATAGTCATAGTTCGAGCGTAAAGTTATAAAAATAGTCCATAATATTTTTATAATGGTGCGTCCCAAGCAATGAATACAAGTCAGTGTACTGGCAGGTTAACCTATGTTGTTATTAACAATAACAATCTAATAATTGATATAAAGGCTATAATAAATAGCTTAAAAAGAAAAAACAATAAAATTGGAGGCAAAAAATGTTAGATATTATTTCAATGGCTACATTTATAATTGCAATGTTTTCAATAGTTATATTTATGCTACTAATTATAATTGGTGGTAATTTAGAAAAATCAGATACTGAAAGATATTTAGAAGATAAAGAACAAATGGATTATTTGAAAACATATCAAGAAGAAAAAATTAAAAAAAGAAAAAATAATGTATGGAGGTGCTTATGGGAGAAAATACATATACTTGGGAACAAGTAAGAGCATATTCAATAATTGCGTTAAATAATTTATTAAATTCAGAAAATAATATAAGTTTAAAAAGAATGAAATTATACATTGATTCTTTACAAACAATACACCACAAAGATGGTGTAGTAGGCTATTCACAGCGACTTATAGAAAAAGAAAATAGGGGAGAGTAGTACAAATAAAAAAATTTTACAGGTGCGATTATTCTAATTTTTAGATAATCGCATCATTTTGTTTTGAAAAACTAAATGCTATACTGTGAGCAAATGAAACAAACTTCATTTGCTCATAGTTGTATAGGAAGTGATTAAAAATGTCTTTTCTAAAATACCAAAAAGAAAATCCAGAATTTTTAAATAATTATTTGAAGTATAAAAGATGGATAACCTTTTCAGCAAAGACCACAATGGACGAAGGATATTTTGATTTAAGAACATTTTTTAGATATATCAAATTAGCTTTTTACATGGAAGATAAATTATATGAAATCACTGTAAGTGAATTTAAAAAAATAAAAATTAAAGATCTTACTTTAGATGATATGAATAAAGTAACAAGCACAGTAATCATAGATTTTTTAAAATTTCTAAAATACACATTAAATAACTCTCCTAAAACAAGAAATAAAAAACTAGCTTCAATTAAAAGATTATTTGAATATTTAGAAACAAATAATTTAATAGCTATTAACCCAACTAAAGATATTGAGTCAGCTACATTGGAAAAAAGAAATCCAAAATATTTAACACTGTCTGAAAGTAAAAAATTATTATCTACTGCAATTAAATCAACTTCTAAAAATAAAATAAGAAATTATGCAATTACTTGTATATTTTTAAATTGCAGTATAAGGTTATCAGAATTAGTTGGAATAGATATATCTAGTATAAAATTTGATGAAAAAACTATAAAAGTTTGTGGTAAAGGTAATAAAGAAAGAATTTTATATTTAAATGAGGCTGTTATAGAAGCATTAACCGAATATTTAAGTGTAAGACCAAAATTAGACAAATCATTCAAAGATTATAATGCTTTATTTTTAAGTTCAAGAAACAAAAGAATTTCAAGAAGAACTGTTCAATCAATTATTGATACTGAAATAAAAAATACTTTTAAAGATACTAAAGAAAATATACATACTCATTCATTAAGACATTCAAGTGCAACTATGATGTATAACAACAATACAGACATATTAGTAATTAAAAGAATACTAGGACATAGTTCATTGGCAGCAACGGAAGTTTATACTCATATTTCTAAAGAAAAACTTCGTTATGTTATGGAGAATTGTACTATATCCAGTATTTTAGAAAGAAAAGAGGAGGAATTAAAAAATGACAAATAATGATTTACCTGAATTTCTAAATGGATTTTACGATTACTTAATCGGTATAAAAAATTTATCAAAAATATATATTAAAAATATGACTGTTACCATTAAACAATTTCTTGAATTTATGAATACACATATACCTGAATTTAAACATAGATCGATAAAATTTTTCACTTTAAATGATATGAGAAGTTTGAAAAATAGTGATATTTATAGCTTTATGTTTTATTTAGCTGAAAATAAATATAAATTAAGTACAAGAATATTAAAAACAGAACACTTAAAAGTATTTTTTGATTATTTATACAGAATACAACACAATTTATTTAAGGAGCCTTTTAAGCAAATAAAAAATGATAAAAATCATTTTCTAAAATTGCCAAATTATCTTTCTCTTAATGAATCAAAGAGATTACTAGCAGTTTATTCTAATAGTACAAAAATAAATGAAATCAGAGATAATGCTATTATGTATTTAATTTTAAATAGTGGATTAAGAATATCTGAAATTATAAACCTAAAAATATCAGATATAGATTTCAAAAATGATAAGTTTTTAATATTTGGAAAAGGCAATAAAGAAAGAGTAGGATACTTAAATAAAGGAACTAAAAAAGCAATTTTTAAGTATTTAGATTTAAGAAATAAAATAGTTCCTTCGTCAGAACAAGATAAAGATATTCTATTTTTAGGTAGATATAAAAAAAGAATGACATCTTGTAATATTGAAAAACAAATAAATAAAGCTTATGAAAAAGCAGGTTTAGATAGTAAAATATACACTGTACATACCCTTCGTCATACTTGTGCTACATTATTATATAAATCTGGTATAAATATTAAAACTATTCAGGAAATACTGGGACATGTTCAAATAGATACAACAGAAATATATACACATTTACATGATAAGGAAGTAATGAACGCCATGTTCTTTCATCCAATGGCAAAATTCAAAATTAAAGATGCATTGCAATATGCAGTATAGGAGGTTAAAATGAGAAATAACGAATCATATTTTCAGACTAATAATATTCATTCAGTTGAATTAAATTTATTAGACGGACAAGTTGAGATTATATTAAGAGCATTAGAACTGTACGGATATAATCTTGAGTTTATGCTTAATAGTTCAGATTCATCTGATGAAAATAAACAAGGAAAACTTGCAATGTTAAAATATACTTATGAACAAGTATTAGCTTCACAAGCAGAGCAAGTTGAAAGCAAAAGCAACAATAGAAATAATTTATCAGAACTAGGCAAAAACTTAATAGAGAATAATATAAAATCAATCGATAATGAAGTAAAATTTAAAGTAATATAAAATAGTATAAAATTGCTAGGGTAGGAGAGAGGGGTTAATTTTTGAAAGAGAAAAATAGTAAAATAAAGTTTGAAATTTTAATAATTTTTTTAAACTTTCCAGGATATATGTTATAAAAAATTTTTTTTAAATTATAATTTAAATTATAAAATGAAAATTCAATTATAAATTTTAAACTAGGATTTTTAAGTTTTAAATTTTTAGTTTTAGAATTTTAAAATGTTCGTGTTGTAATTTTAAAAAACGAACATTTGTTAATCATGAAATTTGTTATAATAAGTTCAAAAATTTTTAAAATAGATTAAAATTGAATAATAATTTATATGTATATAATCTTACATAGATTATATTTATTAAACGTCTTAAAATCGTTTTTAAGGCGTTTTTATATTTTATTAAACAAGTTATAATATTCAAAATACTTTTTTATAATGATGATCTTATAAACTTAATAAAAATACTGGATTTTCAGCAAGTTATCAAATTCTCTAAAAATAGCTAAAAAAACGACGCACGAGAATCGATTTTAAGCCATTTTAAAATTTTAGCCATATAGTTTGTTGTCTAAAAAAACGGCTAAATATTGAAATATAAGGATTTTAAAGATTTAAGGAAAATTTTTATAAGAAAAAGAAAAAATTTAAAATTACTAATTTAAAAATCACTAAAATGATATCTGGTAAAAAAATAGTACAAAATATAATTAAGTATAGTACAAAAGCATATATAGATATATAGAATAAATTATTAAAATAGGTATAAAGGCATATATATCAATATGTGTAGCTGTTTGAAAATATAATTCAGCCCTATTCCTTTTTGCACAAAACTTTGATTTTGTGCAATGTTATATATTTCTTTTTTATACCACTTTAGATCTATCTTCCTATGCTCTCTTATGCTGTCTATTATTCTTTTATGAGTAGTACACATTTGTTAATTTCATACTTTCCTACTCCTCTAAATCATTTACATCAAAAACTCTTATACCATTATTTTTTAAATGCTTAATAGTATTTTTGTTATCATCTATAAAAATCATCTCATTAAGATTACAATTATTAAGCATTTGAATAATCTTTACACCATCTAGTTTCGATTCTTGCGTTGTTGTTGATAAAACTTCAATATCATCTCCATAATATTTACTCACAAAGTTTTGCTTTGCTTTTAAATGAAATGAATATTTCATGCCTGATAAACAATAAATTTTTATATTTTTATTTCTTAATTCATTAATAAAATTGTATAATATTTCTGATTTTACGCAAGGTTCTATATCTTCGTAAAAAGTATCAGGGTTTTTATAAGCATTTAGGTAATAACCTAATCTTTTATCTTCACTTTCATTACGATGTTTTATAAAATCTTTATCTTTATGTATTGCAAGTGTTTCATCAAAATCAAAAAAAGCAATTTTGATATTATCTAAATTAAATTCATTTAATCTCATATTTTTCCTCCTAATATGTGTCTCTTTTTATATTTAATATATAGTTTTATTTTTTAATTTATTTATTCCCTATCTTATTATTTAATATATTTTTTTACGTATAATTTTATTTTTCTTAATATAACAATTATATTTTATCTATATTTTTTATAAAGATTATATTTTCAATTAAATCAATTATTGAATATGCAAGTATTATAATACCTAAAGTTGTAATTAATGCTCCACTCTGTAAAAGTATATACAACCCACAAATTAGCATTATAATTGAAAATATTAAAGATACATTCCACATATCAATTTTAGCGGTATGTAATTTTAAAGATAATGATAACCTTATAAGTCCACTATATATTATCCAAATTGCTATTGTTATTCTTAATATTGATTCTAATAAACCACTACAAAATATGGTAATTAATCCAATTATAATTGCAATTATTCCATATATTATATCATTATTATAAAAATCGTATTTTCCTTTTGATAAAAAATAATTAATGCTTTTTATAACTCCTATAACAATAAAAATCCCACCTATAAAATAAGATATAATTTTAATTGTTAAATCTGTCTTTGTTATCATAAATATTCCTATTATAGCAAATACAATAGATATTAGTATATTTATCCAACCTGTTTTTTTAAAATATTCCATTTTTTCCTCCTTATATTTAATTTTTATATATTATAATACATATATAGATTTATTTCCAATTTATTTTTTATTAATTTCTATTGTTTTATATTATATTTCTTAAAATTCCCATTTTGGTACATATTCTTCTTCATGTTCTCCTAATTCTTGAATATATCCATTTTCAATATTTAATTTTTCAACATATTTATTAATTTCTTTCCATTCTTCTTTATTTATTTTTCTATTAATTTCCTTGAATTCTTTTGATTTATATGTTGGAAAATATTGTGCCATAATACTAACATATATATCATGTGGTAAATTATTTTTTATCCAGTTTAATACTTTTTTACTGTTTTCTATATGATTTGGAAGAACTAAATGTCTAATAATAACTCCTTTTTCAATTACTCCCCTACTATTCATTTTTGGAACACCGACTTGTCTAATCATTTCTTTAATTGATTTGGTAGCTATTTCAAAATAGTTATCTACTTTTGAATATTTTTTCCCTATATCATTTTCAAAATATTTTAAGTCTGGTAAATATATATCAATATATCCTTCTAACATTTTTAATGTTTCTATATTTTCATATGAGTTTGTATTATAAATAATTGGAATATTTAAACCATTATTTTTAGCAATTTTTATCGACTCTATAATATGCGGTACATAACTAGTTGGCGTTACTAAATTTATATTTTCAACATTTCTTTCTTGTTGTAATAATAGTATATTTGCAAGTTCTTCTATTGAAATTTCTTTTCCTTTTCCTAGTTGACTTATTTCATAATTTTGACAGTAAATACAATTCAAATTACAATTTGAAAAAAATATTGTACCTGAACCATTTTCTCCACTGATGCATGGTTCTTCAAATTCATGTACAGAATATAAAGCTATTTTTACTTTATTATTTGCTTTGCATCTTCCAATTCTACCATTATTTCTATTTACTTTGCAATTATGAGGACATAAATTACATGTATTTAATTTTGAATTTGAATAAGCTTGTTTTAACATTTTAGTAAACATTCCCTTTCATGTATAAATTAAGCATTATATTAATTTTTTATAAAATATATCATGAAAAAATTTTTTATTCAACATACTTATAAAGAAAAAAAGACACATTAATATAATGTGTCTTTTTTAAGAAGGTTTAATTTTTATTTTATTATGAAATTAGATTTCTCGATAATTTTTACATATTTTTTCTAATTCATCACCAGTAAGAATTCCTTCTTTAAGAAGTTCTTCAACAATAATTTTCATAAGATCTTCATTTTCTTTTATGATTTTTTCTGCACGATCGTATGCTTTTTCCATTAATTGAACAATTTCACCATTAATTTCGTTCTTTAATTGTTCTGTTAAAAGAAAATCCTTAATATATTTTCCGCCTGCAATTGTGTAAGTTTTGTTTTTTTCTGAATTTCTTGAAGATAATCCGTAAGATAATATTATATCTTCCGCAATGCTGTTAGCATAACTTAAATCTTGTACAGCACCAGAGCTAAAAGTTTGTGTATAAACTGCTTCTCCTACTCTTCCTCCTAAGAAATATGCAATATAATCGATAAAATATTCTTTATCAACAGTAAGTTGTTTTCCATAATCTTTATAACTTGCTGTTAAACCAAGAGTGTTTTCAAATGGAAGAATTGAAATAAATGCATTTTTGTCACCTTTTATATTTTCGGACATTTTACTTACTAAGAAATGTCCAACTTCATGATATGCAGTTATTTTCTTCTCATTATAATTTGTTTTCTTTTCAAGTTTAAAGTTAATATAGTAGTATTTTAATATATTTTCTTTTAATACTTCTTTTGAACTTGTTCTATTTGCATCTGCTAATGCGAAGTTAATAATATCTAATGTACTTTGAGGATTTGAATAGTTAGAAGATGATAAAAAATATCCAGTATAAATAGCAAAATCAATCATATTTTTGGAAATTTTTACATTGTATTTTTTTTGCATTGTAAAAATTTTTTCTTTGATCATTGAATAGATATCTTCTATCTCTGGTTCCTCAAGATAAATTAAATTCATGTATTTATTAAGTAAGTTATCTTGATCAAAGAAATTTTGATAATCTTCAGTTGAAACAGATGCAATAAACTTAACTTTTGATGAAAATATTTTTAGAAGCATTATATATAAAGCATAATCATATTCCATATAAGTTAAGTTATCAATATAAAAGATAACTTTATTTGTAGATACATAAGATAATATTCTTTTTATTACTTTTTTTAAATAAGTTGGAGATTTTATTTGCAAAAGATTTTTTAAATTTAAGCTAACAAATCTATAATTTGACAAATCTTTCGGACATTCTCCAAATTTTAATTGCCGTGCTATTTCATAAGCCAGAGCAGTTTTACCAACACCATTATCGCCAACAATAATTGCATTACTTTTAGTAGATAAAAGTATGCATGACATAAGCCTGTCTATCTCTTCATCCCTATATAATATTTTTGTGTTAACTACAGCAGACTTTAATTCATTAATATCTACTAAATAGTTTTTTAAATTATTAGGAATTCGAGAAGCCCAATATTTAAATTGGTTTTTTGCTAATCTGTATATATCAGCAACTGTTGATACATCAAGTTCAATAATTTTCCCTTGATTATTAAACTTAATTTTATTTTTATGTTCTTCTTTTGCTACTTCTAAGGCAGATTTTAAATAAGCAAAATAAACATCAAAACTCATTTCTTCTCTGTCCTCAGTTTTGGGTAATTGTATTGTTACTATCCGTTTATCTTTTCCTTTCATAATATAACCTCCTTTTTTATAAATATTAATATGCATGTATTTTATCATAGTAATTTTTTTATGTCAATTTGATAATTTATATATTACTTATATTTATCTAAAAAAATAAAAAACGATATTAATATCGTTTTTTATTTATATTTTTCTAAATAATTTTCCATTTTAATTATAAATTCATTATTATTTTTTGTAGAAACCATATGACTTATTAATTGTTCTGTAACATCAGCAACAGGTAAAGCATTTAATGCTTTTCTTAAAGCATCGACCGTTTCCTTTTCTTTACTTTGTAATAATAAATCGTCTCTTCTAGTTCCAGATTTATTTATATCAATAGCTGGGAATATACGTTTTTCAGAAAGTTTTCTATCTAAGTGTACTTCCATGTTACCTGTTCCTTTGAATTCCTCAAATATAACATCATCCATTCTACTACCTGTTTCAATTAATGCGGAAGCTAAAATCGTCAAGCTTCCACCATTTTCAATATTTCTAGCTGCACCAAAGAATTTTTTAGGTTTATGTAATGCTCCAGGATCAAATCCACCAGATAAGGTTCTACCAGATGATGGTACTACAAGATTATATGCTCTTGCAAGTCTAGTAATACTATCTAACAATATTACTACATCTTTTCCTTGTTCAACAAGCCTTTTCGATCTTTCTAAAACCATTTCAGCAACTTTAACATGATGTTCAGGCATTTCATCAAAAGTTGAAGCTATAACATCACCATTAATTGATCGTCGCATATCTGTTACTTCTTCTGGTCTTTCATCAATAAGTAATACTATTAATTCAACTTCTGGATTATTTTGAGTAATACTATTAGCAACCTTTTTTATAAGTGTAGTTTTACCAACTTTTGGAGGTGCAACAATCATACCTCTTTGCCCTTTTCCAATTGGACTTATTAAGTCAATTATTCTCATAGCATACTCATTAGATTTTGTTTCTAAATGCATTCTTTCTGTAGGATATATTGGTATTAAATCGTCAAATTTGATTCTTTTATATGCAATATCTGGTGATTCTCCGTTAACTTCACCAACAAATATTAATGAAGGAAATTTTTCACCTTCTTTTGCCATTCTTGAAATACCTTTTATTTTGTCACCAGTGTCTAATTTAAATCTTCTAATTTGAACTGGAGAAATATATACATCATTTGGTGTAGATAAATAATTTTCGCCTCGTAAAAATCCGTATCCATCAGGTAATACTTCAAGTATTCCTTCAACAATTTTATCATCTTCATTAGTTATCTTAAATGTAGTATTTTCATTTTTTTGAGGTTGTTCAATTTTTTCATCATTTAATAGTTTAATTAATTCTTCCTTTTTATATTTTGTAAAACTTTTTATTCCTTTGTTTTTTGCAAGTTCACGTAGTTCAACTAGTGTAAAATTTTCTAAGTCCATTATTGTGCCTCCTATTTATTAATATTTATATTTTATATATTTGGATTTTTAAAGATTTAAAATATATTAATGAATTAAAAAAAAAGAATCCCTAAAACTTTAGATTTTAGGGATATTAATTTCCCACATCTACATATACTCTTTCATTTGGTAAATACATATTAAGTTTCTCTCTAGCAACCTGTTCTATATATTCTTTTGAATTTACATTATCTATTTTTGCTAGTAATTCATTTTTATTTTCTTTTTCTTCACTTATTTTACTATTTAAGTAATTTTTTTCATTTTTATATGAATTTAAAATTGTTTGTTGTTTTATAAAAATAAAACTTATATATATAACAATAAATATTACTAAACAAATTTTAAAAATCTTCCTTTTGCTAATTCTTTTCATATGTAACTTCATCTTTCCTTTACAAAAAAGTTTTATCCATTTATATTTTTCTACATTATAACTTAAATTCCTTCTTTATTGCAACCTTTTTTATGAATTTTTTATTAAAAATACCTTTTTTTATCAATTTATTTTGTTTTATTTTGTCGATTAATAATAAAAATGGTAAAATAATAACCTTTAATATACGTTTAATTGGAATATATATATAACTATTAAATATGTCTATTAGTATAGATAAAATCTTAACATTTATTTCAATAAAATATTTACTAATAGTACAAATATAAAAAATAATACCTAATATAATTCCAATAAATATAAAAATTCTTATTTCTCCATTGTTATATTTATAATTTGAATACAAAATTAAAATTCCACTTAATATCCAAAAAAGACCATCTTGAATATATGTAATATAGTCTTTTGTTTTAAAACTTTTTCTAAGTATTCTAAAAAAATCAAATAATATACCAATAATTATTCCGATTTAATATAAAGATTAAAAATATATAAGCTTGATTTATTGTATTATTTTGCATTATTTCCTCCCGCAATTATTTGAAAATTTTGCTTAATATTCCACCCTTACTTTCATTATTATCTTCACTATAAGTTAAATTATTTATATTTCCTTCTACTATTACTTCTGAAGTATCAATACTTAACTTGTTTATTCTAATATTTTCACCTTTTACAGTTAGCATACCTAATTCTGTATCCATAATAACAATTTGATCATCAAAACTAAGTACATCTAAAACACCGGAAACACTCAACTTTTCTCTGTTTTCTAAAACTATGTTTTGTATTAAATTTGTGTTAACATTTTTTCTTTCTTCAAGTGTCATTAGTATTCCTCCTATCGTAATTAAAAGTCCTAAAACTAATATATGCAGAAATATGTTAATTTAGAACATATTATAATAATTATTTAAAATAATTACCCATAATTTGTTGACTATATACAATATTATATTATATAATCATTAAAGTAACTTGTGAACATTTTAACATTTGAAAGGAGGCATTTCTATGAATATAGAAATACCAAAAGGATATAAGTTTTACTCTAATAAAGAAAATTCTACAAGTTCTGATCTTGCATACGAGAAAAATGGAAATCTATATATTGTTGGTGATGTTTCTTTTGAACGGTTAATGTATGATTTAACGTACAATTTAAAAAAATATTCAAATTGCTATTATTGTAATTGTGAACTAAATGAAAATAATTGTACACTAGATCATCGGTATCCAAAACATTTTGGAGGAATATCTATTCCTGATAATTTAGTACCTTGTTGTTTTAAATGTAATGAAAGTAAAAGTGATTTAACTTCACAACAATTTAGGGAATACATTTCATTAAAACCATCTAAGAAAAAAAAATTCAGAAAATTTTCACTTGAAAAGAATAGAAGAATCCAAAGTATTGCTGGATTTATTCTTCCTGAAGAATGGATATCAACTCATAAAATAAACAAAATCACAACTCAAATTAGATTAAATGATCATTATTATAAAGGCAAGAGATATAAAAAAATCAAAACCTTTTATAAAAGGCATCATATTTTATCTCGTCCTATAATAATTTCATCAAATAATGTATTATTAGATGGCTTTTTAATTCTTATGTATGCAAAAAATTATAAAGTAAGCTATGTCCCAACAATAATATTAGAGAACGT
>CANQXL010000041.1 GCA_947627705.1 uncultured Clostridia bacterium
AGATACAAGATTTTTAAATGCAAAGATATATCCTAAAAAAATGAACATCATGCTCTTTACATCAGGAACTACATCAGAGCCTAAAATAGTTGCATTATCGCACAGAAATATATGTTCTAATTTAATGGATATAAGTTCAGTTCTTGATGTAAATTCAGACGATGTATTTTTATCTGTTCTTCCAATACATCATGTATTTGAGTGTACAGTCGGATTTTTATTTGCTTTGTATAAAGGAGCAATGACTGTATTTAGTGATGGGCTTAGATATATATCAAAAAATTTAAAGGAATACAAAGTGTCTGTGATGGCTTGTGTACCATCTATATATGAACAAATTCTTAAAATGATAAAGGCTAATATGCAAAAGCAAGGAAAGCTAGAAAAGATATTAGAAGATGAAGAAAAATATAAAGAATTACCAATAGAAGAACGTAAGAAGAAGTTTAAAGAAATACATGATATTCTTGGACGGAAATATAAAACTATTTATTAGTGGAGCAGCAGCCCTTGGACGTTCGGTAGAAAAAGAATATAGATTATTAGGATTTAATTTAGTTCAAGGATATGGATTAACAGAAACATCACCGGTCGTTGCTGTTGGATCTAATAGGTTTTACAAATTGGGCTCAATAGGAAAGTCTGTTCCAAGCGTTGATGCAAAAATTATAAATGCAAATAAGGAAGGAATTGGAGAACTTGTAGTTAAAGGCCCAAGTATAATGCTTGGATATTATAATAATAAAGAAGCAACAGATGCAGCATTTGATAATGGATGGTTTTATACAGGGGATCTAGCAAAAATAGATGACGAAGGCTATATATTTATTTGTGGCAGAAAGAAGAGCGTAATAGTTTTAAAGAATGGAAAAAATATTTTCCCAGAAGAAATAGAGAATTTAGTTAATCGTATTGAAGGAGTGAACGAGTCATTTATATTTGGAAGACAAATGACTGAAGACAAGGACGATTTAAAGATAAATGTAAAAGTAGTTATAGATAAAAAAAGAGTAAAAGAAGTGTATAAAGTAAAAACAGACGAAGATATATATAAGGCAATACATGCTAAAATAAAGGAAATTAACAAAATTATGCCACAATATAAGGCAATAAGGGGAATGATAATTACTGAAGAACCACTTATAAAGACTAGTACAAATAAAATAAAAAGAGAAGCTAATATGAAAGAAATACAAAAAATTTCTTGACATTTGTTTTGTGCAAATGGTAAAATAGGTTTATCAAACAAAGGAAGGTAGAACAAAAGATATGAAGATTGCAAATGATGTAAACGTTGGGGCTGTACACACACACACACACAGGTAGTTTTAAAAGAAATGTAGAATTTAATAAAAGTATAGATTATATAAGAACACATAGGACTTGTATGCTTAATTGACATATGGGTTTTCATGTGTTCTTTTTTAGTGTTTAGATTAACGAAGTAATAACAAATTAAAATTTGCGTTTCGGAGACTTTGTCCTTGGTTTTCTTCGCAGAAATTGTAAAATTTCAAAACGAGCCTCTTTCACGTCAAGCTGTGAACATTTCTCATTTTAAAATTTAACAATTTCTTGCTCGAAAACAGTCCAGCGCTCCTTCACTTAAATTTTAATTTGTTATTACATGATTAAATTAAATATAAGCAAAAAAGAATAAAGGTGTATTAAGTAGTTTTTAATTTTAAATAATATATAAATTTTAAAGAAAAAGGAGAAATGTGAAAAATGAGAAATTTTAACAATCAAAAAGGTATAACGTTAGTTGCATTGATTATTACAATTATTGTGTTAATCATACTTGCTGCGGTAACGATAATATCAGTAAATAATATGGGACTAGTTCCACTTGCAATAAATGGAACACAAAATTATGCAGTAGCACAAGAAAATGAAGGAAAGCTAGTAAATGATATAACAGACCTTGTGTTATCAGCAGTAAACAATATAGAAAATGGAGAGTATTTTCAAGAAGCAGGTACAGTAAATGGAAAAGCAGGAACAAGCAAAAATCCAACAATACCAGAAGGCTTTAGACCAGTAAGTACAGAAGGAGCAGTTTGGACAAAGACAGGAGATCAGACAGATTATAATAATGGATTAGTAATAGAAGATAAAGAAGGAAATCAATTTGTATGGGTACCATGCTATGTAGCAGGAGAAAATGTAGATACAAGTGTAGGAACAGAGTATAAACAGCATACATATGCAGAAACAGCAAATAAAACTAATGATGCAGGGTCAACAGAAGATACAGGGAATGGAAAATGGAAAACGGATAATTATACAATGTATGGAAATAACTGGAAAGACGATGCAGCAACATCTTATGGAAATGCAAGTGTACAAAAATATGGTGGCTTTTGGATAGGAAGATATGAAGCAGGTGTGCCAGAGAATGCGAGCTTTTATTCAAAAGGAAATGATGGGGATAACTATGTATTTGATGTAAGTAAGAAGAATGTAACAAAAGAAACACAAAACGGACAAGAGTTAAACTTAAAGCCAGTAAGTAAAAAAGGATACTTTAGTTGGAATTTTATAAGTCAAACAAATGCAAAAACAGTATCAGAAGAAATGTATAGAGATAATGATACTGTAGATAGTAAATTAATAGATAGTTATGCATGGGATACTGTAACAGAGTGGATAGCAAGAACGGATGCTAATGTAACAGAAGACGGTAAGACTGTAATAAACAGTTTTAAAATACGGAAATTACCTAAATAATGGATCAAACTATACAGGAAGCTATGCAGAGCATATAAGGGCATCTAAGAAGGAATCAAGTACAGGAAATGCAGGTTGGATATGGGCGTCGAAATTTACTAAGGGATATACTACATTACAGTATAAGATCCAAGTTCCATATAATAATGTAAAAAGCGGAAGATATGATCAAACAAATATAAATAATAATCATTACACAGAATCTGCTAATAATTTTGACGCAAGAATAGAAATACCAACAGGCTCATACGAAGGCTCAAAGCTAAGAAACATCTATGATCTAGCAGGAAACATGTGGGAATGGACAACAGAAGTAGGAGACCATAATGCAAATGCAGACAAAACTAACATAACACGGTAGTTATGCTGTCATTCGTGGCGGTAGCTTCGGTGACAATGGTACTCTTTATCCGATTTGCTTTCGTAGTGGCATTGATAGTTCATCGAATGTTATGGGTGTAAGTTTCGGTTTTCGTGTCGTGCTTTATGTAAAACCAACTGCTGTGTAAATTTTACAATATTTACAAACACATGTTTACAAATCCATAAAAACATGATATAATAAAAAACGTAATATGGAGGTGAATAATGTGGGAGTATATTGTTGCATAGATTTAAAAAGCTTTTATGCATCTGTTGAGTGTGTTGAAAGAAATTTAGATCCTTTAAAAACAAATTTAGTTGTAGCAGATAAATCACGAACAGAAAAAACAATATGCCTTGCAGTAAGCCCTTCATTAAAAGCATATGGAATACCAGGTAGAGCAAGATTATTTGAAGTAGTTCAGAAAGTAAATGAGATAAATTATAAAAGAAAACTCATGGCAAAAAATCATGAGTTTCTTTCTATGTCATATGATGATGCAGAGTTAAAAAATAATCCTAATTTGCAACTTGACTATATTATTGCACCACCTAGAATGGCAAAGTATATGGACTTTAGTACAAAAATATATAATATATATTTAAAATATGTATCGCCTGAAGATATTTTTCCATATTCAGTAGACGAAGTTTTTATTGATATCACAAAGTATTTAAAAACAGCCAATATGTCGCCAAGGCAAATGCTAACAACTATGATAAATGATGTTTTTAATACAACTGGAATAACTGCAACAGGTGGAATTGGTACAAATATGTATCTAGCTAAAATTGCAATGGATATAGGAGCAAAACACGTAAAAGCAAATCAAAATGGAGTACGTATTGCAGAACTTGACGAGATGTCATATAGAAGATTACTATGGGACCATAGACCATTAACAGATTTTTGGAGAGTAGGTAAAGGATATGCTAAAAAACTTGAAGAAAATAACATGTTTACTATGGGAGATGTAGCAAGATGTTCAATTAATAATGAAGATTTACTTTATAATCTATTTGGAATAAATGCAGAATTGCTAATAGACCATAGCTGGGGTTATGAACCATGTACAATGAAAGATGTAAAAAGCTTTAAACCTAAGACAAATAGTTTAAGTTCTGGACAAGTTTTACACTGCCCATATAATTATGAGCAGACAAAGTTAATAGTAAGAGAAATGACAGATTTATTAGTCCTAGATTTAGTAGAAAAACATTTAGTTACAGATCAACTGGTTTTAACAATTGGATATGATATAGAAAATTTAACTAATTTAGAGATAAGTAAAAATTACAAAGGTGAAGTAACAGAAGACAGATATGGAAGAAAGATTCCAAAACATGCCCATGGTACTATAAATTTAGAAGAGAAAACGTCTTCTACCAAGGTCATTATGAAAGCTATTGATGAGCTATATGATAGAATTATAAATAAAAAGTTATTAGTAAGAAGAATAAACGTAGTAGCAAACAATGTGGTTAATGAAAAAGAAATATATGAGAAAAAGCAAAATGAACAAATGAGCTTATTTGTAGATTATAAGAAGCAGGAAGAAGAAGAAAATAACAAAATGCAAAAAATAAAAAAGGAAAATAATCTTCAACATACAATAATAGATATAAAAAAGAAATATGGAAAAAATGCAATAATAAAAGGCATGAATCTTGAAAAAGACGGAACAACGATTGAAAGAAATGCACAAATTGGCGGGCATAAAGAATAAAATTTTGTATTTATTATAATAGAAAGGGTTTTAGTTTTATGGGAAAGTATGATGATATTATAAATTTGCCACATCATGAATCAAAAAAACATCCAAAATTAAGTATGGAGCAAAGAGCAGCACAATTTGCACCTTTTTCCGCATTAACTGGATATGAAGAAAAAATAGAAGAAACAGTTAAAATATCAGAAGATATAAACGATATTTAAAGTTATATAAAGTTTAAAAAATAGTAATGCAATTTTTTATATTATATGATATAATCAAAACATATTAATTAATAAAAATTATATAAAGAAAATTTTAAAATAAACATTCAGAAGATAGGAGAAAGTATTCTTGAAAATAACGAACGAGTTATGTTTAAAATATATTTGGAAAAATAAAACAAGAACTTTATTCACAATTATACGGAATTACTTTGATAACAGTTTTTTTAACAGTTATTTTTACCATGAGTTTAAGTTATAAACAATATATTGCTGATGCAGAAAGAAACAAAAAGAATTGGGAAATCAGTTTTTTCAATATACCTTATTCTGATTCGCAAATGATTAAGAATGCTGATAATATAAAAGAAATATCAATAATACGTAAGATAGGAGAAACAGAAAATCTTAGTAATGTTGATAATTTAACGGTAAAATTTGATATAAGGGCGTATGATGCAAATGCAATCAAAAATTCTAATATACACATAATAGAAGGAAGAATGCCAAGTAATGAAAATGAAGTTTTAATAAGCTCAAATTTAAAGAATAATAAATCTATAAAAGAAAATATTAATCTTGGAGACGTATTACAATTAGAAGTTAATGGAAATATAATAAACTATACAGTCGTACGGCAAAGCAGATAACTTGGAGTTTGATGAAAGAATTTTCTTTTCATTAAAATTAGGGGCAATTACATTATTGAATAATAATATAAAAGACGATGATATAGTTAATGTTACAGCTTTAACTTATAATATAAGAAAGGTGTATTCAACTGGAAACAAATTATCAAATATATTACAAATTAATAAAGACAAAAATGAAAATAGTAAGCAAGAAATTTTAGAAAATATTTTAGCTCCAAAAAATAATGAGCAAAGCACAAAGCTACATAATGATATGCTAAATGCAGAAGAAATAGAAATAACTGACAATATTCAAGAATATTTAAATAATTATACAGAAAATAAAGATAATGCTCCATATATGACATATAATACAGAGCTTTTAAAATATCTTGGCGTTTTTGAAGATAATTCAGAAATTATAAAATTTATAATTGTTCCTAATGTAATTATTATATTTACTATTATTATAATTTCTATTTTTTTATTAAGCAATTCTTTTAAGATAACATATGCAGAAAGAGCAAAGGAATATGCAATGCTTGCAACAATTGGAATGGATAAGAATGAAAGAAATAGTATGATAAAAAAAGAAAATATTATACTAGGTTTAATACGGCATAGCAATTGGATTAATATTAGGATTATTAATAACAAAAATTTTAATAAATATAATTAATATATTGTTAGAAAATTATATATATGATACTGTAAATCTAGAATTAAACGTTATTATTAATAGATTACAATTTAACATGAAAATTACATTTTTTATGTTAGTATGTATTTCAATAATTGTGTATATATCTATATTTATATCTAGCAAGATTTCAATGAAAAAGATAGATAATACAAGTTTAATATCAGAAACAAAAGAGAAGGTTAATATAAAAAAAGGCAAATTATCTAAAATAATAGATAAGATATTTGGAATAGAAGGCATGCTTGCATATAAAAACATAGAAGCAAACCGACGTAAAAATAAAGTGATAATAATATCTATCACTGTATGTATTATTATATTTTTATGTATTAATATCATTTTACCTAATTACTACAATAGTGGAATATATGGAAACATTTTACAGGTAAACAATAACTTTGGAGATTATGAGTTTATTATCTATGATAAAGATGAAGATAAAATTGGTCAGCTAATAAATTATCTAGAATCAAATGGATTAATCAATGATTATTGCTTGTTCGAATATATAGAATCTGGAAAAACAGAATTAAAAGAAATGTCAACATATATAGAACAAATATCGAAAGAAATATCAATAGACAATTTGGACGGAAAACCGTATGCTAATACAAGTCTACTTTGTTATTATGACGAAGCATTTACTAATATTTTAAAAAAGGCTGGAATTAATGAACTAAACGAGAATGAAGTAGTAATTATGAATACAATATATAAATATAACGATATAAATGGAATTAAATTAAAAAATTACAAAGTGGGAGATACATGCAAGACAAAAATTGGTAATATAGAAAAAGAACTAAAAATAGTTGGAATTATAGAAGACTGCATGCCATATAACACAACAGATACTAATAACAAAATAGTACAAATAGTAAGTGAAAAAACGATGCAAAGCATAGTAAATACAAATAACAGTTTTAATAATTTAAGTCAATATAAAGTTGTCATAAATACTGATAAAAAATATGAAATTGAAACGGGAATAAGTAAAATAGAAGAGATGTTTAATGGAAAAATTGATGTAATAAAAATAGGAGCTTATGCTGAATCTATAAATACCCAAAAGAAAATAAGTGAATTTGTTATGAGTTCTTTTATAATAACAATTATTTCAATATTTGCATTAAATGCTATTAATATAATATATGCAGATATTTTACTTAGAAAAAGATATTTTGCAAGACTAAAAGCTATAGGCACAAGCAATAAGCAAATAAATAAAATTGTGATATTAGAGGGGCTTTTTTATGGAACAAAATCAATATTATATGCTAGTATAATTAGTTTTATTATTGTGCTTATGACTACTATATATGGATTAATAATAAAAAGAAATATTATATATCAAATTACAATACCATGGATACACATTGGGTTATGTATAATTTTTACATACGTTGTAATTCTAATATCAATGCTTAAAGCTAAGAAAAAAGCAATTAATTCAAATATTATGGATGCAATAAATAATTAATTTTATTTACAAAAAGATGCCATAATATATTATTGATAATTATTAATATTTGTGGTATTATATAAACGTAAATAAAAAGAAAGGAATGATTATATATGAAAAAAATAATTATAAATGTTAAAGGAATGGTATGCAACGGATGCGAAAACAGAATACAAAATGCTCTTAAAGATTTTAAAGGAGTAGACAAAGTTGAAGCAAATCACAATAATGGAACAGTAACAATTGTTCCAACAGGATGTTTTGACAAAAAAGAAGTTCAAGAAAAAATAGAAGACATTGGATTTGAAGTTATAGATATGAAAGAAGAATAAAGTATGAAAAAGATAATTTTGTCTATTGATGGGATGACTTGCTCAGCATGCTCTAACGGACTTGAAAAGTACTTAAATAAACAAAAAGGTGTTTTAAATGCATCTGTTAACTTAGTTATGGCAAATGCAACAATCGAATATGACGAAGCTCTTTTAAATCAAGAAAAAATAGAAGAATTTGTAAAAGAAGCAGGATTTAAAAGCCTAGGTGAGTTTAAAGAGATAAAATTGGAGAGTAATAACAAACAAGAAAAAGTTAAGTTTATAATTTTTACTCTACTTGCAATTCTTTTGATGTATATTTCAATGGGTCATATGATTAACTTGCCTACAATTCCAATAGTAGATCCACATACAAATGGTGTAAATTATGCTATCTGTTTACTTGTGCTTACAATAGCATTTATTTTCTATGGATTCGATATTTTAAAAAATGGATACAAAAATTTAATACACAAAACACCTAATATGGATACACTAGTTGGTATAGGTGTTGTTAGCAGTCTTTTATATAGTATATATTCTATGTATATGATTATTAAAGGAAATAATAGCTATACAATGAATCTTTACTTTGAGTCAGCAGCTATTGTAATATATTTTATAAAACTTGGAAGATATATTGATAGAATAAGTAAGGATAAAACAAAAGAAGCAATAAGCAAATTAGTAAAGATAACACCTGAAACAGCAGTGATAAAAAAAGACGGAGTAGAAAAGCAAGTTACACTTGACGAAATACAAAAGGGAGATACAGTTATATCTAAACCAGGAGAAAAAATTGCAGTAGATGGAAATATAATTTTAGGAAAAGCGCATTTAGACGAATCATTCATAACTGGAGAAAGTAAACCGATATCAAAAGAAATAGGAGACACAGTAATTGCAGGAAGCATGAATTTTGATGGATATATAGAATATAAGGCAGAAAGAATAGGAAAAGAATCAACAATATCAGAAATCGTTAAACTTGTAGTAGAAGCAAGTAATACAAAAGCACCAATAGCTAAAATTGCAGATAAAGTATCAGGATATTTTGTCCCAGCAGTTATTGTTATTGCGATTGTTACATTTTTAGCATATCTAATATTTGGAGCAGAATTTAGTACTTCTCTTAGCACATTTGTTACAGTTCTTGTTGTCGCATGCCCTTGTAGCTTAGGACTTGCAACGCCACTAGCAATTGTCGTAAGTGAAGGATTATGTGCCAGCAATGGAATTTTGGTCAAGAAAAGCGAAATACTAGAAAATGCGCAAAAAGTAAACACCATTATTTTTGATAAAACAGGAACACTAACATATGGAAAATTAAAAATTTCAGAAGTTATAAATTATAGTAGTGTGGAAGAAAAGAGTATATTACAACTAGCAGGAAGCTTGGAAAGTAAAGGTAGCCACCCAATTGGAAAGGCTTTTACAGATTATATGGAAGAGAATAAAATACAAAGGCTAGATGTAGAAGAATTCGAAAATGTCGCAGGATGTGGAATTATTGGTAAAATAGAAAAAAACGAAATTATAATCGGTAATTCTAAAATTTTGGATAAATACAATATCGAAAATAATCATTTAGAAGACGAAAAGAAATTAAAAGAAAATGGAAATAGCATTATTTATATTGTGAAAAATAAAGAAATATGCGCTCTTATAGGTGTAAATGACATAGTAAGAGAAAATGCAAAAGATGTTATAGATAAGTTAAATAAAAATAATATACAAACAGTAATGCTAACAGGAGACAATCAAGAGACAGCAGAAAAAATTGCAAAAGAAATAGGTATTACAAAAGTAATATCAAACGTTTTACCATCAGAAAAAGCTAATATGGTAAAAAAATTAAAAGAAGAAGGAAAATTTGTTATGATGTGCGGAGATGGTATTAACGACAGCCCTGCACTTGCAAGTGCCAATATTGGTGTCTCTGTAAATTCAGGAACAGATATAGCAATGGATTCTTCAGATGTAATATTAACTAGAAATGATTTAAATAGTATTGTCAATTTGATAAAGATAAGTAAAAAAACAATAAGAAATATAAAACAAAATTTATTTTGGGCATTCTTTTATAATACATTAATGATTCCAATTGCAATTCGGAGTATTACATCCAATTGGAATATCAATTAATCCAATGATAGCCAGCCTTGCAATGGTATTTAGCAGTATAACAGTTATACTAAATGCATCTAGATTAAGAAGCATAAAGTTATAATTAAAATTTAAGGGGTAAAATAAAAATGAAAACATAAATCAAAATAGATAAAATGAAAGGAGAATATTATATGGAAATTATAGTAGGAACAATCATTTTAGATAACAATAAGATACTAATGGTAAAAGAAACAAAAAAGGAATGTTATTCGAAATGGGCATTCCCAGCAGGACATCTTGAAAAAAACGAAGATATTTTTGAAGGAGCTAAGAGAGAAACACTGGAAGAAACAGGCAATAAAGTTGAATTAAAGAAAGCATTCCCAATAATAATGTATACAGATAGAAATATGATAATGTTACATTTCTTAGGAAATATTATAGAAAGTAATTTACCATATTTTACTGACGAAATAATGGAAACAAAATGGATAAGTATAGAAGAAATCAAAAATATGAAAGAAGAAGAATTTAGAAGTTATCCAGTTGTAAAGAACATAATTGAGAGTTTAGAAAATGGAAAACTATATGAATTAGATTTAATTAAAAGAGTGTAAAATTATGAAGTTAATAAAGAAAATTTTAATTTGTATACTGATAATTGTAATAACTAGTTTAATTATATTAACTGCATATATTGTATATAAGAAATATAAAAAAGTATATTATGCAGAAGATTTCAAAATAGAGACCTTAAGAAGTAGTTTAGATTACGATAATGATGGAATAGACGATTATACAGATATATTGCAAGGCGCAAAAATTGAAGCTAAAAACAAGCCAACATACAGAAGTGCATATTATAATGGCGGATATCCACCAGACAATGAAGGTGTTTGTACAGATGTTATATGGAGAGCCTTAAAAAATGCAGGATATTCTTTAAAAGATATGGTAGACGAAGATATAAAGAACAATATAGATGAGTACCCAAGAGTAGAAGGAAAACAGGATACAAACATAGATTTCAGACGAGTTCCTAACTTAAAAGTATATTTTGAAAGAAATCAAATATCACTAACGACTGATTTAAACGATATAAAAGAATGGCAAGCTGGAGATATTGTAGTATTTGGTAGTAAGCACATAGGGATTATATCAGATAAAAGAAATAAGAAAGGAATACCATATTTAATACATAACACAGGTCAACCCTTTAGAGAAGAAGATATTTTAGAATTATATAACCAATATACAAAAATCACAGGACATTATAGAATGAAAGGATAAAACATTTAAATATATTGCTAGTATAAATTTTATAAATAAAAGTATAATACTATTAATAGATAAATTTAACATTTTACTTGACAAAATCAAGATTAAAATGTTATACTATCTATAGTAGATCAGTACTTCAGAAAACCTACGGGACTGAAGTCGGAAATGGATCGTACCTCGGGTAGCCTAAGGGTCCGAGGTCTTTTCTTATCATATAGGAGGTAAATATTGGAAAAAACATTTAAAACAATAGATGAACAAATAGAACTATTACAAAGTAGAAATATACACATTGAAGACAAAGAAATTGCAAAAGAAATATTAATAAATAATAATTATTACTATTTGATAAATGGTTATAAAGATTTATTTTTAGATAAAAACAGTAAAACAGAAGCATTTCA
>CANQXL010000042.1 GCA_947627705.1 uncultured Clostridia bacterium
ATTTGCAATTAATCTAGAACTTTCTTTTACAATTTTTTATTGCCTATTAAAACTGGAATTTAAAATTTCACTTAACACAATCTTTAGGCCTAATTTTTTACCTGCTAAAATGTGAAAATGTAAATGTTTTACAGCTTGTCCAGCATCTTCTCCACAGTTTGATATAACTCTAAAGCCTGTTTCTTCAATATTTTGTTCTTTGGCAATTTTTTTAATTACTGTAAAAATCTTACCAACTAATTCTTCGTCTTCTTCTTTTAAATCTAAAATCGATTCTACGTGTTTTTTTGGTATTACCAATATGTGAATAGGTGCTTGTGGGTTTATGTCCTTAAAAGCCAAAATTTCGTTATCTTCGTATACAATATCTCCAGGTATTTCCTTTTTTATTATTTTGCAAAATATGCAATCTTCCATAATTAAATTTTATCCTTTCTTTTTATCCTACTAAAAATATTAATTAATTTTTCATAGTTATCTTTTTTACTAATTTTCTTCTAGAAAACACTTATTTTATTAAAACTGCTTTAATACGTCTAACACCTGCTGAAGATGCTTCTTCTTTCTTTATTTTAAATGTTCCAAGAACACCAGTATGTTCTACATGTGGGCCACCACATATTTCTTTACTGAAATCACCTATGGTATAAACTTTTACTTTATCACCATATTTGTTTTCAAATAGTCCAATTGCACCAGATGCTTTTGCTTCGTCATATGTCATTTCTTCACATGTGACTTTTAAATCTCTTTGAATTTGCTCATTTACTATTCTTTCAACTTCGTCAAGTTCTTCCTTTGTAACCTTTTGTGGGTGTGCAAAGTCAAATCTTAATCTTTCTGTTGTAATGTTTGATCCTTTTTGAGTTGCATGTTCACCAAGTACTATTTGAAGTGCTTTATGTAAAAGGTGAGTTGCTGTGTGGTATGCAATTGTTTGTTCATTTTGTTCTGCAAGTCCCCCTTTGAACTTTTGCTCTGAACCTAATCTTGATTTTTCTTGATGTTCTTTGAACAATTTATCAAATGTTCCTAAATCAATTTTAAATCCATTTTCTTCTGCAATTTCTTTTGTTACTTCTTGTGGAAATCCGTAAGTTTCATATAGTCTAAACACTTCTTCTGCTGATAAAGTATCTATGTTCTTTTCTCTTAATTTATTTAATTCCTTTTGAAGTTCCTTTTCACCATTTTCAAGTGTCTTTGCAAATTTTTCTTTTTCTTCTATTATTGTTTTTACGATATTTTCTTTATTTTCAATTAACTCTGGATACATTTCTCCAAGAATTTTTGTATTTAAAATTATAAGCTCTTCTAATTTTGCAAGATCAATACCAAGCTTGTTTAAATGTCTTATCATTCTTCTAATTAATCTTCTTAGAATATATCCCCTGTCTATATTACTTGGTTTTCCGCCGTCTGCAATTATCATCATACTAGATCTAAGATGCTCTGCTACTATTCTTCTACTTGCGATATTATCATTTTTTGCAAGTTCCTTTAGTTTATCCATCATTGGCTTAAATATTTCTGTATCAAATGGTGTCTCTTTTCCTTGTAATAGCATATTGATTCTTTCTAGTCCAAGGCCTGTATCTACATTTCTTTGTTTTAATTTTGTGTATGTTCCATCTTGATTTTTGTAATACTCCATGAAAACATTATTCCATATTTCAACATATTTTCCGCATCCGCATGATGGGTTACAATCTTCTGAACATTTTTCTTTTCCAGTATCATAGAATATTTCTGTATCAGGTCCACATGGTCCTGTATCTCCTGCTATCCACCAGTTATCGTCTTTTCCAAAGAAATATATTCTTTCTTTTGGCATTCCATTTTCTTGCCAGATTCTTGCCGTTTCTTCATCTCTTGGGGCATCATTATCTCCTTTAAAACATGTAACAGACAATTTTTCGATTGGAATATTAAGTTCCTTAGTTAAAAATTCCATGCTATATTTTATGGAATCTTCTTTGAAATAGTCTCCTAATGACCAATTTCCTAGCATCTCAAAAAACGTTAAATGTCTGTTATCTCCTACTTCATCAATATCTACTGTCCTTAAACATTTTTGATAATCTGCAAGTCTTGTTCCTTCTGGATGTTTTTCGCCAAGTAGATATGGTACAAGTGGGTGCATTCCAGCTGTTGTGAATAATACAGATGGATCATTTTCTGGAATTAATGGTGCGCTCGGTATTATTTTATGATTTTTTCCTTTAAAATAATTTAAAAATTTGTTTCTAATTTCAATTGCATTCATTGTATTTAGTCCTTTCTTGTTTTTTATTAATGTTTAAATTAAATTTTATTTATGTATGTTTACTCTGTAACTATATTTTGTTTTGTGCTTTTTTTATATTTTTCAAAATTATTTTGATGTTGAGCCAAATCCGCCAAGTCTTGTTCCTTCTGCTTCGTCATTATCTGCAATTAAAAATTTCTCAAAAATTGCTTGTCCGGATAACTTCTCCTTTTTTTATTTGAACATCTTCTTCTTTTACATTATAAAATGCAAACATTATATGTCCATCATTGTCTGGATTTCCATAATAATCAGCATCTATCACTCCTATACTATTTGCAAGTATTAATCCCTTTTTCTTTGGGTTTGAACTTCTATTACACAATTTTAAATATTCGTCTTCTTGCATGTATGCTTTAAGTCCTGTTTTTACAAATGATGGATTCATTCCTTTTTTGAATGATGGAATAGTTATGTCTTCTGCAGCTTCAATATCATATCCTGCTGAATACTTTGTTTTACGAACTGGCATATTTATTCCTTGCGTTTCAAATCCCTTTGCTACTTCAAATCCTCTTACTCTTTCCATTTTATTATCATTCCTTTCTTGCATTTAATATAGATACACTTGCAAAAAACACAAATATCTTCTACATTACTTTTTCATTTTTCTTTTTTAATTCTTTTGAATTATATCACAATCTATGTCAAAAATCTAGCTTTTTAATATAAATCTTTTAAGCTATTATTACAGAAATAATAGTTTTTTATTAGAATAGCTTAAATTATTTATTTTTAAGGAGCTGCGTAAGCGACCAAACGAGCGAAGCGAGTGCGAAGTGGAGCAGTCTACATATAATTTTATAATCTGTAGACTGCGACAGCAAAGCTCTTAAAAATAAATAATTTAAGCTGTTCTTTAATATAATATTATTATTGCGGAAAAAAAATACCCCATAAATATTAGATAAAAATCTGATATTTTGGGTGTATTTTAAATTTATGCGTTTTTTATTAGTCTTGATCTCTTTTTGAATCTTTTAATAATTCTAATTGTGATATAAGTAAAGATTCCATCTTTGCTTTATATATATCAAATTGCTTTTGTAAATCTTCTAATTCCTTTTCTTTTAATTTGATTTCGGAATCTAGTTTTAGGAGTTCTTCTTTTGCAGCTGACTGAGCTTCATTTACTATGATTTCTGCTTGTTGTTTTGCTACATTCTTAACATCTTCTGCTGTTGATTGCGCCATAAGAAGTGTATTTTGAAGTGTTGATTCCATTTGTTTATACTTTGCAAGTTCAGCATTAAGATTTTCTATCGTTTGTTTAGCATCAGACGATTCTTTATATATTTTCTCATATGCAACTGTTACTTCATCTAGAAAATCGTCTACCTCTTCTGTACTGTATCCGTTAAGCGCTCTTTTTGAGAATTTTTTATTTTCGATGTCTAATGGTGTAATCATATTCTTTCTCCCTTCCAGTTAGTTTTTATATACAAGAAAGACGAAATTTAACATTAATTTCGCCTTTTATTGTTATCAATATTTATTTAAGCCATGATACTGAAAGTTTACTTTTTACTTCTTCTCTTCCCATCTCATTAGCTATATCATAATTTGCTGGCGCAATTAAAAATATTGAATTAGATATCTTTTGTATATGTCCATTTAAAGCATAAACGCCACCACTTATGAAGTCTACTACTCTTCTTGCTACATCTTTATTTACATATTCTAGATTAACAATACAAGATTTTCTTTCTTTTAAATATTGGCAAATCTCTTCTGATTGTTCAAATGTTGTTGGTTGAGATATTACCATTTTTATTTGATTAGCTTGTGGCATACTAACGACTTTGTTCTTTCTTCCAAATAGTCGTCTTTCTTCTCCTTCGTCTTCTTCTTCTTCATTATCTTGTTCATAGTCATAGTTTTCTAGATCTTCTTCATCTTCGTCGTCTTGTTCAACTCCGAAAAAGTTCCAAAATTTATTTACCAAATTGCTTCCCGCCATGCTATTACCCTCCTAATTTTTCCTTTGTGATTTTTGTCTATATATAGTATCTTACTTTTAAATCATTTTGTCAATAGTTTTTTTGATTGTAATTTTTTTTTAATCTTTTTGTAATATTATTGTAATACTATTCTTTGGGATCAGTAACTATTTCATCATATAGACTTATTCTCTTTCTTGATAACATATCTTCTGTATTTTTGCCAAGTTCTTTTAATTCTTCGTCCGAATAATTTGTTATAATTGAATAATTTTTGTTTGTTTTTTGGATTTTTATTAGTATTTTGTCTTGATATCCTGTCCTATTCCTTATTACATAATTTACTCCATCTTCATCTGTCATGATTGATGAATTTGGTATTTTAAGTCCAGAATAACTCCACCAAATAACATCTATTGATATTTTTCTGTATGAAATTAAATCTTGAACTGCTTTGTTTGTTTTAAATATTATCATTAAGTCTTCGTCTTGCTCAGTTATACTGTCTATTGTAGCATCTATCTCAGTCGTATCTGACAATCTTAAATTAACATAGTCTCCTAACTTTGCATTTTTAGCTTCTTCTGACTTTAAAAATACAACTAAATAACACTCAAAATTATCTACTATTTTTCCCGCTTCAGAGCTAGATGCAACCATTTGCCCTGTTTTTATATTATAGCTTTCTAACATCTTTTTATTTAAATTTGCAAAATTATCAGGGCTTAATTCTTCTTCTAGTCCATCTATTTTGTATGATACAACACCTGTAGTATCTGCTTTTATGTATTCTTGCCCATTATTTAATTCTTCTTCATATGATCTTCTTTTTTCTATCAAGCTTTTTAAATATGAACCAGATGGGCTACGTTCTCCAGCAATTTTTGCTTTTTTTACTAATAAATCTGATATATTTGCTCTATATTCTTCTATATCTACTATATTATTTGTTGATAATAATTTTTGTAAATCGTCTTCTATTTGATTATCTAATATCTGTATATCTGCTGAATATGCTTGAGTTTGCCCTTCAAGAGTTTCTTGTATTTCTGTATCTAATTCAGATATTTTTTGTTTAAGCGAATCTTCATTATTACTATAATATCTAAATATATTTTCTCCTTTTGCAACTTTTGTTCCTTCCTGTTTTATCTCTACAAGTCCATTTTTATAGTTTTCTCCATATAGTACTTTTTCTCTTCTAACGATATATGCATATGTTGTTTCTTCTTCGTATATACTTCCTTCTTCTACGACAAAAACATTTGAAGGTTCTGCTATCAGCTGAACTAAGCTAATGAAAAAGAACACGAGTATTACTAATGCAAGCATAAGTGATACTATTGCAAGTATTTTTTTCTTTACATTATGCTTCATTTGTTTTCCACTCATTTACTTTTCTAAAACCTCCATTATCTTTTTAATATTTTCTTCTTCAGCATCACACATATCTAACCATATTGCATCTTTAATCTTTCTAAACCATGTTAGCTGTCTTTTTGCATATCTTCTGGTTTCCATTTTTATTTTTTCTACCATTTCTTCTTTGGTAATTTTTCCGGTCTAAATATTCCTTTGTTTCTTTATATCCAAGAGCTTGCATAGATGTTGGAAATTCCTTATATTCTTGTAATATTTCTTTTACTTCTTCTATAAGTCCTTGCTCTATCATAATGTCTACTCTTTTGTTTATTCTATCATAAAGCTTTTCCCTTTCCATATTTGTAACAAAAAGTTTATAATCAAACTCTATTCCATTTTTCCTTGATTCTTCTTCTACCTGTGTTTTTGTTTTTCCTGTTTCTTTATAAATTTCAAGAATTCTAATTATTCTTTTTTTATCATTAATTGATATATTTTGCATTGAAATGGGATCAATTTCTTTTGCCCTTTTATACAATTTTTCAAGTCCTTCTGTTTCTGCTTCTATTTCCAAATCCTGACGATATTTTTCATTTATTTTTACGTCTGGATAATCTATTCCATATATTAATGAATTAATATACAGACCTGTTCCACCAACAACAATTGGAACTTTCTTGTTATTTAAAATATTTTTTATACATTCTATTGCTTGCAATTTATATTCTGCAACACTATATCTTTTATCTGGCTCCACAAAATCTATTAAATAATGCTTAATTCCTTGCATTTCTTCCTTCGTAGGTTTTGCACTACCAATATTAAATTTTTTGTATATTTGCATTGAATCTGCAGAAATTATTTCTCCATTGATTTTTTTTGCGAGTTCTATTGATAGCTTAGTTTTTCCGAGATGCTGTTGGTCCTGCAATAACTATTACTTTTGGTTTAGGCATTGATTTTCTCCTTTTTATGCAAGTAATCCTTTTATAAAATGTCCTATGTAATTTGTTTCAAATATCAAAATTATAATAAATACAATAGCTAGTATTAATAATCTTTTTCCTGCTTTATCTGTATCTATTACTTGATCTTTTGCTTTTCCTAGTGTATTTCCAATAAGGCTAAGCATTACCATTGCATTTAATGGTGTGAAAATCATTTTTACAACTGATAAAATATCATGTAATGCTTGTTCATTTTTTATTTCTACTCCCTTTAAATTTATATAGCAAAGTACTGATGTGACAAAATACATTAAAATCATACCTACTACTATATATATAATTCTTCCTTTGGTTTCAAATGAATTTGTATTATGATATATGGCAACACAAGCAATTATAAGTATTATACCTGCTATTCCTTTTATTACTGCCATTTATTCTCCCCCTTGTACTATTTTCTTCTTGCGAATTTCTTTTCAATATCTGTTTTGCTAAGTTTGATTGCTGTAGGTCTTCCATGTGGGCAAGTGAATGGATTTGGAAGTTTAAGTAGTTCGTCAAGCAATTTTTGAACTTCTTCTACTGTAAGTGCCATATTAGCCTTTACTGCTGCTTTACATGCTATTGTAGCTATGAACCTTTCTTCTATTTCTTGTTTTGCAGTTCTTGCAACTGTATTAATTTCGTCAAGTGTTTCTAGGAATAACTCTTTTGTATCTAAATCCAAGCATATATTTGGTACTCCTGTAAGTTTAATTGTGTTATCCCCAAATTCTTCTAAAACAAACCCTGCTTTTTCAAACTTGTCCATATTTTCTCTTGCTATGTCCATCTCTTTATGTGTTAAAGTTATTATATCTGGAAGTAACATAAGCTGTGAATCTTTTTCTTCGTTAGAATAATAATTCTTCTTTACCTTTTCATACATTATTCTTTCATGTGCTGCGTGTTGATCTAAAATGTATAATTCGTCTTCAATTTCCAAAATTATGTATGTTTTAAATGCTATGCCAATAATTTTGTATGGGATTTGCTCCTTATATTCTTCTGAATCTTCAAATATATTCATATTGCTATTTACAATATCATTTGCATTTGATTTTTCTTGTTCTTCTTTTTCTATTGCTTTTGCGTTTGCAGTTGCATTTCCAAATATTTGCTCATACATATCGTCAAATTTCCCGATTGGTGCTATTGGTTCTTGTTTTTCTTCTTCTCTCTTACTTTTTGCTTGTAAAATATTAAGAAGTATATCTCCTGGTTTATTTTGAACTTTTTCTATATTTTGAGTATTATCTTCAATTTGTATTTTGTCTTCTTCACTTTCTATTTTATTTTCTTCATTTTGTATTTCACTAGTACCATTAGATTCATTTGATGTATCTACTTCATTTTCTTTATCTTCAAGTAATCCATTAAAATTAATTACTTTTGTAGAATACTTGTCTTCATTTTCTAAAAGTGTATTTTCTGTGTCTATTGAAGGTGTATCTTCTTTTTCTGCATTTTCATTTTCTGCATTTTCGTTAATTACATCTTCATTTACAATATTCTCGTTTATTAATTTTTCTGTATTTACAATTTCTTTACTATTATCATTTACATTTGCCTGAGCAATTTTAGATATTTTTTCTCTTATTTGTTCTGCTGTTAAATTTTCGCCCATTTGCAAAAATTCATTTATAGTATTTTTTATTTGTTCTTCATTGTTTATTTTTTTCTCTTTTTCTTCTTGTTTTTGTGCATTATTTGAATATGAGCCAAGTCCATACTTCTCTCTAATTGCATCAATTTTGCTCATTTCTTTATATGCTATATCTCCATCTTTTTCTTCTTTAACTTGAATACTTTCTTCCTTTTTTTCTTCTGTTCCTTCTGTATTTTTACTTCTAAAAATACTTTCTATTACATTGCTACTATCATATACATCATTTTCATTAGCATTTTTAGCTATTTTTCTAAATAATCCAGATAATGTAGATTTTGCAGGTTCTTTATCTTCTTCAAACTCTTTGTCTTTTTCTTCAGTGTCATTTTCTTTACCTAGTTTTCCTGTTATAGGTGTTTCTGAATTTGCAACAAGTTCAGCTTTTAAAAGCGTATCTTGAATCGCACAATATACAGCTTTAAATACTTTTTGTTCTTCCTTAAATCTTACTTCAAGCTTTGCAGGGTGAACATTTACATCAACTTCACTTGGATTGCACTCTATGTTTAAAACTAAAAATCCAAATTTTCCGATTGGAATCATTCCCTTAAATGCTTTTTCTGCACTATTTGATAGTATTCTATCTCTAATATATCTCTTATTTACAAAGAAAATTTGATTTGCTCTATTTGATCTTGCAATTTCTGGTTTACCAACTATACCTGTTACTCTCATTCCTTCAAATTCGTAATTAACATTCAAACAAGCTGATGCAACAGTTTTTCCATATATACTGTATATTACATTTTTCATATCTCCATCGCCAGTTGTTTGTATGATTGTTTTACCTGAATTCACTAATTTAAAAGCTATTTCTGGATGTATAAGTGCAAGCCTTGTAATTACATCTTCTATATAGCCTGTTTCTGTGTAATCCTTTTTTAAAAACTTATATCTTACTGGTGTGTTATAAAAAAGCTCTTCAACTGTAAATGTAGTTCCATTTGGGCAACCTATTTCTTCTATATTCTTTACATTTCCGCCTTCTACATTTATTTTGTATCCTGTATCTGCATCAGCAGTTTTAGATACCATTTCTACTTTTGCAATTGCTGCAATACTTGCTAATGCTTCTCCTCTGAACCCCATTGATTTTACTTCACTTAAATCTTCTGCACTTCTAATTTTAGATGTAGCGTGTCTTTCAAATGAAAGTTCTAAATCTTCTTTATCTATTCCTTTTCCATCGTCTGCAATTCTTATGTATGATATTCCACCATTTTTTATTTCAACATTTATATTTTTTGCACCTGCATCTATCGAGTTTTCTACCATTTCTTTTATAACTGATGCTGGTCTTTCTATAACTTCTCCAGCTGCTATTTTATTAATCGTTAACTCGTCTAAAACTACAATATTTCCCATTCTTAATTTCCTTTCTAAAAATGGATTTTGAGTAAAGCTCTTAATGCTTTTGCTCTTTTATATCAATTTAAAAATTGCTACCAAAAAACAAATCTTAAATACGATATTTACACAATAAAATTATATCATTTTATTGCAAATTTGCAAGTGTTTTTTCATTAAAAATTTATATTGAAAATTCATATCAAAACAATTTTTAAAAAGGAATTAGACATATAATATGATTGTCTAATTCCTTTCTCTTGTTATATTTATTCTCGTTTGTTACAATAACTGACTTCGAATCTTTTATTGTTTAAACCCATGCCATAAAACTTGATACTTTTCGCAAAATTCTGTACATTCTCTGTAACATTCCCGTACATTCCCCTTTTATCTCATATAAAGCACGACGCGAAAACCGATGTATACATCCAAACCAGTAGACGATCTATAAGCGCCACAGCGATAGCAAAGCGGAAGACCAGCACCATTGCCAGGGAAGCTACCGCCACGAAGGACAGCAAAACTACCGTGTTATGTTAATTTTGTCTGGTTCTGGATCTGCCGTGCTATGGTCTCCCACTTCCGTTGTCCATTCATACATATTTCCAGCTAAATCATAGATATTTCTTAACTTTGAGCCTTCGTAGCTTCCTGTTGGTATTTCTATTCTTGTGTCAAATTCGTTATTTGTGCTGTTGAATTCGTTATTTTGAACAAATAGTCCATTTTTTACATATGCATCATATTCATTTGTTTTTTTCACAGATTGCAAGTTAGTAGTTTTATTTTGATACTTTGTTGCAAACATCCAACCTGTTTTTCCATCTGTTACTGATTGCTTTAAACTTACCCATATATGCTCTGCATATCTTCCTGTATAAGATGATTGATTGTCTAAATAATTTCCGTATTTTAGAACTATCTGTTACAGTTTTACCTGTGTCCTTTCCTTTAGCATCTGTATTCGCTATCCACTCTGTTACAGTATCCCATGCATAACTATCTATTAATTTACTATCTATACTATCATTTCCTTCATACATTTGCTCTGATACTGTTTTGGCATTACTTTGGGTAATAAAATTCCAACTGAAGTATCCTTTTTTACTTACTGGCTTTAATTTTATTTCTCCTTCACCATCTTTTGTTTCACTTGTTACATTTTTAGTTTCTGAATTATATACATATGCTGCCCCAGCTTCCCCTTTTGAATAGAAGCTTGCATTCTCTGGCACACCTGCTTCATATCTTCCTATCCAAAAGCCTCCATATTTCTTTACACTTGTTACTCCATAACCACTTGCATCATCTTTCCAGTTATTTCCATATTTTGTGTAGTGATATGTCTTCCAGTTTCCTTCTCCTTCTGTATCTTCTGTTGAGCCATTTGTATCGTCCTTTTTACTTGCTGTTCCTGCATATGTATGTTGTTTATATTCTGTTACACTTGTATCTGCTCCTTCTGCATCTTTTACATAACATGGTACCCATACGAATTGATTTCCTTCTGTGTCTTCTATTACCAATCCATTATTATAATCTGTCTGCTCTCCTGTCTTTTTCCATACTGCTCCTTCTGTACTTACTGGTCTAAATCCTTTTGGTATTGTTGGGTTCTTACTTGTTCCTTCCTTTCCATTTACTGTCTTTTTTTCTTCAAAATACTCTCCATTTTCAATATTATCTATTGCTCCTAATACTAAATCTGTTATGTCATTTACTAGCTTTCCTTCATTCTCTTGTGCTATTGCATAGTTTTGTGTTCCATTTATTGCTAGTGGTATAAGTTGCATGTTATTAATAGAGATAATTGTTACTGCAGCTAGTATGATTAACACAATTATTGTAATAATAAGTGCAACTAACGTAATACCTTGCTCCTTTCTTAAGTTGTTTCTTACAGTACTCTTTGTACTTCTTACTCTTTTTGTACTTTCGCTTTTGTACTTTTTCATTTTTCTTTTTTCTCCCTTCCTGTAAATGAGTTTTTTAGCCCACT
>CANQXL010000043.1 GCA_947627705.1 uncultured Clostridia bacterium
ATTTATCTTTTATCGAAAATTGTTTTTACTATACCTTTGTCTATTAATGTTTCAAATATTGCTTTTAAAATTATAATTACAATTGGGCCGAATAAGCATGCCAAGTATTCCAATTGTTTTATAACCTGTATACATAGCAATTAACGTAAATATTGGGTGTACTCCTATTTGATTGCTTACAACTTTTGGTTCTAAAAGTTGTCTTACAATTGTTATTACAATATATAAAACAAATAAAGATATAGCTAGATTTATATCCCCTTGCACTGCCGCAATTATTGCCCATGGAATCATTATTGTTCCTGAGCCGAAGTATTGGAAGGGCATCTGCAAATGCTATAAGTAAAGCCATAATTAATGGATATCCAACATTGATTTTAAACATTTTAAGCATAAATAATCCGAATTAATACAAGAATAAAATTAATTGCAATTAATATAACTTGTGCTTTCAAATATCCACCCAAAAGTTTCGTTATTTTTCTGATATTTTTACTTAGCTTTTTAACCCATTCTTTTGGAAAATGGTGCTCTATTTGATCTAATATATATATTCTGTCGGCGCATATAAAATATGTTGCAAGTATTGTTATAACTGTGTATATACCAACTGTTGCAATAGAAGATATCATAGATAACATATAAGATAAGAAATTTGTAATCCAACTCGATAAATTATTTAAAAAGGTTGTAATAGAATTCTTTAATATGTTTATGACTTCTTCAGAAATTTGAAATTCTTCAAACTTAAGGTTATCTATAAATCCCATAATGTATCCGATATCCGTCTCCTACATATTCATTTAGCATTTTTAGTAAATTTGCACCTTCGTCAATAAATAATGTTATTCCACCTATTAAAAGTCCGTACTATAATTGCAAATACGATTACAAGAACTATTATAGCGTTTGTTTTTCTTGTAAAATTATCTTTTTTGTTCAAATATTTTATTGCAGGTTCTACAATTAATGCTATTATAAATGCAATCAAAAATGGCATGTAAAATACAGCCATTTTGAAAGCAAGATATATTCCGAATTAATGTAAGTAATAATATTACAATCCTTTTTGTAACTTTCTTTAGGTATCCAACATCTATAACCATGTATTCCTCCGAGATTGAAATTTCTTATGTTTTATATATTTTTATTCTTTTATGTTATATTTATTCATATTTATCATTTTTATTTTATTGCATTTATTTTATCGCTTTTATTATTATTAATTTTTTCTTTTATTATATTAATCTTATTAGTCATCAAAATCTTCTAATTCGTCAATATCCATAAGTATATCGTCTTCCTGTGGTACTTCGTTATATTCGTATTCTAATGTATCAGCATTTCTTGTTCTTCCTCTTCTTGGTCTTGTCCTAGTACTTGCACTTTGTGATTTTTCTTGTTTAGCTTCTTTTTTTGTTTCTTTTGTCTGCTGTTCTTTCTTTTCTTCTTTTTTAGCCTTTTCGTCTGATTTCATTTGCATTTGCTTATTAACTAAACAATTAACTTTATCAATTGCATCTGGAACATAGTCTAAAAGTTTGTCCACGGCTGAAGAGTGACTAACTGGAAGTATTTTTACATTATTTGATTGAACAACTAAAAACGCAATTGGGTTAATATTAACTCCTGCTCCACTACCACCACCAAATGGTAAACGATACTGCACTTGTTCCTCTTCTTCCTTTTTTGAATATTCATTTACTGTTTCGCCTTTGAACTCACTTCCTCCTGCTGCAAACCCAAATGAAACTTTAGATATTGGAATTATTACAACATTATCGTTAGCTTCTATTGGTTCTCCTATTATTGTATTTACATCAATCATATCTTGAATACTATTCATAGCTGTCATCATAAGTCCTTCTATAGGATGTTCGCTCATTGTTCTTCCTTCCTTTCTTCCATAAAATATATATTACATAGATAATATGTACTACTTTTGCACTAAATATACAATTTAGGTTAATTTTTATAAAATTTCCAGAATAATACAATGGTATTACTTCAAAATTTGTTTTTTTAGGTGGAGAATTTCTTAAAAATATTCCGTATTAAAGAAGAAATAATTGCAGTAGCATATGCAGTTATAACTGCATTCTCGGTTCCAATGTCTAATTTCAAATCAAATTTTTTTACTTTCAATTTTAGTTTATTTATGACCTTCATTTCCTTTGTCGAATTTACCATTTTTACATCTTGTTTTATTGATTTAAATTTATTGCTTATATTGAATTTCTCAAGCATTTTATTTGATATCTTTTTTCTTGCAATTTTAACAAGTCCAAGTAGATAAAATTCTAAATATACTGATGTTATTTTATTTTGCTTATCATTGTTCATATATTTTATTTTGATTTTTAATCTGATGCTTGAAAAAAGTATAAGTATAACCAAGACTAAAAATACACAAAAAAATAGTAAAACTAGATTCATAACATACATAATCTCCTTTTTATTTATAGGAAAATCTTTTCTTGATTTTAACCTATATAAAGTTTTTCTGTATATTTCTAGTTTTACCATTTTTTGTAAATTTATACTTAACTTGCAATTTGTTTTTTTCTTTTTTCTACAGTAATATCTCCAAATAATTCTTCCTGCTTTGTTTGTACCTTATTTCTTCTAGATAACTCTAAAAGTCCAGTAAATGCTGTCACAACTTCCGCTTTATTGCATTTTGAAAGTGTATACATTTTATTAAAAACAAATCTTGGTCTTTTTATAAGCTCTCTAAAAATTTCTTTTACTTTACTTCCTACAGTATACGTATCTCTTATAGCAATTTTCTCGATATTTTCCGCATTAACATTTTTTCTAACATTATACCTTTCCATTACATCTTCATATAATGTTGGAATTATAGAACTTTCATAGTTTTTTTCTAAACTTTGTTTTGGTAATTCTATATTTTCTGTACTTCGAAAAATTCTATCTGAATATGTATTATATAATTCTTTTAATTTAGATATTACTTCTTTATATTTTTTGTACTCTACTATTCTTCTTATTAATTCTTCTTCTGTAAGTTCTTCTTCGTCTGAGTTTTCTGAATTTGGAAGAAGTCCTTTTGATTTAATAAGTAAAAGAGCAGACGCCATAACTATAAATTCACTGCTTATTTGAAGTCTCTGTTCTTTCATTTTGTTTATATATTCTATATACTGTTCTGTTATTTGATTTAAATTTATTGAATATATATCCATTTTATTTTTATCTATTAAATGACAAAGTAAATCAAGTGGTCCTTCGAAATTTTCTATTTTTATCTGCAGTTTATTTGTTTCTAATAGTAATACGTTTGGCATACCTTTCTCCTTTTGTTTTCAATATAGTTTTGTTTATTTAATTTTCTTCTTTTAAGAGTTTATTTATTATATCTGGATCAAATCCTTTGTTTACAAGGTAATTCTTTAACTTTGGTTTTTCTATATTCTTTTTCTTCTCTATTAGTTTTTTAGCAGATTTTAGCTCGTACTCTTCAAGCATCTCTTTATTTTCATTTATGTAATCTTCTATTTCGTCTGCATATATACCTTTTGAATATATTTTGTTTTTCATTTCTCTTATTGACATGTTTTTTAAATTTATGTACTCATTAACAAGTCTTCTTATATAATCCTTATCATTTATATATCCTGCTTCTTTTAAATATTCTATTATGTCATCAAGCAAATTTTCTTCTATTGTATGAAGAAATTTATTTCTTACTTCACTTTCTGTTCTTTTTTTATACAAAATATATTTCATGACTTGTGTCTTTTTTTCGTCAAATTGTTCTGGTGTATACATTAGTCTAACTCACTTTCTTCTACTTCTGAATCTTCTGACTTATCGTCACTTAAAGAATTTTCAAAAGCTTGCTCCATGTTTTCTCTGATTTTAGCTTCTATCTCAGCCATTACTTCTGGATTATCTGTTAAATATTTCTTTACGTTTTCTCTACCTTGGCCAATTCTTTCTCCTTTATAACTAAACCATGAACCGCTCTTAACAATTATGTCTAAATTAACAGCTATATCCAAAATATTTCCTTCTTTTGATATTCCTTTACCATAAAGTATATCAAATTCTGCTTCTCTAAATGGTGGAGCGACTTTATTTTTAACTATTTTAACTCTAGCTCTATTTCCAATAACTTCTCCATCTTGTTTTATGTTTTCTATTTTTCTTATATCCATTCTTACTGATGCATAGAATTTTAATGCTCTACCACCTGTTGTTGTTTCAGGATTTCCAAACATAATTCCTACTTTTTCTCTTAATTGGTTTATAAATATAATAACTGTTTTAGATTTATTAACTGCTCCTGCAAGTTTTCTTAATGCTTGTGACATAAGTCTAGCTTGAAGACCAATATGTGAATCTCCCATATCTCCATCAATTTCTGCCTTAGGTACAAGAGCTGCAACTGAGTCAACAACTATTACATCTAATGCACCACTTCTTATTAATGATTCTGCAATTTCTAATGCTTGCTCTCCTGTATCTGGTTGTGAAACAATAAGTTCATTTATATCTACCCCTAAATTTTTTGCATATACTGGATCTAGTGCATGTTCTGCATCTATAAATGCAGCTTCACCATTTTGTTTTTGTGCTTCTGCAATTATATGTAATGCAAGAGTTGTTTTACCAGAAGATTCTGGACCATATATTTCTATTATTCTGCCTCTAGGAACTCCTCCAATTCCAAGTGCTATATCTAGACTTAAAGCTCCTGTAGATATTGCTTCTACATTCATTGCTTTAAAGTCTCCTAATCTCATAACTGAACCTTTACCAAATTGTTTTTCTATTTGCCCCATTGCTGCTTCTAATGCTTGTTTTTTTTCGTTGTTTTCGTTTGCCATTTTTATTTCCTCCCTTTTATGTCCAAACTTCAAGATAATTTTTTGAAATTTGTTAAACGTATGTTTGCTATTATTATATACTTATTATTTTTTTAGGTCAATACTTTTTTCAAAATTTTTTTAATTTTTTTCACGCCAATTTTTTATATCATAAAATGGATTAAACCAGTTATTATCAGGCGTTAAGCTAAAGTTCTTACCATAAATTGTTATAAGTCTACTAAAATATAATCCAATATATGGTCTGTCTGTTTGATAGATACTTTGTAATGTTTTGTATTTTTCTTTTAGCGTTTTTTCATCCGATATATTATATAGTTCATTAATTATTGAATTTGCTTCTTCATTTGAATAATTTGCTAAATTTCCTTCAGAAAAGTACTTACTTATATCTGGGCTGATTCCGAACAGTTACACCTGTCAAAATCATATCGTAATTTTTATTCTTTAAATAATTTTCAAATGTTTTGTCTTTTGCTGAAATTATAGTAACTTGTATTCCTATTTTTTCCAAATCTTCCTTTATGATGTTTGCAACTTTAACTCTATTTTCATTTTCTGATTGCACAACAAGATTTAATTTCAATCTTAAAGTTGAATATCCTTCCTTTTTTTGCCACACATTTTTTGATAAAGTCCATCCCGAATCTTGAAGAAATTGTTTTGCTTTTTCCTGATTCATTTCTATTGATTCCTTGTTTTCTTCATAAAGATAACTTCCATATGAAAGTGGAAAATCAGCAATTTTGTATTTACCCGCATATACTGTATTTATAATTTCTTTTCTGTCTATTCCATAATTTATAGCTTGTCTAACTTCTTTTTTAGACAATAAATTATCAGTACAATTTAACGCAAGGTAATCAAATTCTCTTCCATAATATTCTTGAGTATTTGATCCAATTGTTCCAATTGAATCTTCAATATTTAAGCTTTTAGCAGTAATCATATCTAGACCACCAAGTTTATACGCATTATAAAGTTCAGAAATTCCTGGATATATTCTAACAGTTATAGTATCTACTTTAAGTTCAGTATCTTTAATTCCCCACCAGCTTTGATTTTGCTTTAATTCGATTGCTGAATTTACATCAACAGATTTTATCATGTATTTTCCAGTTCCCAAAGGAATGTTATTTTTATCAGAATCTGCTATATTTCCATCTCCAAAGAATGAATGGCATATTATTGGGAAAGTCAAATTATACTCAAAGAAAGGTTTTTCTTCATATAAAAATATCTTTATTATATTGCTTCCTACAGTTTCTATATGCTCTATATTAGATACGTTAGAAAAATATATTGAATTTTCTCCTAAAGATTTTATCGCATTTACTGTATATATTACGTCATCACAAACAAAGTCAGATCCATTTTGCCATTTTACATTTTCTCTTAATGATACAAGATAAGTTTTTGCATCAACTTTTGACCATTCTGTTGCAAGTTTATTTTCTAATTTAAAATCTTTTGTAATATCAAATAATGGTTCATATATTAGCTTTGATATATCTTGAACATTTTGATTCTTTGAAATGACAGGATTTAAAGTATCTAAATTAGATATTCCAAGCCTTAAACTTGAAGTTTTGCTATATGCTTCTGTTTCTACAATTGTATTTGTATCTTTTTCAGATATTTTCTCATCATGATTGTATATATAATATACAGCATATAATATCAATCCGTATTGCCATTACGACAAATATGTATCTTACAATATTATTTTTCAAACTATACACCTCTTTTACATTAGTTTGTATTGCCATAGTAGTTTAAATTGATTTATGTTTCATAATATCCAATATCATGTCCATATTATCGTCTTGTGCAACTTTATTTTTTCTAATTTGACCACACTTTATACACTTAAAAACAATTACATAACCCTTTTTAGGATTTATTTCTATATCAATTGGTTTAAGTAATCCATGACATGTTTCTTCTCTATCTCCTGGATTTATATCTACATGTTTTGAATACAAACATTTTGGACAATGATTTCTGCAAGAATAACCAAGTGGTGGAACATTCATGCCGCAATTTTCACATATAAATCCTTCGTCAATTTCTGTAAATTTTGCGCCCAATTTTATTTCTTCCTTGTATAATATATTTAGGTTTTAAAAGGTTACCTATAAACCTTTTTATAACAATTATTCCATGATATAACTGCTATGTAGCAAATTTTATGGTAAATTAAATTTACCTATATTAATATTTAAATATACTTCCACCAATAAATTCACGTAGAATTGAACTCTCTGGAATATATTCTGTGTCAATTTTTCTGAAATAACTTAATAAAGTTATTAATCTCTTAGCTTCTGCATATTCTGCATCAGTCTTTTTTATTTCTTCAAGTATTGGAAGTGCATACTCTCTTAAGACACCAAGTTCATATACTATAGAAGAATTAAACATTGCATCTGCTTCTTCTTGAAATGGGAAAATATATTTTTTCTCACCATTTACAACTGAATTCCATCTTTGCAAGGTTTCTTTTGCTGAATATCCCCTATATCTGTAATCTCTTACTATTCTTCTTATTATTCTTGTATCTGTTGTTGAAATTCTATTATAATAATCTATGTTTAGTACTGTAAGAGCACTTATATATATTTTGAATTTTTTATCTCTTGGTATTGATTCTGTAAGCTTATCATTTAAACAATGTATCCCTTCAATAACTAATACTTCATTTTCTTCAAGTTTCATTTTATTTCCATTATATTTTTTATGACCTGTTGAAAAATCGAATGTAGGAAGTTCTATTTCTTCTCCAGAAAGCAATTTAAGAATATGCTCATTAAACAATTTTAAATCAACTGCTTCTATACATTCAAAGTCATACTCGCCATTTTCGTCTACTGGATTTTGTTCTCTTTCTACAAAATAGTTATCAACAGATAATGTCTTTGGCTGAATTCCATTTAATCTTAACTGTATTCCTAATCTTTTAGCAAAAGTTGTTTTCCCGTGAAGATGATGGTCCTGCAATAAGAACCATTTTTACTTTATCTTGTTTTTTTATTGCGTCTGCAATATCTGATATTTTTTTCTCATGAAGAGCTTCTGCAAGAAGAATTGTTTCCTTTGCACCATCTTCTTTAACTCTTTTATTTAATCTGTATATTGTATCAAGTTTTAATACTTTATGTATTGCTTCGTATTCTTGAAGGGTTGAGTTTAATTTTCTATTATCATTAAATTTTGGTAATTCATTTGGATTTGATTTGCTAGGATATCTAAGTAAAAATCCATTTTTATACTTTACAAGTTCAAATACTTTAACATATCCTGTTGAGATAGGCATAACTCCATAGAAATAATTATAGTAATCATTACAATAATATAGAGAAATAGTTTCTTTTGTTTCTTTGTTAATTTGAAGTATGCCTCTTAAATTTTGTTCTTTTTTATAAAATTCTTTAGCCTCATCAACTGTCATGTGCGCCTTTGTTATTTTATAATCTGCATCTATTATTTCTGTCATTTTAATTCTTATTTCTTCTAATATTTCTTCCGTTATTTCTATATTATCAAATGTACAGAACATAGAATTATCAAGTTGATAATTTATAGTTAAAAATGCGTCATTTTTGTAAATTTCATTTATAGCCATTGCCATTACATACATTATACCCCTTACATAAACTCTTTTTCCTTCTGTATCGGTATAATCTAACAATTCTACTTTTCCATCTTGAGATGGTTTATAATTCAAGCTTTTTATTTCATTATTGAAATTACATGTTATAATTTCTTTATCTCTTTTATCTATTTCTTCCTTAAGTATTTCGTAAATTGTTTGTCCTTCTTCGTAATTATATTCTTTTTCTTTGTATGTTAATTTCATATAAATCATCCTCTCTTGTTATTTTATTATTCGTCATCTAATTTAAGAACACTTAGGAAGGCTTCTTGTGGTATTTCAACATTTCCTATTTGTCTCATTTTCTTCTTTCCTTTTTTCTGCTTTTCAAGTAATTTTTTCTTTCTTGATATATCTCCACCATAACACTTAGCAAGCACATCTTTTCTCATTGCAGAAATGGTTTCTCTTGCGATTATTTTGCCACCTACAACTGCTTGTAAAGGTATTGCAAATAATTGCCTTGGTATAGATGTTTTTAATTTCTCAACCATTTTTTTGCCCCTTGCGTAACTGTTATCTTTATGCACTATAAATGAAAGTGCATCAACTGCTTCTCCATTTACATGTATATCAAGTTTTATTAAATCTGCTCTTCTATACTCTTTAAATTCGTAGTCAAAAGAAGCATATCCTTTAGTTTTTGATTTTAAAATATCAAAGAAATCATATATAATTTCATTCAAAGGAAGTTCATAGCAAAGCGTTACCCTATTTGCGTCTAGATATTTCATATCAATATAATTTCCACGCCTGTTTTGACAAATTTCCATTATTCCACCCACAAATTCTTTTGGAGTCAATATTTCTGCATTTACAATAGGTTCTTCTATATATGATATTTCTTGAGCAGGTGGTAAATCTGTAGGATTATATAATTCAAATACATCTCCATTTGTTTTATGCACTTTATATATAACAGAAGGTGATGTTGTAATTAAGCTTAAATTATATTCTCTATCTAATCTTTCTTCAATTATCTCTAGATGTAAAAGTCCTAAAAATCCGCATCTAAATCCAAATCCAAGTGCTGCAGATGTTTCTGGTTCATATTCAAGTGAAGCGTCATTTAACTTTAATTTTTCTAATGCAGTTTTTAAATATTCATAATCGCTTCCATCCATCGGATATATTCCGCAATAAACCATAGGATTTACTTTTTTATATCCTGGAAGTCTTTCTGATGCTGGATTTTGGTTTAGAGTTATAGTATCACCAACGTGTATATCTGATAAATTCTTTATACTTGCTGCAATATATCCAACTTCACCGTGCAGAGATTTCGTCACATGGTACATAAGTTCCTGGTTCAAAATATCCGAACTTCAGAAACAGTAAATACCTTATTTGCAGCCATAAGCAATATTTCATCTCCCGTCTTTACCTTACCATCAACAACTCTAACATGTGCAATTGCACCTTTGTAGTTATCATAATAAGAGTCAAAGATAAGACATTTCGTTTTTTTGTCTTCATCTCCCTTTGGACAAGGAATTTTTTTAACTATTTGCTCTAATACTTCGTCAACATTTAGACCTGATTTTGCAGATATGCAAGGGCATCCTTCTGTATCAAGCCCAATTATATCTTCAATCTCTTTTTTTACTTCGTCAGGTCTTGCATTTGGAAGATCAATTTTATTTATAACAGGTAATATTTCAAGATTATTATCAAGCGCTAAATAAACATTTGCAAGTGTTTGTGCTTCTACACCTTGTGAACTGTCTACAACAAGTATAGCTCCATCGCATGCTGCTAAACTTCTTGAAACTTCATAATTAAAATCTACATGCCCAGGGGTATCAATAAGGTTTAAGGTATATTCAATTCCGTCCTTTGCTTTATACTTCATTCTAACAGCTTGTGACTTAATTGTTATTCCTCTTTCTCTTTCTAGTTCCATATTATCAAGCACTTGTGATTCCATTTCTCTTTCTGGAAGAACTCCAGTCATTTCTATTAATCTATCAGCTAGTGTAGATTTCCCATGGTCAATATGTGCAATTATACTAAAATTTCTGATATAATCTTGTTTTCTTTGCATTTATTCCTATTCTCTCCCGTGTGAATGATTTATTCACTATTTTACATTTTATCTTTCTTCTTCATCATTTTCTTGAAAATCTGATAAATTTAAATCATTTTCATTTTCTGATTCATTACTATTTTCTTGGTATTTTATTCTATATTCTGTTCTTATTTGTGCGTTTTCTACTTCAGAAATAATTCTTTTGTTTTTAGCAATTTTTAAAAATTGATGGTCATTTAATGTAGATAAATATTCTGCTGCAAATTCTAATGCCATTCTTCTTTCAAAACTTAATTCCATTGGATTTTCTTCTTTGCTTTCAACTTCTTTAAGCATTTTTTCATTAAATCCATATATCTTCTCATTTGTACCTGTAATAAATCTTATAAACTCTTCATCAACCCCTTTACCAAGGCTTGACATTAAACTTTTAGCAAAAAATCTATTAGAGCCTAATTGTCTTATATTTTCAAGTCCAATTTCATTTTCTATCATATTAGCATAATATATCATTAATTTTTCAATCGCATTTGGATAAATTCCGCCTGACTCTCTTTTCCCTTTTTCTCCAAAAATCATATCTTGATTAACTTTTCTAAATTCATACATAAGATTTGCTGTATCTTGATCAAGTGAAATTTTACTTACGGAACTATTTTTAATAAGTGATTTTAAAAGCGCAATCTGTACTTTTCTTGCAACTCCATCATATAATTTTCTTGAATTTGCAGTATCTATTTCTTCAGGAGTTATTCCGAATTTTAGAAGTATTTGCTCATGTTCTCCGCTAATTTCTGGAAGTAATCCTTCATAAAGACTATCTGCCATATCATATGGGGTATATGCAATAATATCACACATAGCAACTAAGCACCCTTCTGTTGTTGCAGGGTATATTGTTCTATCAAATCCTGGTTCTGTGTGGCATTTTAATATTTCTTCTTCAAAGTCACTTTCTGTTTTTGATGTGTTAGGTAAAATTGTGCTTTCTGATTTCTCTCCATTA
>CANQXL010000044.1 GCA_947627705.1 uncultured Clostridia bacterium
TTCTGCGCCACTTAAAGATGTTGCAATAATTTTAAACTTGTGCTTTTTTAGATTTTTAAGAGTTGCAACTAAATCTTCTGATTCTATTATATTGACTCTAAATATAGCTCCCATTGTAGAACGTACTACCTTTGGATTATATGCATCAACGCTTGTCTTTGACAATATAACCTGCGAAAGCCCAACACTATCAACAGTTCTCAAAATTGTACCTAAATTTCCAGGATCTTGTATCCCATCTAAAACAACTATAACATCTTCTGTGTATTTTATCTTCTCTTCTCCACTTTCCTTTTCAATTATTGCAAGCATTCCCTGTGGATTTACTACATCTGTCAAAAGTCCAAACACTTTACTAGAAACATAAATACAATCATACTTTGCAATTTGATAAAGAAACTTTTGCTCTATACAATTATCTTTTAAACATTCTTCACATACAACAATTTGTTTTATTTTTGCATTCTCTTCTATTGCTTCCTTTATTAGTTTCATACCTTCAACAATATAACTATTAGTTATATCTCTGTGCTTTTTCTCTTTTAACTTTCTGATATCTTTTATCATTTCATTATCTTTACTGGTAATAACTTGCATTCTTCTTAAATCCCCTTCCTTAAAAATATATGATAATTTATTTTGACTTAATATATTTTAATTTTATGAAGCGACGCGCAGGGAAGCTCCCAGTATAGATACGACCCTAGGCGAATGGCGAAGCCAGTAAGGAGCGAATAAAATTAAAATATATTAAGTTATATAACGCTTAAATTAAATTATTTTGACTTAATATATTTCAATTTTATGAAACAACGCTTAAGGGAAACTCCCAGTATAGATACGACCCTAGGCGAATGGCAAAGCCAGTAAGGAGCAAATAAAATTAAATATATTAAGTCATATATATAGCTTAAATACAATTCAAAAACTCTTTAATATTATATATTATTGACTTATTTTCATCTATTTTGTATGTAATATATGGAAGCACCGATGGAGAAAACTTCACACGATTTTTATATTTTTCAATTATTCTATTTACAGACTCCATATTAAACTCAGAAGCAGAAAAATAAAAAATAATATTATTTTGTCTTTGAACAATTTTATCAATCTTCTTTTCTTTACACAAATTTTTAATTCTTGCTATATCTAAAAGATTTTCCACTTCTTTAGGCATATTACCAAATCTATCAATTATTTCATCAGTTATATCCAAAATTTCTTCTTCATTTTTGCAAAGCGCAATATCTTGATAAATTCCAATCTTTATATCACTATTCTCAATATAATCTTCTGGAATATAGCTTGAAACATCAATATCAATTTGTATATCATTTTGTTCTTTCTCTTGAACTTGCTTTACTCCCTGCATCTCCTTCATAACTTCATCTAGAAGCCTGCAATACATGTCATATCCAACTTGTTCCATATGCCCATGTTGGAATTCTCCGTATTATACTTCCTGCGCCTCTTATCTCCAAATCTCTTATTGCTATTTTAAATCCAGAACCAAACTCTGTAAAATCTTTTATTGCTTTTAATCTCTTATCAGCTACTTCTGACAAAAGCTTATCTCTTTTATATGTGATGTATGCAAATCCTTCTTTATTACTTCTTCCGAACTCTTCCCCTAATTTGATATAACTGGGCAAGTCCTAATCTATCTGCATGTTCTATTATTATTGTATTTGCATTTGGGATATCAATTCCAGACTCTAGTATTGTTGTGCAAACTATTACATCTATTTTCTTTTCTATAAAGTCCATCATTATATCTTCAAGTTCAGCTCCACTCATTTGACCATGTGCATATGCAATTCTTGCTTCAGGTACAAGTTCTTGTAGTTCTTGCTTTTTCTTTTCTATTCCTTCTACCTTGTTATATAAATAAAATACCTGTCCTTGTCTTTCTATTTCCTTTGTTATTGCTTCTCTTATAACTTCCTTGTCGTATTCTAAAACATAAGTCCTAACTGGTTTTCTGTCCTGTGGTGGCTCATATATTACAGACATGTCTCTTACTCCAACAATAGACATATGTAATGTTCTAGGTATTGGTGTTGCTGTCATTGTTAAAACATCTATATTAGTTTTCATTTCTTTTATTTTTTCTTTATCTTTAACACCAAATCTATGCTCTTCATCTATTATCAAAAATCCTAAATCTTTAAATGCTACATCTTTACTTAATAATCTGTGCGTTCCGAATTACAATATCAATTTCTCCAAGTTTAAGCTTTTTTATTATATCTGCTTGTTCTTTTTTAGTTTTAAATCTATTTAAAAGTTCTACTTTAATTGCAAATTTACTCATTCTCTCTTTAAAAGTTTCATATTGTTGGTTTGCAAGTATTGTTGTAGGCACAAGGTATGCTACCTGTTTTCCATTCATGCATGCCTTGAAAGCAGCTCTCATAGCTACTTCTGTTTTTCCGATATCCTACATCTCCGCACAAAAGTCTATCCATTGGTTTTGGACTTTCCATATCTCTTTTTACTTCTTCAATACATCTTAATTGATCTTCTGTTTCTTCATAAGGAAATGTATCTTCAAATTCTTTTTGCCATGGTGTATCTTTATCATATGCAAATCCTTGGACCTTTTGTCTTGTTGCATAAAGTTCAATTAAATTTCTTGCGACTTCTCTTAAATTTGATTTTACTTTATTTTTAGTGTTTTCCCATTCTTTACTTCCAAGCTTATTTATTTTAGGTGCTTTCTCACCGCCACCAATATACTTCCTGATATTGTCTAGCGAATTTGTAGGGATATATAATACATCTTCACCAGTATATTTTATCTTTATATAATCTTTTGTAACTCCGTCAGCTGTTATTGTATTTACGCCTATATATACACCTATTCCGTGTGTTCTATGAACTACATAGTCTCCTACTTTTAAATCACTGAAAGTTACTTTTTCTGCTTCTCTAAACTCTGACGAATGTCTGGTTCTTGGTTTATATGTTTTCTGTTCTTTTTCTTGTTTCGTAATTTCATAAAATTTTTCGTCTATTTGCCTTATATCTTCATAATTTGTTGATATTACATTTTCTCTGTTAGTTAGAATATCCTGTGATTCAAGATATATTTGATTAAAATCACTAGCTTTTTTATTCAAATAATCTGCATTAAACATGTTTTCTAGTATAAAAGGAATATTCTTGTTTTTATCAACTAAATCTTTTATAAGTAAAACATTGTCATTTAATATATTTTCTGATCTTAAATTAATTTTACTTATTTCGTCAAAAACTATAATAGATTTTTCTGGTAAATATTCTAATATCGAACTTTTAGGCTCTTTTTCAATTTCTTCAGATAGTGGAAAAATTTTTACCTGATTTATATTTTCTGTTGATCTTTGACTTGCAATATCAAAGTATCTTATTTGATCTACTTCGTCTCCAAAAAATTCAATTCTTATACCTGTTTTATTTGAAATTGCAACATCTAGTATATCTCCCCTTAAGCTGAATGTACCCTTTCCTTCTACTAAATCACATCTTTCATATCCTAAATGTACTAATTTTTCCTTAATTTCTTCAAAATCATATTGATTTGCAACCATTAATTTTAAAATACTATTTTGCATTTCTTTTTTTGAAAGTATTGGTTGCATTAATGTTTCTATGCTTAATATAACTATTTCTGCTTGATTATTATATATTTTTGTTATTCCTTCTATTCTAGATGTTAATATGTCCATACTTTGCACATCATATTCGTATGTAATTATATCTTTTTTTGGAATATATATTGTATTTGGATTAATCTTTTTTAAATTTTTATACAATTTTTGTGTCATAAGTTCATTGTATGAAACAAGCAAAATCGTTTGCTTCTTTTGTTCAAAAACAAGTGATGTAAAAACTGCCTTTGACACGTCAGATAGACCCAGTATTGTTATACTTGGGTCTATTTCCTTTTTTATTTTTTCAAAATAATTTTTTATGCTATTTACTTCTAAAAGCTGTTTTGTGATTTCATTCACTGCAAATTACCTCAAAATTTAAGTTTATTATATTATAACTCTCTCTTTTTTCATATATCTTAAGTTTATTAAGCACGTATTATTTTATACCTGTCTTTCTAATTATTGCATCACTTATAGTTTTTACTTTGCTAGATACTTGATATTCTTCTCTATCAAATAAAAACTCATGTAATTTTATAACCTGATTTTCTAGATTTACTGGTGCACCATACCATACTTTAGCTGGTTGATAATCAGCTACATCATATGGCCAGCCAACTGTATCTTCTATTTCGTATGACATTGCTTGTGAAAGAAGATAGAAAATATCTGTAGGTTTTATGTTTGTAGATACTTCTTTAAGTATATTGTCAGCTAGTTTATTTAGTTGAACTAAATTCATTTTTTTAGCTTTTTCAAATACAAGATTTAATACTTTTCTTTGTCTTTCTGTTCTAGTCCAGTCTCCACCTGACGTATATCTTATTCTTGCATATGCAGTAGCTTGTACTCCATCTAGTGTATATGTTCCACCTTTTGTTATATGTTTTGAATTGTGTCCTGTAACTTTATTTACTTCATCGATGTATGGATTTATATATCCAGCTTCTTCATTAGTAATTTCCATTGTGACACCACCAACAGAATCAACAACATCTACTACAACATTAAAGTTAATTGCAACATATTCTGTAATATCTAAGTCTAGGTTAGTATTTAGAACACTCATTGATGTTGCTGGACCTTTGCCAAATGCGTGTGTTACTTTATCAAATGATCCATCAGTCATTTGTAAATATGTGTCTCTATATACTGATGCAATTTTAACTTTTTTAGTATCTTGATTTATACTTATTACCATTATGACGTCACTAAGTGTACTTTTATAATCATTATTTCTAGAATCTACACCAAACAAATATATATTTCTATATCCAGTTGCTTGTACTACTTCTTCATTAACTTGTATTTCATTTTTGTCAATGTTATCATATGAAATTTTATTATATTTATCATATGCGAATCCTGCAAGGATTCCTAGAAGTATTGCAATAATTACAAACAATATGATTACTAACTTTAAAAATATATGTCTTTTTTTCTTCTTTTTCTTTGTTTTTTTATTATTTTTTGGTTTTTCTAATTCATCATTATCACTATTATAAGAGTGTTTAGCTCTCCTTTGTTTTTCTCCCATATTATCTCCTTTATATCTACTTTTATAAGACTATTTTATAATTATATAACAAATCTTCTTAAAAATCAACTAATCTCCAAGTGATATACCAATATTTCTTGCTGTTGTTATTAAATCGTCATCCATTGGAACCCTTCTTAAATTGCTTTCTTTAGTATTTCCTGAAACTGCTCCTATTGTCTTATTTTTGCCAACTACCTTTTCTAGTGGAACTGAATCTAGTTTACCATTTTTAAGTACAGTAAGTACTCCAAATTTTCCTTCTAAAGCAAGATCCATTGCTTTTGCTCCGTATTTTGTAGAAAGAACTCTATCATATGCTGTTGGCGTACCTCCCCTTTGCATATATCCAAGTGTTGTGTTTCTAGCTTCAAGTCCTGTAAGTTTTTGAAGTTCTGCTGCGACAATCTCGCCAATTCCACCAAGTTTTGTATTATCTACACCTGAGCCATTATCTCTTGTTCCTTTTACAGTTATTTGACCATCTTTTGGAACAGCTCCTTCTGCAACTACTACTAAACTAAATCTTTTTCCTTTTTTTATTCTTTCTTTTATCTTGTTTGCAACCTTTTTTAAATCAAAAGGTATTTCTGGGATAAGTGCAACATCTCCACCACCTGCTATTGCAGATTCTAGTGCAATCCATCCTGCATATCTTCCCATAACTTCAAGTACCATTATCCTATGGTGTGTTTCTCCTGTTGAATGTAATCTATCTAATGCTTCCATTGCTACTGATACAGCTGTATTATATCCAAATGTTATATCAGTACATGCAACATCATTATCTATTGTTTTTGGAACTCCTATTATATTGATTCCTTTTAAGTATAAATCTCTTGCTGATTTTTGCGTTCCGTCTCCACCAAGTGTAAATATACAATCAAATTTATCTTTCTTAACATTTTGCACACATATATCTGATAAGTCTTTATATTCTGTTTTTCCGATTTTCTACTACTTTGTAATTAAATACATTAGCATTGGTTGAAGATCCAATTATTGATCCACCTTTATATAGAATTCCAGATGCATTTGTATAAGAATCAAGCTCTATATAGTTATTTTCAAGTAATCCTTTATATCCTTCAATTACTCCATAACATTTTATATTATGATTTTCTGCAGTTTTTACAATTCCTCTAATAACTGCATTAAATCCTGATACATCTCCACCATTTGCAAGTATTGCGACTTTTTTCATTTACATTTCCTCACTTTTTATAAATTTCTTGTAATATTTTATGTAATAATTTACAAGATTGATATTATTTTTCCATTAATATTATACCAATAAAAAAAATAATTACAAGTTTTTTTATAAAATTTTTAGGATTAATTGTTACTAAATAATACTTTTTTAATTAGAATAGCTGAAATGATTTATTTTAAGAATCTGCGTAAGCGATTAACCGAAGCGAAGCGAAGGGCGAAGTGGAGCAATTTACATATATTTTTAATTTTGGAAATTGCGACAGCAAAGATTCTTAGAATAAATCATTTCAGCTATTCTTTGATATAATATCACTATCTTGTAATGGATTACTTATTACAAACTCATTATATTAAATGTTAATAATAATTTCGTCTTCATCCTTCAAATTATATGTTTCTCTTACATTTATATCTGTTACAATTTCAACAATATTTAAAGGATGTGGTCCATATCCTTTATTATTTTTATCTGTTCTTACGATATATGCTTTATGATCAAATATTTTACATTCTTTTACAAGTACATCAAAATCCCCACCATATTCATTTGGAAGGATTCTATCAGCATTTTCTAATATGTATTCCTTTTCCAGTTCTATATTTAATGTTCCTAGAAATAATTTCATATTATACTTTTTTTCAAATGGCTTATTCACTTTATAAACCCAATTTTTTGCATCACCAAGGCCTGACTTTATCTTTCCTTTATACTCTTTCATAAAATTATTATCCCTTTCTTTTATTTACATTTTTTATAAAAATTATATTACCCCCTAGCAAAAGCTAGAGGGTATGGACATTATCTGTCCTTTACTTTGGGTAATCGTTAAATCAGGTAATTTGCTTCTTAGTCTTCGTCTTCTTCGTCATAGCCGTCAGCTGCGATATCTTCGAGCTCATACAGGGTCTGGAGAAAATCATACATGTCTTCAGTGAAATTCTCCCACTCGTCATCGTCAGCCTCTCTGGCTTTGGAGACTACCTCGTTAAGGTACTCTTGGATTCCTTCCTTTTTGACATCAGGAATAAAGCACTTCTCGGCTTCGTCAAACCGATCTCGGTTATCATAGACTTCAAGGAAGCCTTCCATAAAGTCGATCATTTTGACGAGATCCTTGATGTTGATCCCATGAAGAGATTCATCCGGGATTTTATCAGCCCACGACATACGATGCACAACCTTTCTTTTTTTGGGTTACCCCCTTAATTTACTATAGCTTTTAGCTATATCTTTGTAATTATAGCACAATATGACATAGAAATCAATATACCCCTCTCCTTATAAATCAAAGGAGAGGGGTTAGGGCTTACCGTTTTAGTCCATCTCAGTGAACAATTCTACGTCAGTTTCTCCGCATTCTTCCATTGCTTCAGTAGAGAACAATGCTTCTGCTTCATCGAGTTCCTTGAGCATATTGTCGAGATCCGTGTAGACAACGTTATATGCTTTTTTACCATACCTGTGAAGTCTACCGACATTCAACTTAAAGAAATCTTTGAACTTTTTCTCTCTGATAAAGTCGGGCATATCAAGCATCAAACTATCAATTTCCTTCATTCCACTTGCCCACGATTTTCTGTTTTGCATCTGGTCCATGATTTGCATGATACTCTCGATGAAAATGGAAATCTCAATAATTTCCGTCAAGAGTTCACACAGCCACTCTCTGCAATGGATAAACGTTCTGTTCTTGTCTAGCAAGATTTGACTTTGCCGTATCATTGTTTTTCCACCTTTCTGGGCTTAGCCCTATTTTTAATCTATAGCTAATTTGCTATATATGTTTAATTATACCATATTTTATGTTAATTTGCAAATTATGAAAAATAGCAGGAATAATTCCCGCTATTTCTTCTTATTATCCAAAAATTCCTTTTTTTCTAACAGGTGGTTGTTCATTCATAGTTTTAGCAAGTTTTTCCATTAAGTCTCTTTGCTCTTTTGAAAGTCTTTTTGGTGTTTGCACAACTATCGTAAATATAAAGTCCCCTTTATATCTACCGTTTATACTAGTGAATCCTTTTTGTCTTATTCTAAATTTTGTACCTGTTTGAGTTCCTTCTGGTATTCTATATGTTTCTTCTGTTCCATCTACCATTGGGATTTTTAGTTCTGCGCCAAGTGCTGCTTGAGTCATAGTTACTGGTATATCACATAAAACATTTACATCACTTCTTACATAAAGTGGATGATGTTTTATATGTACCACAATATATAAGTCTCCATTTGGTCCACCATTTGTACCAGGTGCCCCTTCATTTCTAAGTACTACTGTCTGGCTATCGTCGATTCCTGCAGGTATTGTAACAGATATTCTGGTTTGTTTTTTTACCTTACCTTTGCCTTTACATTTTTCGCATACTTCACGGATTATTTTTCCTTTTCCACCACATGCTGTGCAAGTTCTAGAAGTTTGCATTTGCCCAAACAAAGTAGATTGTATTTGTCTTACTTGACCTGTTCCGCCACAGACTGTGCAAGTATCAACTTTAGTTCCAGGTCTAGCCCCGCTTCCATGGCATACATCACATACTGCATCACGCATTATATTTATTTGTTTTCTAACTCCAAGGAATGATTCTTCAAATGTAATTTCTATATCATTTCTTAAATCTGCTCCCTTAGAAGGTCCGGTTGTTTGATCTTTCTCTTCTTCTTGATCTTCCACCACCAAAGATTGAAGATACAATATCGTCTAAATCTATGTCAAATCCATCAAATCCTGATGTAGTATATGAGTAATATCCGCCACCACCTGGATTTGCACCATTAAATCCGCCTTGTGGTCCATTTGCTCCGAATCTATCATACATTTCCCTTTTTTGCTTATCTGATAAAGTTTCATAAGCTTCATTTACTTCTTTAAACTTAGCTTCTGCTTCTTTCTTATTATCAGGATTAGCATCTGGATGGTATTTTTTTGCAAGTTTTCTGTATGCTTTTTTTAATTCTTCGTCTGTTGCATTTTTGCTTACTCCTAAAACTTCATAAAAATCTCTTTTTTCAGCCATTTTATTCTACCTTTCAAATATATGTTAAGTCAGATCAATTTAAATTAATTATTGTTATTATCTTCTACGTTATAATCTGCATCATATACGTTTCCATTTTCATCTTGAGTTGGTCCGACCTGCTGTATTTTCTTCTCCAGGATTTGCTCCGTTTGGGTTTGCTCCATTTGGATTTGCTTGTTTATATAATTTTTCAGATAATTCATAGAATACTTGTGTTAGTTTTTCTGTTGCTTGTTTAATATTATCTGTATCAGTTCCTTCAAGTGCTTTCTTTAATCCTTCCATTTCTGTCTCAACTTTTGCTTTTTCTTCTCCGCTTATCTTATCTCCTAGCTCATTCATTGTCTTTTCGCAGTTATATAATAAGCTTTCAGCGTTATTTCTAACTTCGATTTCTTCCTTTTTCTTCTTATCTTCGCTAGCATGTGCTTCAGCATCTTTTACAGCTTTCTCTATATCTTCGTCAGAAAGATTCGAGCTTGCAGTTATTGATACATTTTGTTCATTTCCTGTTGCCATATCTTTAGCTGAAACATGTACTATACCATTTGCATCTATATCAAATGTAACTTCGATTTGTGGAACTCCCCTTGGTGCTGCTGGAATACCTGATAATTGGAATCTTCCTAATGTTTTATTGTATGCAGCCATTTCACGTTCACCTTGTAATACATGTACTTCAACACTTGTTTGACCATCAGCTGCAGTAGAGAATATTTGTGATTTCTTTGTAGGTATTGTTGTATTTCTCTCTATTAATTTTGTAAATACTCCACCATATGTTTCAATACCAAGTGATAAAGGTGTTACATCTAGTAATAATAAGTCTTGAACATCTCCAGAAAGAACACCCCCTTGAATTGCTGCACCAATTGCAACACATTCATCTGGGTTTATTCCCTTGTCTGCATCTTTTCCTGTTATTTTTTTAACTGCTTCTTGAACACATGGAACTCTTGAAGATCCACCAACAAGAAGTACTTTGTGTAATTCTGAAGCAGAAATTCCTGCATCTTTAAGTGCTTGGTTAACTGGTCCTATTGTAGAATCAACTAAATCTCTTATTAATTCTTCAAATTTTGCTCTTGTTAGAGTAATGTCTAAGTGTTTAGGTCCTGTACTATCTGCAGTAATGAATGGTAAATTTATATTTGTTTGACCAACACCAGAAAGCTCTATTTTTGCTTTTTCTGCTGCTTCTTTTAGTCTTTGCATTGCCATTTTATCTTGGCTTAAATCTATTCCTTGTGATTTTTTGAATTCTGCAACTAGGTAATCTATAATTCTTTGGTCAAAGTCGTCTCCACCTAATCTGTTATTTCCTGAAGTTGCTAAAACTTCGAATACACCATCACCAATATCAAGTATTGATACATCAAATGTACCTCCACCTAAGTCATAAACCATTATCTTTTTATCTGTATCTTCTTTATCCATACCATAAGCAAGTGCTGCAGCTGTAGGTTCGTTTATTATTCTTAAAACTTCAAGTCCTGCAATTTTTCCTGCATCCTTTGTTGCCTGTCTTTGAGAGTCACTGAAGTATGCTGGAACTGTAATAACTGCTTGAGTTACTTTTTGCCCTAAATAATTTTCTGCATCTGATTTTAATTTTTGAAGTATCATTGCTGATATTTCTTGTGGAGTAAATTCGTCTCCTTCAATTTTTACTTTTTTGTTTGATCCCATGTCTCTTTTTATTGAAATTACTGTATTATCTGGATTTGTAACAGCTTGACGTTTTG
>CANQXL010000045.1 GCA_947627705.1 uncultured Clostridia bacterium
ATATTTCTTTTCATATTCAATTATCTCTTCCAATATATCTCTATCTATTATTTTATTTTGAAACAATTTTCTATTTAATATCCCTTCTATTTCTAACTTGACTTGTTTATTAGATACAATTTGTCTTTCTTCCATAAAGCCACCTACCTTTTGCTTATTTACTAATAAATATTCAAAGTTAGAATAGTCTATTCTATAATTTTACCCCCTACATCACCTCACTTTATTTTACTTGTTAACTTTTCGTTCTACCTCCTCTCTAATAAGAAAATTAAGTGAAAGATTTTACCCCTCTCACTTATTTGCTCATTTAACTTAAATTTGTACCCCCTATTTTCTAAAAATTTTTATATTTTTATTTGCAATATGACACACCCTTTTTGCAAGATTACTCCCATCCCCCATGCATTACCTTTTAAACTCGACACATGGTAATTTGAAGTTTTCCTCTATTTTCGAATATTTTTAATATTTCAAAAATATCCGTTTAAAATTTCTTAAAAAAAGCCTCAAACGGATATTTTTATGGTATCCGCTTGAGGGTAATTTTGTGTCCGGGAGGGAAGATTTGGTAAAATAACATTTAAAATTTCAAATTAAATAGAATACACAAGATATAAAACATTTTGTTTTTCTGGACTTTCTAATCAAATAAAATTGTTAAGTAATATCAATGGTTTTCAGCTTTTTCTTATTTTTTTTGAATTTTAAATCAAATAAAAATTATGCCCAATATGGTATATATTTTTTAAATTTTTTTGTTGTTCCATCTGGATCAAATGCTTTTATCAAATTTCTTTCAATTGCCAAAGAAATTAATCTTGAAACCATTGATGAATTGTTCTTATCTATTCTAAACCTTTCCCTTAATGTTGTATTTGTCATAAATTCTTTATTAACATATTTTAGGCAGCAATGTTGATACGTTGCCCTCACTTTTTCTTCCTCTGTCATTTTTGCATATTCCTTATGTGCATATATAATAACTCTTATACTATCTTCATATTCTTCATATTCTGGTGCAGGTAAATTTTTCTCCTCTATAGATGTTATAACTTTATCAACTCCACTGCCTTTTTCCTCGCAAATCCTTAATAGTCTCATTATATTTGCTAATTTTTCATTTCTAGATTTTGGTGTATGATCAATAAATCTTTTTGTATCTATCAAAGGCTTACCTGAATTAGTAATTTCAATTCTATCATTATATATTTCTATTAGTGGTCCTTTATTTCCTTCCATAAAATCTTGATGTACTAATGCATTAGCAACTGTTTCCCTTATAGCTATTTTAGGATATTGATACTCACTCTTTCTAAAAGCATCTCCTATTACTTCTCTATTTAAAGTTTTATCATTAATATAATTGATTAGATTTTCAAAAGCCACAGCATAGCCTTTATTACCTGTTATATCAGATAAAGTATTAACTTTATTATTTCCATTATATGCAACAACTCTTGGAGCTCTTGATTTTATCTGCTTGAATTTACTTAAATCTCTTGCAAGTATAATTGCTCCTAAATATGTAATATTATATGTTCCTCTTTTATAAATAACAAATTCTTCATCAATTAATTTTTCTAAAATATATTCTTTGTTTAAATTATGTTTTATATTCATCAAATTAAAATATGTATCATAATCCAATAAATCAAAAATGTCTTCTTTTACTAAATTTCTCATTATTATTTGCGTTTCAAAGATTTTTGATTCAAAACATTTCCATAATTTTCTTTCCTTTTCTGGAAAATCTTTTAACTTTTGTTTAGTTGAATTTACTCTTATATATTCTATATCTTTAAACTTTACAGGAACATTTACATTTGTTGTTTCTATTTCTATTATTTCAACTTTAATATCACTATCAAAATACAAATCATGTATATTAAATGTTATTCTTGGGTTCAATAATGTTTGAATATAATTTTCTAATTCTTGTTTTCCAACTTTTTCCTTTTTGAAATCAAATTTTGTACCAACTATTTCTTTATCATCACTTATACCATAAATTAAATATGCTTTATCTTGTCCTTCTAAAATTGCAGAATTACATAGTGCTGATATATATTCTCCTATTTGATTTGGATTATAATTATTTTCTTTATATTCTAACCATTCATTTTCTGTCTTTAAAGACAATAAATATTTTAAAGTCATATTAAAATCTTCCATATTTTCTCCTTTTTATCATTGATATTATTCTTATAATTTTAATTTCAGATTATTCCCATAAATTCTTCATCTAATATTTTTTTTCGTGCTTTCCAATCTGGCATGAATATAGTAACAAAATTATAAAAATTTTTACTATGATCTTGATATTTAAAATGAGATAATTCATGAAGTACAACATATTCAATACAACATATTGGAGTTTTTATTAGTTTTAAATTAAATATTACTTTATTATTACTAGGTATACAGCTTCCCCATCTGCTTTTCATTTGCTTAATCTCCACCTTAGGTATTTTTATATTATATTTTTTTAAAACTGAATGATATTTTGTAATTAAATTCATTAATACTTCACTCGCGTATTGCTTTAACCACTTATCATATACTTTTCTAATATATTTTTTATTTTTTGTATATTTTTCCTTAATATGAATTTCAAAATATTTTCCCTTTATTAAAATTTCATTTTTGATATCAGATATTATTTTCATTTTATATTGTTTTCCCAATAAATAAACTGTTTCTCCATCTTCAAAAGTAATATTTTCCTTTTTTTCAGCAAATGATTCATAATAATTTTGTTGTTTTTTTATCCATTCTGCTTTCTTCTTTATAAATTCTTTTGCTGTCTCAATATCCATTTTCATTGGTATTGACATAGTTACTTTTTTATCTAAACTAACTTTCAAATTAATATTTTTTACATTTTTTCTTTGCACAAAAAATACTATTTTTTCTCCATCGATATTGATAGATTCTTTTTCCATAACTACATCCTCTCTCGTTTTAATATTTAATTAAAGCAATTCCTATTATATCTTCTATAATTAAATCAATTTCATCAAATGAAATATTAATATTTTTTCTTGCTTTATATATATAAATTGTATCTTCTATAAATTGAGCTAATTCATTATGAATATCTTTATTATTATGCCAATCTACTTTTACTTTACTTTCTATTTCTTTTTGAATTACTAATGTAATATCTCCTAACTCTTCAAGATTTGTTTTTTCGTTCATCTTAGAAATTAACCTATCATATATTACACCATAAAAAGCTCTAGCATTTTCTGTTGTGATATTTGAAGGATAATTAATTCCAGAATTTCCTTTTATAAAGTCTTCTCTTATTCTTTGCATTTTTTCTAAATATTCACTATCTGAAATTCTTCTATTTCTATATTCTTCAATGGTTTCTTCAATCCTTTGCGAAAATTTTTTATAATAAGCTGGATCACTTTTTGATTTTTGACTTATAGTTCTTGTAATTCTCGTTCGTATTGTATCTGCTTTACCTCTTTTAGACTCAATCTTTTCAAGTTCTTTTTCAAAGTTTTCTGAATCTGTAATATCAACTGGCTCAGTTATCCTCATCATTTCTTTGGCAACAACATAATTATCAAGAAGTTTTTGCATTTTTGCTTCATATTCTTTATGATCAATAGTTTCTGAATATCTTAATTTTACAGTAGCTCTTAATTTTTGATAAAAAGAAATAGCCTTCCTTAACTCAGTTATTTTATCTCTTCCTATTTTGTAATATGCAGTATCGCTTGCTAAAATAATTGTTAAACTACTTCCAAACTTACATAATATATCATAAAAATATTTTCTTTTTTCATCATCTTCAAGTAATTCCTCATATTCTTCTAAATCGTTTTTATTCTTTACATCCTTGAAAATTTCTTTTAATTGCTCATATATCTTAAATAATTTATCTATTTCTGTATCAATATAATATACAGCATTCTTAATATCATTTTCTTCAAAACCTTCTAGCCCTGCTTCTTGATACATTGTTAATGCTTTGTCAAGTTCTCCTAATAACCCTCTATAATCTACTATATATCCATAGTCTTTTCCATCACAAAGCCTATTAACTCTAGCTATTGCCTGTAATAAATTATGTTCTTTTATCTGCTTATCTAGATATAATGTAGAAGCCTTAGGAGCATCAAATCCTGTTAAAAGTTTATCAACTACTATTAAAATATCTATATCTCCATTAATAAATTTTGACTTAATTGTTTCTTCATATTCTTCAGCATTTTTATAATTTTCAAGAGCTTTAGTATAAAATTTTTTTACTATCTCATTTGTATCTTCTTCAAAATTATCTTCTCCCTCTCTCATATCAGGAGCTGAGATTACAACAGCAACTTCTAATTCTGGAAATTCACTTTTAAAAATATTATAATATTTAACAGCTTCTATCTTTTTATTACATGCAAGCATTGCGTTAAATCCTGTTCCTTTTAAAGTTTCATTATAATTACTTGCAATGTCCCATGCTATTAATTCTAACCTTTGCTCAGATGAGGCTACCTTTTCAAATCTACTCCATTTTTGCATTACCTCGTTTTTTGCTTCTTCTTTTAAATTTTTTGTTAGCATTTCAAGTCTCATATCTATAGCTTCTCTTGTAACTTCTTGGTCTACCATCTTGCCTTCATAAATTAATGGTACAATTGCTTTATCTTTTAATGCATCATCTAAAGAATATTTATGTATAAGTCCACCAAATTTATTAAATATGTTTTTATCTTTTTTCATAATTGGTGTTCCAGTAAATGATATATATACAGCATCTTTAAATACTTCCTGCATTCTTCTATTTATTTCTCCATATTGAGTTCTATGCCCTTCATCAACTAAAATATATGTGTTTTGTGCATCAACTTTTACTCCACTGTTTACAACTGTTTCAAATTTATTAACTACTGTTGTTATTACTCTAATATTTTCATCTTTAATTAATTCTGTTAGTTCTTTTCCTGTTGATGCTCTTTTAGCTGGTACACCTATTCTATTAAATGTTTTATGTATTTGTGTATCTAAGTCTATTCTATCAGTTGCTATAACTACTTGTGGATTTTTAATGTCTTTATCTTCCATTATTTTTTTAGTAATAAATACCATAGTTATAGATTTTCCTGAACCTTGAGTATGCCAAACAACTCCACCTTTATTTTCTTCTTTTATCCTATTTAATATTGCCTTAACTGCAAAATATTGTTGATATCTACATATTTTCTTAGTTCCAGCTTCAAATATAATAAAATCTCTAATTAATTCTAAAAATCTATCTTTTCTAAATAATGAAACAATATCTCTATCTTGTTTTGTTATTCGTCTATTAACTACTAAATTTGAAAGAATTTTATTTTGTTCATCTATGTACTGTTCGTTCCATGACGACCAAAATTTTGATGGTGTACCACATGTCGCATACTTGGTTTCGTTTTTATTTGCTGCCATTACTATTTGAATGAATTTAAATAGTTGTGGTATATAATCATTTTTTTGATTTCTTATATTTTGTGAAATTGCTTGTATAATTGGTACTGAAGAATCTTTACATTCTATTACTGCTAATGGAATACCATTTATAAATAAAACTATATCAGGTCTGGCATTATCTTTTCCATTCATTCTAAGTACTGAAAATTCTTCTGTAACATAGAAATCGTTATTTTCAGGATGTTCAAAATCTATATATTTTATATCAAATGATCTAGTAGTTCCATCAGCCATTCTTTCTGTATATGATTTACCAAGAGTCAACATATCATATATTTTTTCATTAGTACTGATAAGACCTGTTAGCAATTCCTCATTTAAGTCTTTTACTGCTTGTCCTATTGTGCTTGGAGAAAATTTATAAGTAACTCCTTTATATTCATAACTATTTATTTCATTTAATTTTTTTATTAATATTTCTTTGAATAATACATTACTTAAAATATTATTTCTTAATTCCTTATTTTCTTCCTTTGAAATATATTTGTATCCTAGTCTTTCCAACACTTCTATTGCTGGTCTTTGACTAGATGTGTTTTCATTTGATACTAGTATATTTTCTTCCATTTAATTTGCCCCCATAAATTAAATTTTATTTTCCGCCTATTATTCCTATTACTGCGGTTCCTATTACATTTACAATTTCAGCATATAGCCAACCATATTTGCATGCGTGGTCTGTTAACTTTTTAAAAAAACTCTTTTTCTGTCCTATAGCTCCACTCTTTTTTATGTTGTTTACTATTTCTTTGGCCTCTTCTAATAATTCTTTCATTTCTTGTTTATCTTCTTGATCACATTCTTGATCAATTCTGTTTTCTATTCTTGTTAATGAATTATCTATATTTAGATAAGAATTAATTACATCTCCTATAACAACATTTGATCCTTCAGCATATATGTTTCCAAAATTATATGTATTATTAGCGCTTTCTTTCATTCTTTTAAAATATTTTTCCTCTCTTTCAAAATATGTTCTTCCAGGTTGAGTCAATACTGCATTATATACTGTATTAGAAGCCCAACTTACATTTATTAACCCATTAGATTTTAATACACCTATTTCTCCTCTTACAATATCTCTTTCATCGTCATTAACTTTATTTGCTAAAAACTCAGAAATATCTCCATCATTTCTTTCTATTTCAATTATCTGTTTTAATAATTCTTTTTCACTATCCGCTAATTCTTCAAACAACTCTTGTCTCATCCCTTTCTTCTTAAAATAATCTATTCCCTCTTTATTTAAAATCACAAACCATCCATTTAACACAAAGTTATATTTTCCTATATAATTATATAACTCTAAAGTTTCAAAAATACTTTTTAATCCGCGATGCATATTAGGTGGAATTTCGTCATCAGAACCATTTACTATCATACTTTCGTTTCCATCATATTTATTTAATATAATTTCTAATAATTGTTCTTCTTTATCCGATAAGATATTCATTTCGTTATCACCTTTTCCTAATTGTTTTTTAATTATTTCTTTTTGTTTATCAAAAGCAATTTTCTCTATTTGCTTATTAAGTTGCTTTTCAAACTTTTTTGTATCTATTTTTATTTTAAATTTAGCCATTTCTATTCCCTCTTTAATAATAGCTTTTGTATTAAACCTAGTTTATATCTTTGCTCATTTTCAATTATCTCCTTATGTTTATTCATTAAATTGTCTATACTATCTAAAGCTGATACAATTTTATTTTGTTCCTCTATGTCAGGGAGTAAAATTTCTATTTTTTCAATATCTTTATAATTAACATATATTTGTGTTCCTCCTTGAATTCTTTTTAAAACTTCATTTTTGAATATAAAGCTATTTATATAATGCCACAAATATCTAGGATTAATCATTTCATTACATATTATTCTTTCACTTCTTTGATTATAAATATACTTATTATCTTCATCTATAATTATAGTACTCCCTATTATTTTTCCCTCTGTTGTCTTATCATTTAAAACCATAACTAAATTATTTTTATTTAACAATTTTTCCTTGGTTTTTTCGTTATACTTTATTCTATTTCCATTATCAATATACTTTCCATCAGTTGTATAATTTCCAATGGATATAAAATTATAATCTGACTCTGTATCTACAAATTTTTCTAAAGGTGTTCCTCCAATATGTTTAGTTACTTCCCCTAATTTTACTTTTTTATAATTATTCATTTCTTTCTCCTATTTTTATTATTATAATCCTAATTCATTCAATGACTCTTGTAATTCTCTTTCTAGCAGTTGTAATTCTTTTTCGATCTCTGCAATATTTTTTTTTGTTTCTTCTATATCTATCTCTTCTTCTTCCTCAAATGTATCAACATATCTTTTAATGTTTAAATTGTATTCATTTTCTTTTATTTCATCCATTGTAGCTATATGCGAATATTTTTCAATTTCTTCATAATTTTTATATGTATTTAATATCTTTTCTATATTTTCTTTTGTCAAAGTATTTTGATTTTTACCTTTTTCATATTCTCTACTTGCTTCTATAAATAAAACCTCATCTCTATTTCTATTCTTTTTGAATACAACTATTGTTGCAGGAATTGATACTCCATAGAATAGATTTTCTGGTAAACCTATTACTGCATCTATTAAATTATCTTCTAGTATTCTTTTCCTTATTATTCCTTCTGATGCCCCTCTAAATAGTGCTCCATGAGGTAATACAACTGCCATTCTTCCATCATCTGCCAAACTTTTTAACATATGCTGAATAAAAGCATAATCTCCTATACTTTTTGGAGGTACTCCATATTCAAATCTATTATATGGATCCATTGATGCTTCCATTTTGAAAGTATCCCTTTTTTTACCATTTTCTATTGTTGTATTAGTATTTTCAAATCCTTTAGCCCATTTATCTAATGAAAAAGGAGGATTAGAAACTATTACATTAAATTTCATCAATTTATCATTTTCTAAATGTAATGGATTTGCTAAAGTATCTCCCCACTCAATATGTGCATCATTAACACCATGTAAAAACATATTCATTCGGCATAAATTATATGTTGAACTATTACTCTCTTGTCCATAAATACTAAATTTTTCACTATTTACCTCTTTAGATGCTTTTAATAATAACGAGCCAGAACCACATGCAGGATCATAAATTCTATCATTTTCTTTTGGTTCAACCAATTTTGCAAGTAAAATAGAAACTTCGGCAGGAGTATAGAATTCTCCTCCTTTTTTTCCAGAATCTCCTGCAAATCTTGCTATTAAGTATTCATATGCATTTCCTATTACATCTAAATTTCCTATTTTAGATGGTTTTAAATCTATTTCTGGTTTATTAAAATCTTCTAATAAAGTTCTTAATATTGCATTTTTTTCTTTTGTTTTTCCAAATATTACTTCACTATTGAAATCAACACCTGCAAATAAATTTAAAAGCTTTACTCCATTTAAAGTTGTAATTCTTTCTAATGCTTTGTTAATTTTTTCCCCAATATTATTGTCATTTCTATTTTCATAAAGGTAATCAAATGTGCATTCATCTTCTAAAACAAATTTACTTCTTGATAATGCTCTTTCTATTCTTTCTTTATCTCCTTTGTATTTTTCTTCAGCCTCTTCTTTTTCTTCCTTATATGTGTCACTTAAGTATTTTACAAATAGCATTGTTAAAGCATAATCTTTATAATTCCCTCCTGGTATATTTGATCTTAATGTATCACAGGCAGCCCAAATTGTTCCATTGATTTTGTCTTGTAATTGTTTCTCATTCATTTTATTTATTACCTCCATCTATTAATTTGTTTATTACTGAGTCATAATACTTATCTTTTTCTTTTAACATTTTTTTGTATAAATTCTTTTGTTTATTCCAAGTATTTGCTATTTTTGATATTTGTTCCTGTTCTTTAGAATTTAATTCAGGTATTTCCAATTTTCTTAATTCCATAACAGGTATACTTTTTATTGTTGTTCCAATTAGCATTTTTTCAAATTGATGTTTAGCTAAATTACTTTCCAAAAACCATTTTATAAAATCTATATTATAAGTTATATTAAATAAACTCATCATTCTAATAATACAATACTGATTATTAATTAATTTTCCCTCTATTTCTTCATCTACCTCGATTACTTTCATTGGAAACGATAACCTAAATAATATATCTCCTTTTCTAGCAATAAAGTTTTCAAGATTTTCTTCACTATAAAACAAATCATACTCTATGCCTTCTTCATAACTTCTTAAATTAAAAACTTCATATTTATATGTATTTACTGTTGGATATTTAGCTTCTTTCCTTTTTAAAACAACACCTATCGTAATTTGAGTAATATCATCTAAAAACATCTATACCTCCTTGTATAGAAAGGCAAGCTAATAACTTGCCTTTTATCATTTTTTATGTGCTTCACTTGCACAATAATAGCATCCGTCCACATTATCAAAATATCTTCTAGCTTCTCTTGCAGCTTCTTTAGCATCTAAAAAATCTCCTAGATATATTCTGTTTTGTAACTTTGGCATTCTATGACACGTTCCTTTATGAACTTCATGTTCTCCAGTTAGTTGTGAATTTCTATTTACATAGTATCTCGCCATCTTTTCTGCTCCTTTCTTTTAAATTGAACAGAAAAAACAATAATGTTGCATTTTTATTATCAAAATGATATAATAATGTAAATTAAACATATATTATTATGTTTCAAGTCTTTAACAAGTGCAAGTTGTTGAAGACTTTTTCTGTTCTAATAAAGTTTTATCACATTTTTTCAAAAAAGTCAAGTGAAAATTCATTGTTTGGTTTGATATTTTTATTTTAGAACAAAAAATATTGTTATTCTATCTTGTTTTATTACTACTCATATATCTTTACAAATACTTTTCTATATCTATATAGCATTACATAGGTAATTTAAATTTTGGTCATAATTCTCTTGATAAATTTTTATTATCCACCTTCACATTTCCACCTTACACACAACCTCATACACGAACTTTTCCCTTATCACATAGCCTGTCCTTTTTTCTCCACTTCTTATTACATACCCGCTTCTTCTTACTTCTCTAATAAACTCAAATCTACTATATCTATTCTCTTTTTTGCAACCATTATAGAGGTAATTATCCCTGTTTCTAAATCTGCAGTTACATCTTGCACATACCCGAAGCCTCCTTCCATCTGTAATGTTCACAACTTCTTTATGCTTAAAATCTAATCCTCTTCCTCCCATAAAAATTCCCCCTTAGCATTATTTTATGCTAAAGGGGCTTGGGTTAGTTGTTGTTTTTGTTTTTTATGCTTCTAACTTTCTTATCTTCTTTGCATTTTTACTAGAAATTACTTTTTTCCCAGTTTCTTTTTCTAACTGTTCTTTAGCCATTTTTGCAATGTTTCCACCTTTTATAACTGAACTTTCGGCTCCTTTAAATCCTTGTTCATTAGTACTTTTCGATATTTCAGTAGCTGATGTTTCAGCTAACATATTTAAAACTAATTCCATATTAGTCATATTATCACGCAAGTTTTCTTTTTTTAAACCTTTCAAATTTTTATATT
>CANQXL010000046.1 GCA_947627705.1 uncultured Clostridia bacterium
ACTTTTATTAAATTCTACATTGCTTTTAAGATAGCCTGTGTGTGTGTGTGTGTGTGTACAGCCCCAACGTTTACATCATTTGCAATTTTCATATCTTCCGTTCTTCCCTTCAATTATAATTAATTATTTCTCTTTTGATAAACCTATTTTACCATTTGCACAAAACAAATGTCAATATGATTTTTTATCTTTTTTACACTTGTCTCAAACATATGATAATTATATTTTTAACAAAACTGTTGATTTAATTTTTTTATAGGTGTAAAATAACAATGTAAAAAAATTTAAATGGTAGGTGAATAACACAATGTTTAAGATTTATCATACAGATATAGAAACTGGAAAAACCAGTGAAATTAACGAATTTAAAAAAGGTTCATGGGTAAATGTTGTAAACCCGTCACCTGAAGAAATAGCAAATATTTGTGAGAATCTTAATATCCAACCGGATTTTATTCATTATTCTCTTGATATAGAAGAAAAAGCCAGAGTGGATCAAGAAGAAGACGATAGTACTATTCTTTTCATTGTGGATAGTCCCATTGTAGAGAAAAATGAAGACTCTGTAATTTACTCTACTATACCACTTGGAATGATAGTTGTTAGAGACGATTTCTTTGTCACAGTATCTTTAAGGAAAAATAAAATAATAGAAAATTTCGAAAAAGGTAAAGTTAAAAATTTTGCAACATACAAAAAAAGTAGATTTATCTTGCAAATCCTATTTTCTAATTCTTCTTATTTTTTGAACTACTTAAAACAAATAAACAAAGAATCCGAAATCGCCGAATCAAAATTAAAGGATTCTTTAAAAAATCAAGAATTATTAAAAATGCTTTCTTTACAAAAGAGCTTAGTATATTTCACAACTGCATTAAAATCAAACGAAGTTGTCATGGAAAGAACTATGAAAGGAAAATTTATTAAATTATATGACGAAGACGAAGATTTACTAGAAGATGCAATTATCGAAAATAAGCAGGCTATGGAAATGAGCACAATATATAGCGATATTTTGAATGGAACAATGGACGCTTATGCATCCCTAATTTCAAATAACCTAAATGGTGTTATGAAATTCTTAACATCTATTACCATTGTACTTGCGGTTCCAACAATGTTATCGAGCTTTTGGGGAATGAACGTTGGGCTGCCATTTCAACATAGTCCATTCGGATTTTTTATAATGATTACAATTTCACTTCTTCTTACTTTGTTAGTCACTTGGTGGTTAAAAAAGAAAGATATGCTTGATTAAAAAGCATATCTTTTTTACTTAACTTTGTGTTTTTATTAACTTTATCTTTCTTCTTCTCTATCTAATCTTGAATCTTCCTTATCTAAGTCTAATTTTTCATTTGCTACTTTTCCTTCTTTATTCATTACTTTATCCCAAAGTTCTTCCCATTCAAATCCCTTAGGTTTATTATTTCTTGTTATTTCAAGTGCTTTATTTATTAGTCTCATTTCATTTTGGTTTGCATCTTTGTCTAACGTTTTTTTGTATGCTTTTAGTGATTTTTCCGCCCTTGCAGCCAATCCTGTATGATAATATAGTTCTGCTATAACTAATTGCTTACTTGTTTCTTCTTCTCCTTCTAGTATTTCTTTTATCTTCTCTGCATCAGCAATAATATCTTGACTTCCATATATTATTTTTCTTGCTTTATCAACAGGTGTCTCTTCTACATTTTCCTTTTCAGCTTCGCTTAACATTTTTTCTTCTAATTCCTGTCTATCTGTTTGGCTTAATGGTTTTATATTTTCATATTTTGTATCTGATACTGCATAGTTTGAATCTATCTCTAAAACTCTTTCTATTAATTGTTCTTCTCTTTCCTTATCTCTTTCTTGTCTTGCTATTCTTACCAAGTTATTCATTGCTCTTACATTATTTGGATCTATTTGTAACATTTTTTCGTGCAATTCTTTTTCCCTTGCCAAATCTCCTTCTTTTCTTACTATCCTTATTAAATTACTTATCGTTATCATATTATTAGGGTTTAATTCTAATTGCCTTTCTAATAACTGCTTTTTTCTTGCTACATTTCCTTCTATATTTGCTATCCTTATTAAGTTACTCATTATCTTTACATTATCTGGTTCTAATTCTAATATTCTTTCATTTAATTCTTTTTCTCTAGCTATATCGCCTTCTTCCTTTGCTATTCCTATTAATCCAATCATTGCTTTTATATTATTTGGATATATTTCTAGTATTCTTTCGCTTAATTCCTTTAATCTAGCTTTATCGCCTTCTTCTCTTACTATCTTTATTAAATTACTCATTATTCTTACATTATTTGGCTTTAATAATAGCATCTTTTCAAGTAATTCTTTTCTTCTTGTTTCGTCTCCTTCTTCTTCTGCTATTTTTATCAAAGCATTTATTACTCTTACATTAAGAGGCTCTATTTCTAAATTTTTTTCAAGTACTTTTTTTCTTTTTTCCAATTTCATTTTTTTACCCTTTCATAACGTAAATATACACTATATTATATATTAACATAATATTTGTTTTTTTTCAATATGTAAATATCTTTTTTATTATTATTTTGTTACTTGATAATACTTTTTTTATTAGAATAGCTGAAATGATTTATTTTAAAAATCTGCGTAAGCGATTAACCGAAGCGAAGCGAAGGGCGAAGTGGAGCAGTCTACATCTAATATTATAATATTTGTAGACTGCGACAGCAAAGATTATTAAAATAAATCATTTCAGCTATTCTTTTATATAATATCATTATCTAGTAACATTATTTTTAGTTATATTTCGTAACTTGTATCATATGCTATATTAAAGATTTTCACATATTGATTTGGGGGATTTATTATGAAAAAAAGAAAAATTTTTTTATTTACCTTTATTACATTTCTACTATTCTCTTTATGTACTAGTTGTTCTTTTGCAACATCTTCATATGTTTGGTCTGATTCTTCCTTATTAAGCAAAGTTGTTAATGATACGGAAACAGATTTAAAACTAGAATCAGGTTCTGCTGTTTTAATTGAACAATCTAGTGGTTCTGTTTTATATGATCATAATTCTCATGAAAAATTTAGGCCTGCAAGTGTTACAAAAGTAATGTCACTTCTTCTAATAATGGAAGCAATTGATAATTCTGAGATAGCTTTAACAGATACAGTTACTTGTTCAAAAAATGCTGCATCTATGGGCGGTTCACAAATATGGCTTGAAGAAAACGAAACAATGACAGTTGAAGAAATGTTAAAAGCAATTTGCTTAAACTCTGCAAATGATTGTGTTGTAGCAATGGCAGAACACTTAGCTGGATCTGAAGAAGAATTTGTAAGCCGTATGAATAGCAAGGCTAAATCCCTTGGTATGCATGATACAACATTTAAAAATTGTCACGGATTAGACGAAGATGGTCATTTAACTTCAAGTTATGATATTGCTCTTATGTCCCGCGAACTTTTGATTAAGCACCCAAGTATAACAAACTATACATCAATCTATATGGATTCTCTAAGGGGTGGAGAAACTCGGACTTGTAAATACTAATAAACTAGTAAGAAACTATAACGGCTGTACTCGGACTTAAAACACGGTTCTACATCACTCGCATTATTTAATTTGTCTGCAAGTGCAACTCGCAATCGGATTATCTTTAATTGCTGTCATTATGCACTCACCATCATCTGATACTAGATTCCAGGAAGCACAAAAACTTTTAAACTATGGATTTTCAAATTTTACTAATATATCTTTTGGTAATAAAGGAGATACTATTGGAACTTTAGATGTAAAAAAAGGTGTTAATACTACTGTAGATGCAGTACTTGCAGAAGATGCATCGTTTTTTGTAAAAAAAGCTAAATCTCGGCCAAATAACTCAAGAAATAACTTTTAAAGAAAATTTAGAAGCTCCTATAAATGAAGGAGATACACTTGGATATGTCACATACACATTAGATAGTGAAGTCATTAAAACAATAAATATTGTTTCCAAAACTGAAGTTAAGAAGCTAACTTTTCTAAATATCACTGGAAATGTGATAGGAAATTGGTTTAGTCTGTTAAGATAAAATATATAAAAGGCCTAATTAATTAACAATTAGGTCTTTTATTATTGTAATATTTTTTTAATATAATATTTTTGTTAAGTACTTATATCCTTTAGCATTATATATCATTTATTCTTTTTATCTTTATTCTGTTCTTAAAGCTATAACTGGATCTTTCTTTGATGCAGCCCTTGCAGGTATTAATCCACCAATTAAAGTAAGTATAACACTTAATATAACAAGTATTATGGCATTTCCAAAATAAAGCGTTACATTTAAAGGTACATTTCCTGTAAAGTAATGAAGTACAGAATTAATAGGTGGTATTAATGCATATGATATTCCTATTCCAAACAATCCTGATAAAAGTCCAATTATAAATGTTTCCGCATTGAAAATTGAAGAAATATTTCTTTTTGACGCACCTATTGCTCTTAATATTCCTATTTCCTTTGTTCTTTCGTATACAGAAATATAAGTTATAATTCCTATCATAATTGAAGAAACAACAAGAGAAATCGATATAAATGCAATTAAAACATAAGTAACAGCATTTACTATTGTCTTTACTGATTCCATAAGTATTCCTGTTGTATCAGTATAATGAATCACCTTATCTTCTGCTCCTTCATTTTCCATCTTTTCGTTATATGAATCTATAAAATCCATAAATCTTTCTTTGCCATCAAAACTGTTAAAATAGAAAGAGATAAATGTAGGTTCGTCTATGTTCTGATATCCAAGAGATATTAAATTTGTTTTTGCTGTAGCCTTTTCTCCTGACATCATTGCACTAACAATTCTTGTAATTTCTTCTTCAGTCATTTTTAATTGAAATGCCCCAGTTATCTTACTTGGGTCTACATTAAATGCTGATGCAAAGCTATTTGTTAAATTGGTTGTTAATTCTCCAACTTTTGTTAAAATAGTTTTCTTCATTACAGTTTCTGTCATTACTTTTGCCATTGTATTTTCTGTCTCTTCTATTGCAGCACTACTTAAGAATGAAGAAACAATTGGTCCTGCAATTTCCTTGTTTACTTTTGCTTTTAATGTAGTGTTTCCATTTGGAGTTTCCGTTTTAGATGTATCTGTACCTGAATTATTTTGTGCAGTATTTTTTGATGTTTCCGTATTTGTATTTGCTTCTTTAGAACCTGTCACTTTAGACATTATCTCGTTTTGTAATTTGTTTTGAGATATATCCGGCATAGTGGTACTTCCAGCGCTTTCTCCTTCTTGTGGCATAAACTGCATCATACTACTATATGTGTTTACATATATTTGCAATAAACTTTTTAATAGACCTGAATATGTCGTTTTAAATGTCTCTTTTGGAAGCACATAATTACTTTCAAGTGAATTTAATACACTCGTGTTTTTAGCTAAATAATTATCAACAATGCTATCTATATCATTTACAGTAAACACACCTTCTATGCTATCAAATAAGCCATTTGCTAAAGTTGTTAAGTTCCCTGCAAATGCTTTTTTTGCAGGTGTTGTATCTGTTGTAATTGAATTAGTTATATCCGTCATGTATTTTTGTGTTTGAGCCTGTAAGTCCTTTTGATCTATTTTAACATTAAAGGCACTCTCAATTTTTTTATTATCAACACTTACTAAATCTTCAAAATTCAAATCAAATCCATTCTTTTCTTCGTCGAATTTTGAACCCGAAAATACATCTATTTCGCTATTTTCTTTTTGCTTTTTTACTATATCTGTATTTTCAGAATACTCAATTATATGTGTTATTAAGTCACTAGTATATGATACACCAGGTGTTAGCATAAATGACGATGTTCCTTCTTTAGGGCTAACAACGCCAACAATTTTTAGATTAATTGCATTATCATATAAATTATTAAAATATGTCTCGTCTTCTGTCATATCTTCATATATATCATATTTCTCGTTATATCTATAAGTATCAGTAGGCATTATTAGCCTTAAATCTATATTCATTAAGTCTTCATAAGAAAGTGTTATCGGCTCATTATTTATATCTACCTTTTCACCACTCATAATCTTTGTCACGATATTTGATAGTTCCTTTGTATCCCTTAATCCAAGTGAATACACAAGTAAATCTGAAATTGTATTTTTGTCTGATAATACAATTATCATTTCGTTGTAATCTTTTGGTAAACGTCCTGCAAGTATGTCATACGAATTTTTTATTGCTTCTTCGTCATCTGTCATTTGAGAATATATAGATGTAAATGAACTCATCATACTAGACGACATAGCACTGCTAAATAGATTGCTTGGATTCAATTTTGCGATTTTGCCTGTTGCATCTTTTGTATAAATAAGTGGATCTACACTATATGAATATTGTATAGAAGATACATCATTTTTTACCTTTTCATTATTTTCTTCTAAATAATTTTTAAAACTTGTTAAATCATTTGCACTTAAATTTGATAACATCGTAGAAATGTATTGTTGCTCTGTAACACTTCCTGTTTGTTCTTCACTTCCCCCTTCTGTTGTCATAGCAAGTAACATTCCTGTTATATCAGTTGTTTCTTGCATGATTGTTAGTGGATATGATGTTAAAGTATCTTCTTGGATACTATCAACATAGCCTTGAAATCCATTAGAAACAGACTGTACGAGTGCAATTCCGATAATTCCTATTGAACCTGCAAAAGCGACCAATATAGTTCTGCCCTTTTTAGTCAATAGGTTGTTTAAGCTTAACCTAAATGCTGTCCACAATGTCATAGAAGTTCTTCCAATTTCTGCTGTATTTCTCTTTTGTGGTATTTCGTTATCAGATATTGGATTAGAATCCTCTGTTATAGTACCATCTAATATTTTTATTATTCTGCTAGAATATTGCTTTGCAAGCTCCGGGTTGTGAGTTACCATGATAATTAATTTATCTTTAGAAATCTTTTTAAGAATTTCCATTACCTGCACACTCGTTTTTGTATCAAGTGCTCCAGTTGGTTCGTCTGCCAAAATAATATCTGGATCATTAACCAAAGCTCTAGCTATTGCAACTCTTTGCATTTGACCACCTGACAATTGATTTGGCTTTTTGTGGATTTGATCTTTCAATCCTACATCTTCTAGAGCTTTTATTGCTCTTACTTTTCTTTCTTTTTTTGAAATTCCACCTATTGTTAAAGCAAGCTCAACATTTGATAAAATCGTCTGGTGACTTATTAAGTTATAGCTTTGAAATACAAACCCTACTTTATAGTTTCTGTATGCGTCCCAATCTCTATCTTTAAATTTTTTTGTAGATTTTCCATTAATAATAAGATCACCTGATGTATATCTATCAAGACCACCAATAATGTTTAATAAAGTTGTTTTTCCACAACCACTTTGACCAAGAATAGAAACGAATTCTGATTCTCTAAATTTAAGAGTTATACCTTTTAATGCTTCTACCTTTTCATCCCCTGATACATATGTCTTCTTAATATTTTTTAACTCTAGCATGTAAAAACTCCTTTTTAATTTTATTTCCCCTTCATTAATTATTCTTTAAGTCTATTATATACAGTATATTTTATTATATATCTATATTTAAGTTTTTTCAAGAGTTAACTGTGATAAAATATAGAAAAATTGTGATAAAATATAGAAAAAGTTACTAGATAATGCTTTTAATTAGAATAACTGAAATTTTAGACATTAAATTTTCAAAGTCGTTCGATTTTTGTGTGATTTCGCTACAAAAGTTGTTTGAAAAATGTGTATTTTTATAAAAAGTCGTTTGATTTTTGTGAAAAATAATGGTATAATATATTTAGATAAAATATTAAAGGAGATTTAAATTATGTATAGGAATAAAATAGAAGATTTAAAACTTTGGAAAGAAAGTAAAAATAGAAAGCCATTAATAATAAGGGGTGCAAGGCAAGTTGGTAAAACTTGGCTAATGAAAGAATTTGGAAAAAATTATTATGAAAAATGTGCCTATATCAATTTTGACGATAATACAAGAATGAAAAACCTTTTTGAAGAAGATTTTGATTTGAACAAAATTATACAAGGACTAAAAATTGAATCAGGTGTTAATATTGAACCACAAAACACTTTAATCATTTTTGATGAAATTCAAGAAACTCCCAAGGCTTTAAAAGCATTAAAATATTTTTGTGAAAATGCAAATGAATATCATATTATATCTGCTGGTTCACTACTTGGAGTTGCCATGCATCAGGGTACATCTTTTCCAGTTGGAAAGGTTGATTTTTTAAATTTATCACCTTTAAGTTTTATTGAATTTATTGATGCACTTGGAGAAAATGATTTATTAGACATTTTAAAAAGAAATGATTTTGATTTAATAAATGTATTCAGTACAAAATTTAAAGAATATTTAAAGCTTTATTATTATATCGGCGGTATGCCTGAAGCTGTTAATTCATACATTCAAGAAAAAAATTTAGTAGAAGTTAGAAATATTCAAAACAAATTGCTAGAAGCTTACGAGCAAGATTTTTCCAAACATGCGCCAAATAATATTGTTCCAAGAATAAGAGCTTTATGGAATAACATTCCTACACAGCTTGCAAAGGAAAACAAAAAATTTATATATGGATTGGTAAAAGAAGGTGCTAGAGCTAGAGAATATGAACTTGCACTTTCGTGGCTTATAGACTGTGGTCTTGTATATCAGATAAACAGGGTTAATAGTAACAAAATTCCACTATCTGCGTATCAAGATTTTAGTGCCTTTAAACTATATTTACTTGATGTTGGTCTACTATCTGCTATGTCAGGAATTGACGATAAAACAATTCTAGAAGGCAATGAAATTTTCGAAGAATTTAAAGGTAGTCTAACCGAACAATTTGTTTTATGCCAATTAAGAGAATGCACCAATTTAAATGTATTCTATTGGTCATCTGATACTGGTACAGCTGAAATTGACTTCATAACGCAAATTGGTAAACATACTATTCCTATAGAAGTAAAAGCATGTGAGAATCTACAATCAAAAATTTTAAAATCATTTATTAATAAATATGACTCAAAAATAAATATACGTACATCTATGTCCAATTATAGACAAGAAGAAAAGTTAATAAATATTCCTTTATATAGTATAGGAAATATAGAAAAAATAATACAAAAAGGGCTGTAATATGTTTACAGTCCTTTTTGGTATTTTTAGAATTTACATTTGTTTATTTATTAATCATGTTGTGATGTTCTATCATGAATACATTTTGAATGGCTATAGCTATACCCATGTGAACAAGTAGAAGATACAGTTCCGTGACCCGTTACATTTTTTGCAATCATAGTAGTCACGTAAAAAACCATTTCCACCACATCTTGTGCATAACTTTCCATTACCACCATCTCCTGAACCTCCACATTTTGGACATTCGGTATCGTGATATCCAGTATCTCCTGCTCCACCGCAGTTAGGGCATGGCTGTGTAAAGGGTCCAGTACATGTAGAACCAGTTCCTGGGCAGAAGGTTCTTATTGTTTTATTGGCTGATTGTTCACTTGATGCCATCTCGTCACTGGCATTTTGTAAATCTGTTACTACTACTTTATAGTAATAAGTTGTATATTGACTTAATCCAGATACTATTAAATCCACATTTTGTCCTGGTGTTGCATCTGTTACTGGTGTAGATACTTTATCTAAATTTGTTTCGCTAGTTCCTACGTATAATACATATGTTAGTTTATCTCCTGCATCTACATCTGTTGCATTTGCTGTTATTGTTATTGAACTCGTCGATTTAGTTTTACACGTCATACTTGCAACTACCGGTGCTGTATTCGTAACTTCCGTTATCTTTTGACTTGCTGTCCTATTTCCTGCATTATCTATTACCACTACTCTTAAATCATATGTTTTTCCTACTTCTATTATTGCTTCTGGATATGTATATGTTGTATCTGTTGTCTTACCTGCGACACTCCACTCTGTATCTTCATCATTATCTGAAGATATTTTATATTGATATTCGTATCCTGATATTCCAGATACTTGATCTTCTCCTTCTCCTGTTACTGTTATTATATTTGATGTTCTATTAGATAATTTAATTTCTGCTTTGTTTGGATTTGTCTTATCTATCTTTACTACTTTAGATTCTATTGCTTCTACTTCATTTCCATTCTTATCTACTATATATGCTGTAACTATACTTTCTCCTTCTGCTTCTATTACAAAACTTACCGCTCTTTCTCCACTTTGTGGTAAATTTAATTCTCCACTTGTTTTTCCTGCTCCTGTTACTACATATTTTATCTTTATTCCACCTGTATATTCTTCTGCTGCTTTATCTGTTATTGTTACCGTTACATCTCCACAATACCAATCTTTATATCCTTCATTCTGCTCTCCGTGATATTTCTATTCCTGGTGCTAATAATTCCTTCTCTATTTTCTTTCTTGCATCTTCTATTAAGTCTTCTGTTTTTTTAATTTCACTTTTTTCGCTTCCCTGAGCAAATGCATAATTTTCAGCAGCTCTTGTTGCAAGATCTATTAGTCCAAATCCCATAACTGATCTTATTGTTACAGCTGCTAGAATAACTAATATTATTATTGTTATTATTAATGCAACTAACGTTATACCTTTGTTATTATCTTTTATGCTAGTTTCATTATGTTTTCCGTAATTCTGTATAGATATTATGTGTGTGTGTGTGTGTGTGTGTGTGTACAGCCCCAATGCTTTTGTGGTTTATATTTTTCATATGTATTCTTCCTTTCTTTTTCAC
>CANQXL010000047.1 GCA_947627705.1 uncultured Clostridia bacterium
TGTAACACAAGAAGGAGAAGTAAAATTAAAGCCAGTAAGTAAAAAGGGATATTTTAGTTGGAATTTTGTAAGTCAAAAAAATGCAATAGAATTATCAAAGCAAATGTATGAAGGAAATGATACTGTAGATAGTAAATTAATAGATAGCTATGCATGGGATACTGTAACACAGTGGATAGCAAATACAGATGCTAATGTAACAGAAGACGGTAAGACTGTAATAAACAGTTTTAAAATACGGAAATTACCTAAATAATGGATCATCTTATACAGGTAGATATGCAGAGCATATATGGGTAACTTTAAAGGAATCAATAACAGATGGAAAAACAGGTTGGATATTTGCAACAAAGTATACGAAAGGAGATACTACGTTACGACATAAAAGTAAAGCATATACAGATGTAACAAATGGAAAATATGACCAAACAGACATAACAAATAATAAATTTACTGAAGCAAATAATAATTTTAACACAAGAATAGAGATCCCAACAGGCTCATATGAAGGCTCAAAGTTAAGAAACATCTATGATCTAGCTGGAAACATGTTTGAATGGACGACAGAAGTAGGAGACCATAATGCAAATGCAGACAAAACTAACATAACACGGTATTTATGCCGTCAATCGTGGTGGTGGCTTAAATGGCGACGGTTTTTATGCTCCACTTTGCTATCGCCCTGGCAGTGCTTCTGCGAGTGAAACGAATGTGAACTTTGGTTTTCGTGTCGTGCTTTATGTAAAGTAAGCTGCTGTGTAAATATACCTAGTAACAAAAATCAAGCTTTTTTCAAAAAAAGCTTGATTTTATTATATGTTCTGTGTTATAATTTATAAGGTTATAAATTAGACACATAGGATTAGTTTGTAAATAGTGCTAAACAGGTCTTTACAAATGCTTGAGATTCTATGGATGTTAAAAACTAAAAGGAGGAATTAAAAATGGCAGTAGTTGCAATGAAACAATTACTTGAAGCTGGTGTTCATTTTGGACATCAAACAAGAAGATGGGATCCTAAAATGGCTGAATACATTTATCAAGCTAGAAATGGTATCCACATTATCGATTTACAAAAGACATCTAAAAAAATTGATGAAGCTTATGCTTTCATTAAAGAAAAGGTTGAAGAAGGTTCTTCAGTTCTATTTGTAGGAACTAAGAAACAAGCTCAAGAATGCATGAAAGAAGCTGCAATTTCTTGTGGAATGTTCTATGTTGACCAAAGATGGTTAGGTGGAATGCTTACAAACTTTGGAACAATCAAAAAGAGAGTTTTAAGATTAAAGAAACTAGAACAAATGCAAGAAGATGGAACTTTTGATGTATTACCTAAAAAAGAAGTAATAGGTTTAAAGAAAGAAATGGAAAAACTAGAAAAGAACCTTGGTGGAATTAAAGAAATGGAAACATTACCAGGTGTTATATTTATAGTTGATCCTAAAAAGGAAAGAACAGCTATATTAGAAGCTAAAAAGTTAAAAATTCCAGTAGTAGGCTTAGTTGATACAAACTGTAGCCCAGAAGGAATTGATTTCGTAATACCAGGAAATGACGATGCAATTCGTTCAGTAAAACTTATAGCAACAGTTATGGCTAATGCTGTAATAGAAGGAAAACAAGGAGAAATATTAAGCTTAGACGAAAATGTAGAAGAAGAAACTGTAGCTGCTTCTGAAGAAGTAAAAGAAAATGTCGAAGAAAAAGAAGAAGCTGTAGAGACTCAAGAAGCTAATACTGAAGAATAATTTTAAAATTGGAGGTAAGAGAATATGGTTACTGCAAACTTAGTTAAAGAGTTAAGAGAGAAGACAGGCGCAGGAATGATGGACTGCAAAAAAGTATTAACAGAGACAGACGGAGATATGGAGAAGGCTGCAGAGTTATTACGTGAAAGAGGAATAACAAAGGCTGCTAAGAAATCAAGTAGAATAGCTGCTGAAGGATTAGTTACTGCATATGTATCTGACGATAAAAAAGTAGGTGCTGTTCTTGAAATAAATAGTGAAACAGACTTCGTTGCTAAAAACGAAGAGTTTAAAACATTTGCAAACAACTTAGTAGAACAAGTAGCTAAGAATAATCCAAAGGATGTTGAAGAATTACTTTCTCAAAAATATATAGCTGACAATACAAAGGCTGTTTCAGAAGTATTAACAGACAAGATTGCAACAATTGGAGAAAATATGTCAATTAGAAGATTTGTTAGATTTACTTCAAATGGTTTAGTAGAAAAATATATCCATGGAGAAGGAAAAATTGGTGTACTTGTATCTATGGAAGGTGGAAATAGTGAAGTTGCAAAAGATATTTGTATGCAAATAGCTGCAGCTCGTCCAGAATACTTAGATAGAAATGCTGTTCCACAAGAACGCGTTGCAAAAGAAATGGAAATATTAAAGGCACAAGCAATGAATGAAGGTAAGCCAGCAGAAATCGCAGAGAAAATGGTTCAAGGAAGAATCGGAAAATTCTATGGAGAAATTTGCTTAGTGGATCAACCATTCGTAAAAGATCCTAATATTAAAGTTTCTGATTTACTTTCTTCAAAGGGAGCAAAAGTTATTGAATTTGCAAGAATTGAAAAAGGTGAAGGATTAGAAAAAAGAGAAGAAAACTTTGCAGAAGAAGTTGCAAAGCAAATTAATGGTTAATTTAAAAGGAGCTATTGATAATAGCTCCTTTTTTTCAGGTTAAAAATGAATACTTTCTTGTTTAAGATATAAGAAGATATAAAAATGAAGGGAGAAACTTATGAAGGGCTATTTGGTACTAGAAAATGGAGAAATTTTTGAAGGAGAAAGAATAGGCTATAAAAAAGATACATGTTTAGAAGTTGTCTTTAACACTTCTATGGCTGGATATTTAAAAATATTTACTGATCCTTCGTATTCGTCTCAGGGTGTAGTTATGACATATCCATTAATTGGAAACTATGGAATAATTACTGACGATATGGAATCAAAAAAAATATGGGTAAGTGCAATATTTATCCATGAACTTGCAGAAGTCTCAAGTAATTTTAGAAGAGAAAAGGATTTAGAAGAATATTTGATAGAAAACGAAATTCCAGGACTTAAGAATGTTAACACAAGGAAATTGACGAAGATTCTTAGAAATAGTGGAACAATGAGAGGGAAAATTACATCCGATATATCTGACATAGATAATATTATAAAAGAAATAAAAGAATTTAAACCAAAGAATTTAGTTCGGAATGGCATCTACAAAAAGACCATATGTAGATGGTGATGGAGATATAAAAATTGCATTATTGGATTTTGGATGTAAAGAAAATATAATAAGGGAGCTAAAAAAACGAAATTGCACAGTATATGTTTATCCACATGATACATCAAGTAAAGTAATACTTGATAGCAATCCAGATGGAATAGTGCTTTCAAATGGACCACGGAGATCCAGAAGATTGCAAAATTGGAATTCAAACGGTAAAAGAACTTTACGATGCAGATGTTCCAATACTTGGAATTTGTTTAGGACATCAATTAATGGCTTTAGCAACTGGTGCAAAGACAGCAAAATTAAAATACGGCCATAGGGGTCCAAATCATCCAGTAAAGGACTTAGAAACAAAAAAGGTATACATTACTTCACAAAATCATGGATACTATGTTAAGGATGATTCTATAAATAGTAAAATTGCTGAAATTTCACATATTAATCTGAATGATGGAACAATTGAAGGATTAAAATATAAAAATAAAAAAATATTTACAGTACAATTCCATCCAGAGGCTTGCCCTGGACCAGAAGACACAGCATATATATTCGACGAATTTTTAAAAAAATTAAATTAAGATAGGAGTAGAAGTTATGCCAAAAAATAAATTAATAAAAAAAGTATTAGTAATAGGTTCAGGCCCAATAATAATAGGACAAGCAGCAGAATTTGATTATGCAGGAACACAAGCTTGTGTTGAGCTAAAAAAGGAAGGATTGGAAGTAGTGCTTGTAAATTCAAATCCTGCAACTATAATGACAGATAAAAATATGGCCGATAAAATATACATAGAACCATTGACAGTTAAAACCGTAAAAAAGATAATTGAAAAAGAAAATCCAGATAGCATTTTACCAAACCTTGGTGGTCAAACAGGTTTAAATATTGCAATGGAGCTTGAAGAACAAGGATATTTAAAAGAAAAAAATATAAGATTGCTTGGAACTTCTCCAGAAGGAATAAGGAATGCAGAAGATAGACAAGCTTTCAAAGATATGATGGAAAGTATAAATGAACCATGTATTGCAAGTAAAGTAGTAAATACTGTTGAAGATGCAGTAAGCTTTGCAAGAGAGATAGACCTTCCTGTTATTGTAAGACCTGCATATACACTAGGTGGAACAGGTGGCGGAATTGCATATACAGAAGAACAGCTTAGAGAGATAAGCTCTAATGGTTTACATTTATCAAGAGTGTGCCAAGTTTTGATTGAAAAATGTATTTCAGGTTGGAAGGAAATAGAGTATGAAGTTATAAGAGATTCTAAGCGGAAATTGTATTACAGTATGTAATATGGAAAATATAAATCCAGTTGGTGTGCATACAGGAGATAGTATAGTTGTTGCCCCTTCACAAACACTTGCAGATAAAGAATATCAAATGCTTAGAACGTCGGCTATAAAGATAATATCAGCTCTTAAAATTGAAGGTGGTTGTAATGTGCAGTTTGCACTTAATCCAAATAGCTTTGAATATGCAGTAATAGAAGTTAATCCAAGAGTTAGTAGATCGTCAGCTTTAGCATCTAAAGCAACAGGTTATCCAATTGCAAAAGTTGCAACAAAGATAGCAATTGGATATACTCTAGACGAAATAAAAAATGCAGTTACAGGAAAAACTTATGCATGTTTTGAACCAGTACTTGACTATGTTGTTGTTAAGATTCCAAAATGGCCATTTAATAAGTTCTTAACAGCAAGTCGTGAACTTGGAACCCAAATGAAGGCAACAGGAGAAGTAATGGCAATTGCAGAAAATATGGAAGCAGGACTTATGAAGGCAATTCGTTCATTAGAAGAAAATGTTGATTCTCTTACACTTCCAAAGTACGCGGGGATATCAGATAATGAAATGAGAGAAAATCTAAAACATGTAAGTAATGAAACACTATGGATAGTTGCAGAAAATCTAAGAAGAGGCATGACAATAGAGCAAATCCATCAAGCAACTACAATAGATACGTTCTTTATAAGCAAAATTAATAATTTAGTTCAAATGGAAGAAGAACTAAAAACAAAAAATCTTAGTGTTGATATGCTAAAAAAGGCGAAAAAATATGGATATCCAGACACAGTAATATCAAGATTTACAAAGATTCCAGTTGAAGAAATTAAGAAATTAAGAAAAGATAACAAAATAGTGGCAAATTTCAAAATGGTTGATACATGTGCAGCAGAGTTTGATGCAGAAACACCATATTATTATTCAAGCTATGATGATGGAAATGAAGTAATAGATAAAGAACACAAGAAAAAGGTTGTAGTACTTGGCTCAGGACCAATAAGAATAGGACAAGGTATAGAGTTTGATTATTGTAGCGTTCATTCTGTTTGGTCATTAAAGAAAAAAGGATATGAAACAATAATTGTAAATAATAACCCAGAAACAGTAAGTACAGATTTTGATATAGCAGATAAGCTATATTTTGAACCACTTACTCCAGAAGATGTAGAAAATATAATCAATGTAGAAAAGCCATATGGTGCTATTGTTCAGTTTGGTGGTCAAACAGCAATAAAATTAACAAAATCTTTAAGTGATATGGGAGTTAAAATTCTTGGAACACAAGAAAGAGATATGGATAGAGCAGAAGATAGGGAATTATTTGACGAAGCATTAAATAGTTGCGGAATTTTAAGACCAAAGGGAAGTACAGTATATACTGTAGAAGAAGCTATAAAGGTCGCAAGAGAGCTTGAATATCCAGTTTTAGTTAGACCATCATACGTACTTGGTGGCCAAGGTATGGCAATTGCTTATGACGATAACGAAATAACAGAGTTCATTAATGAAATAAACAAAACTGTGCAAGAACACCCAATACTTGTGGATAAGTATATGATGGGAAAAGAACTTGAAGTAGATGCAATTTGTGATGGAAAAGATATATTAATTCCTGGTATAATGGAACACTTAGAAAGAGCAGGAGTTCACTCAGGAGATAGTATTTCTGTATATCCAACACAACATATAAGCAAGGAGCATCAAGAAAAGATAGTGGAATATACAACAAAGATTGCAAAAGAACTTAATGTAATTGGAGTGCTTAATATTCAGTTTATTATTTGCAAAGGAGAAGTATATATTATCGAGGTAAATCCACGTTCAAGTAGAACAGTACCATACATTAGTAAGGTTACAAATCTTCCAGTAATAGATATTGCAACAAGAGTAATATTAGGAGAAAAATTAAAAGACATAGGATATGGAACAGGATTATATAAAAGAAGTGAATATATCGCAATAAAGATGCCAGTTTTCTCATTCGAAAAGATAAAAAATGCAGATACAAGCTTAGGCCCAGAAATGAAATCAACAGGAGAAGTGTTAGGAGTATCTAAAAACTTTTCAGATGCAATAGTTAAGGCGTTTATTGCAACAGGTATTACAATTCCAAAATCAGGAAATGTTCTTATAACTGTTAGAGATAAAGATAAGGATGAAGTATTACCACTTGCAAAAAAACTGTTTAATAAAGGATTTGGAATATATGCAACAAAGGGAACAGGAACATTCCTTAAAAATAATGGAATAGATGTAACAGTTGTAGAAAAAATCTGGGAAGGTGCAGAAAGCATACCTAATTTATTACATCTTGGAAAAGTTAATTTTATTATAAATACACCAACAAGGGGAAAAGAATCAAACAGAGATGGATTTAAAATAAGAAGGCTTGCTGCTGAAACAAAAATACCATGCTTTACATCACTAGATACGGCTAATGCTTTATATGATGCAATAGAAGATACTAAAACAGAAGAAGAAATGGATGTTGTAGATATAACAGAAGTATAAAGGAAAATTTTAGAGTGTTGTAAACTTTAGATTTATAGAGATTAAATATAAATTCTATAATTAAAAACAAGTTCAGATGTTTAAATAAAACTTCTGAACTTGTTTTTTGGAAATCACTTTTAATCTTTCGGAAAAGGAACTTTCCTTGCGACAGACGACTTGTAATTGTTAGAGAAGAGAATGTTGTTATGAGCGATGATGATTTCTTTGGTGCCCAAGATATCTAAAGCAGAAAAGTGCATGCTTGATAAGAGACTTACCAAAGAATAACTCCTGTCCCAAAGAACGCAGGTACCGATTTCGTGAAAACTCTTCCTGATGTACTGTCGCATTTGCTTACGCTGGTCTTCCGTGATTTTGGTCTCACCAAAAAGAAGAGAGATCGCCCGATCCATAGTCTTTTTGGTTGGCATGAAGTACGTAGGTTCTGAGTAAGAGACTTCCATTTTTTTCAACTTCCTCTCGTAGAGTTTTTGGGTAACATAATTATTATACTACAAATATAATAAATTGTCAAAATTGTTTAATAGCTTGCGCAGATTCTAAATATAAATCATTTCAGCTTTTCTTTAATATATAATTAGAATGTATTTTCTAATATTTTTTTATTCTTTTTATTAAAGAAATATACAATTACACCAGAAAGTGAAAAAGTGATTATATAAGTAAGTGCCATTATTCCAAAATTTCCTTTAGCTAAACTGCTTCCTGCTATGGTAGAAGATATTAAAGAAGGAAATCTTGCTAATGTTGAAATAGCTAAAAATCTCGATGTTTTAATTGGAAGAAGTCCTGAAATATATACAAATAAATCTTTTGGAGTTCCAGGTATAAAGAAAAGTATAAATAATATTACTTCTATTCTTCCCTTTTGTGAAAAAAGTTTAGATTTTTCTATCTTCTCAATTCTTTCTTTAGATACAAAGCTATATATAAAGCTTTTTCCATATTTTCTAACCGCAAAAAATATGATGCAGTTACTTATAAACACACCTATAAATAATATAATAAGACCGCCAAATATTCCATACGACATGCCAGCAAGTATTTCAACTGGCTCTCCGTGGAAGTATTGGAAGAAATATTTGTATTATCATAAGGCCGTATAATTGCAAAAGCACCTTTTGAGCCAAGTCCTTCTATTTCATTTGCAAAATTAATTCTTCCTTCTTCTGTTGATATACTTTTAAAAATTGGAAATAGCCATATTGCTAAAAGTACCATTACCAATATAAAAATAGCAAAAGTTATTAATTTAAAAATTTTAACATTTCTTTCTTTCATTTTATACTCCATTTTTTACTTTTTTAAGCACAAAATACTATAGTAAATACCAATTTTACTTTCTTATATATTATATTACAAAAAAATATAATATCAAGTAAATTAAGTATTATTTAATAAATCATTTAATTTTTTTTAATTTATATCTTTCAAAAAATCCAAATATTTTATTATTATTTATAGTAATTTATACTAGTTTGTGATATACTACTTGTATATATTTATGAAAGGTTGTGATTTTATGACTACAGTAAAAGAGCAAATTTTAAATGCTGTTAATACTTTACCTGATGATGTTACTTGGGAAGATGCTTTATATTCATTATACTTAAATGCAAAATTAAAGAAAAGTGAAGACGATATCAAAAACGGCAAAGTTATAACTATCGAAGAATCAAAAGAAAGGATGAAGCAAAAATATGAAGATACGTTCCAGAATTAATTAATAAACATTACCGAGAACTTTTATATAAAAGCTACAGAATTGTTTATAGTATAAACGAAAGTAAAAATTTAGTCTACATACATTTTATTATACATGGAAGAAGAAATTTTAAATCTTTTTTTAATTTATATCTTTCAAAAAATCCAAATATTTTATTTTAAATTTTTTATAAACTTAATTTTCCGATTAATAAATCTAGTTGCTTTTTATATTAACATATGATAAACTTTTAATATAAAAGTAAATGAATGAAAAATTTATTTTAAATAAAAGGGGGAAAATCAAATGAGTAAAAAAGTTGCAATTGCAGTAGTAGTTGTAGTAGTAGTTATAGCTATTGCAGTTATAGGATTAGTATTTTTAAGGGGGGAACGGACAAAGTAAAGAAATAAATCTACAAGAAGTTAACACAACAATTTCAGAAATGGAGCCTTTTAATGAAATGCCAACATCTGAAATAGATTCAGAAACATTAAGTTCATTATATGATATACAATCTGAAGATTACGAAGAAGTAATTGGTAAAATTCCAATGATGAATATTCAAGCTAGTATGTATTTAGTTATAAAAGCAAAAGATGGTAAAGTAGATGCAGTTAAAGAAAAGGTTCAAGAATATGCACAAAAACAAGAAAATATATGGTCTACATATTTACCAGAACAATATGAACTTGTAAAACAAAGAAAAATGAATGTAGTTGGTAACTATGTTTATTTAATTATTGCAGAAAATGCAGCAGAAATGGAAAAGGTTATAACAAAATAAAATGGTTTTTAGTAGTGTAGTATTTTTGTACATTTTTCTACCAATAATGCTACTTATATATTTTATTGTACCTAAGAAATTTAAAAATGCAGTAATGATTCTTGCAAGTCTAATATTTTTTGCTTGGGGAGAAATTAGATATATATTTATAATGTTACTCCTTGCTGTTATGGACTTTTGGTGTGGCAAGAATATAGAAAAATTTTACGAAGATAAAAAGAAAAAGAAATTTTATTTATTAGTTGATGTAATGGTAAATTTGCTAATATTGTTTTTCTTCAAATATGCTGATTTTATAATCACAAATATAAACAATATTACACACTTAAATTTACCATTACTTAACATTCCTTTACCTATTGGGGTATCTTTTAACACTTTCCAATCATTATCTTATGTAATTGATGTATATAGGGGAACTGTAAAATGCGAAAAAAGCTTTTACAATTATTTAACATACACAACTTTATTCCCACAAATTATTGCAGGGCCAATAGTTAGATATGAGACAGTTGACGAAGAATTAGAAGATAAAAATATAAGTTTAGATAACTTTTCACAAGGTATGAGAAGATTTATTATTGGTCTTGGTAAAAAAGTGTTAATTGCAAATAACATAGGTATGCTTTGGAATGTTATCGAAACAGGAAATTATATAGAATTAAGCACACTTTTAGCGTGGATAGGAATTGTATCATTTGCACTACAAATTTATTTTGATTTTAGTGGATACTCAGATATGGCAATAGGCCTTGCACAAATATTTGGAATGAAATTTGACGAAAACTTTAACTATCCTTATATCTCAAAAAGTATTACAGAATTTTGGAGAAGATGGCATATGACATTAAGCTCGTGGTTTAGAGACTATGTATATATACCACTTGGAGGAAACAGAAGAGGATTAAAAATCCAAATAAGAAACATACTAATTGTATGGTTTTTAACAGGAGCATGGTATGGTGCTTCATGGAATTTTAT
>CANQXL010000048.1 GCA_947627705.1 uncultured Clostridia bacterium
AGTATTTACAAAAATAACTTTTAATAAAAAAAGAGACTAAAATAGAGATAAAACATATAATACAGGTAGAGGTATTGAAATATGAAGAACTGTGAATTTGTAACTTTTATTTCTATATTAGCTTGTACTATTGCTAAAAACAAGACACAAGAAGAAATAAATATTTTGTCTGTTTTTTTTAGTCAACTTCGGAGATACATTAGCGACTTTGTCGGTTTTAGATACAGATACATAGTAATTAAACAAATTATAATTTGTGTGAGTAATCTGCATTGGAGAAAATTAAATTGAAAAAGAAAATTTATGTTGTTTTGATAGTTATAATATTCTGTTATGACTATTTTACACTATCGAATAAATAGAATAAATGCCATATAACTTTTTGATGATATATGGCATTTATTTTAATTTTTTGAAAAGTTATCTTTTTATTACTTATGTAGTAATTTATTGATTTATATATTTTTTTATGTTATATTTTATAAAAAATAAATTTTTGGGGGCGCTATGAAAAAAAGTAGTATAAGTAGTATTATAAGAAATATTTTTGGAGGATTGTTTATATTTACGGGATTTGTTGGAATGTTTTCTAGTGGATTAATAGACGGAATTTTTATGATGCTAATTGGTATTAGTTTATTACCTATTTTTTATGAAAAGACAAAATTGAAAATTAAATGTATACAAGTTATATTACCAATAATACTAATAATTTTATTTGGAATGGTTACATCAGAACAAACTATAGAGACTAATAGTAATATTAATGAAACTAATACGAATATATTACAAGTAGAGAAAAATATTGAAATATCAAATTTAAAATTTAATGAATCAGAAATGGAAATCGATATTAAAGAAAATAAAGAAATATTACTAGAAATATTGCCAGATAACGCTGATATAGAAAATTTAGAATTTTGCTCATCAAATAGTCAAATTGCAATTTTGGAAAAATCTGATGTTGAAGATAATGCAAATAAGATTACATTAAAAATTAAACCTATTGCAGAAGGAAATTGTGAAATTTATGTTAAATCAATAAATGGGATTGAAAGTAATAAGATTATATTAAAAGTAGTTGATAATGAAAGAATTGAAAAAGAAAAGAAGGAAGCAGAAGAGCAAGCAAAAAAACAAACTCAATCAACTAATAATTCTAATTCTCAAACAAAATCACCACAACAAGATACAACATCATCAAATACAAATAAAAATTCAAATAATACTCATGGAAAATTAGTTTATAGAACGCCTTCAGGAAAAAGATACCACTTTGACCCAGATTGTGGCGGAAAAAACTCATATCAAACAACTTTAGATGCTGCAATATCATCAGGGTTAACCCCATGTAAAAAATGTGCACAATAAAAAATATAAAGATACAAAATGAGAGATAGATACAAGGAAATTTCATAAAAATAGATAGCATAAAAATAGATAGCATAAAATTATTGAAATGAATATAAAAAAATGATATAATATATTATGTTAAGAGTTGTAAAGTTTAAAAAATCTCATAAAACAATTGTTAGGAGGTAAGCAAAAATGGATTATCGGGTTGTAGTTGTTTGCGACGGCAATAGTGTGGTAGTTGCTACAATGAACTTAGAAAGAAAAGTAAAGGAATTAATTGAGCAGGGCTGGAAACTTCAAGGAGGCGTGTCAGTATCAAAGGAAGGATATAGTTCATCTTCTAGGCTAGTTATGGCGCAGGCAATGATAAAAGGATAGTACAACAAATAGAGAGCTGTGAATAGCTCTCTATATATTTTTAAATTTTATGTCCATTTAAGTATTGGTTCAGTATATGATATATTTCCATTTTCATCAACTGAAAAATCTATTTTTATAAGAAATTTTGTAAATATTAATAATTTGTATTCACCGCTTGTCTAATTTCCCATATAAATTTTCCCAGTTATAAGTTTTTTCAAAAATATTATTGTTAACATCTTTAGAAGAAACTATTGTATTTCTCCAGGAAATATCAGAAATTTTCTCTTCGTTATAATATTCTTCATTTTCATTTTTCTTTACTTTTTTTAATATTTTGTAGGTAAGGCCATTGCCATATTTATAAGGAAATTCATTATTATCTATAATACAATAATTAATCCCTGTTCTTGTAAATTCATTAATTTTAATTGAAACATTATCTTTAGAATAATAATATTTTCTTAAAATTTCCATAGGAATTTTATTCAGACTATTTTGTTTTAGAATTTTAATCTTGTTAACTCTATTACCCAAAGTATTTCTTGGGACTGCACCACTAAATTTTATTAAAATTTCTTGACCTCTTTTAAAACCAATATTTCCCTCATCTGCAAAGTTTACAAAATCTGTATAATATCCATTATTAAACCCAAAAGCCATAGATTTTTTATCATTATATATAACATCTAAACCATCTTCTTTTACATTAACAACAATAGCTTTCCATTTAGTTTCAATTTCAGTTTTATTTTTATTTCCCAATGTGTTATTAATGATATTATATTCTAAAAATACGGCAATACATAATATAATAATGCTAAGCAAAATTCCGAAAAAAACCAACTTTTTTATTCATTATTGTTATAATCCTTTCTATATTATAAATAAATGATTAAAGAGCAATTATACTTTCTAATCTTGGCTGGCTACAAATTATATTTTTGTTTTCATCTACTGTAAATTCTACAATAATAGAAGGCATAATTGAAGTTTCTTTAATTTCAAATTTATATTCACCGCTTTTCTAATTCACCGTATACTTGACTCCAATCAAATATCGTTTTGAAAACTGTACCATCATTTGCTAAAGAAATTTCTTGAGTATTTTTTACCATATTATTTTCTTTTTTTATATATTTGTATGATTTATCTACCTTTTCCTTTATTATATAAGCATTAGAATCTTCTAAATATTCGTAATCATAAGGATAATCGTTATTATCTACTATAGTAAGTGTAATTCCTCTTTTTTCAAGAACTTCTGTCGTAACTGAGATATATTCAGTGGAATTATAGCATTCTCTTATTACATCATCAGGAATATCAATATTACTTTCTTGCTTTAAAACCTTTATTTTTTTGGGGATGGCTCCGTAACGGATGGATCCAAATTGATTATCAAAATAAAGTTTTATTTTTTGACCCTGTGTGTATTTATCTTTTGTTGTATCAGAAGACTTAATAAGTTTTGTATTACCACTTTCTTCAAAATAGCACCATAGTTTATTGTTATCAACTTTTACAATTACTGCTATATTTTTTGTTAATATTTTTTTAATTGGCACGTAATTTAATGTAATTAAAATTGTTGTACCGATAATAATAATTATTATTAAAATTATAAATAAAATATTTAGTTTTTTACCTTTCATATTTTCAATTTCTCCCAAATTTAGTTTCACATTTATTATATCATTTTACTTTTAAAGAAACAACAAAAGCTAAAAAATTAGTCAAAAGTTGAAAAAATTAATAAAATATGATATCATATTTATGTTAATTCCTTTTTTATCCTGTTTTGCAGGTTAATTTATATACATTTACTATAAAATAATTATTTTAAGGAGGAAAAACAAATGGAAGCAAGCAGAGAAGTTATCAAAACTTTGATTGAACTTGCGCCTAACGTCGATGAGGCAGACAAGGTAATCAATGAGAACTACGACTTTAAAAGTGTACGTGAAAAGGTAGCTTTTTTGAAGGGGATGTTTGATGTAAATGTCGTTGGACATGAAAAAGACGAACCTGACGAAATGACTTATTTCGCTATGCTTGATACAGTCATTCATATGTAAGCTTTCGTAAATAAAGAGACTAGAAATTGTGCAGCATTATGATTTTAAAATAGCATAAATAAAAAAGATGTTCTTTGAGAATACAAGGGGCATCTTTTTTTTATTCAAAATACAAAGATAAAAAAAGAAAGATAAATAGAAAATGTATTGATTTTTTTTTTAATTTATATATAATATTTAATATAAAGAGCAATAAAAATAATAAAAAATGGGGGATATATATGAATAAAAAAGTAAAAATATTAATAATGTTTATAGTTTTACTAATAGTATTTATAATAGGATTTATCGCAATAAATGAAGTAAATATATTTGGGAAAAAACCTACTAAATTAAGAGCAAACTCTGGTGTTTCGATTGTTCCAACAATGAGCGATGAAATAACAGCCGATAGTAGTTGGTGCGGAACATTTCAATTAGTATGGAATGATATGAAAAATGAAGTTGTCAAAAAAGATATAGTATTTGCAGAGCAAGAAGAAATGGCAACTAATCTTAACAAAGAAGAATTTACAGAAGATATGATTTCTGACGAGTATTACTATAAAGCATATGGACTAAAAACACTTGATTTAAAAAAGCAAATAGAAGAAGGAATAAAAGATAAATTTAACCAGAGAAGTGGTATTTTAGATAGTTTTGATTGGTCAGAAAGTGGTCTTGATAATCCAAATGATAAAGTTACAAGGAAATATTTTTTCTATGCAATGCTATATAGAGAATTTGAATTTATAGAAAAGTTTGACAAATTAGAAAATGGAAAATTTGGAAGTAAATATAATGATGTTGAGTATTTTGGAATAGATAAAGATACCAAAGATTCAGTTGGAGATCAAATTAAAGTATTATATTATAACTCTAAAGACGATTTTGCAATTATTGTAAATACAAAAAATGATGACGAAGTTATTTTTTGCAAAAGCCCACAAGGAGCTAATTTTAAAGAAATATATGAAAATATGATTAATGAATCAAATAATTACACAGGAAGTAGAGATTTTAAAAAAGACGACGAATTTAAAGCTCCAAAATTAACATTTAGTGAAATGAAAGAGTACGTTGAACTTGAAAATAAACCATTTAAAACAAATGACCCAATTTACGATACAGCAGAAATTACAAAAGCAATACAAACGATAGAGTTTTCGTTAGACGAAAAAGGTGGAAAGATAAAAAGTGAAGCTGGTATGTGGTTGCAAATGACGTCAGCAGCAGAGGTAATGGAAAAAAATAAGCCAAGATATTTTTATGTAGATGACACTTTTGCAATATTCTTAAGAGAAAAAGGAAAAACTATGCCATATTTTTCAGGTAGAGTTGAAGATATAACAAAATTTCAATAATATTTTGTAAACTATTTTAAATGGAAAAATAATCTATTTCAAAAGAGAAAAATTTATTGATATAAAAGTGATAATGTGTTAAAATATTTAATGAAAATTAAACGGAGGAAAGAAAAATGGGATATTTTAACAAAGATATTCATGAAATAGAACAAGAACTTGAAACCGATATAAATAAACGGACTTTCAGAATCAAAGCTAGAAGATAGAAAACAAAAATATGGATTAAATGAACTAGAAGAAAAAAAGAAGCAAAGCATATTTATTAAATTTCTAAATCAATTTAAAGACTTCATGATTATTGTCTTAATAATTGCGGCAATTGTTTCAGCATTTATAGGAGTAAGAGAAGGCGAAGGATTTACAGATACAATAATCATAATGATAGTCGTTATTATGAATGCTATAATAGGTGTTGTGCAAGAAAATAAAGCAGAAAAATCACTTGAAGCATTAAAAAAAATGAGTGCTCATGCTTGCAAAGTAGTTAGAGATGGAAAAGTTCAAGTAGTAGAAGCAAAAAATATATTCCCAGGAGATATTGTAATATTAGATACTGGGGATTATGTCCCAGCAGATTTAAGATTAATAGAAGCTGTTAATTTAAAAATACAAGAAGCAGCATTAACACGGTGAGTCAGTTCCTACAGAAAAGACAGTAGAAAAAATAGAAGACGAAAATACAAGTCTTGGAGATAGAACAAACATGGCATTTTCTTCTAGCATGGTTACATATGGTAGGGGAAAAGGAATAGTTACAGAAACTGGAATGCATACAGAAGTAGGAAAAATTGCAAGTATGATTAATGAAGTAGAAGAGACAGAAACACCACTTCAACAAAGACTTAACAGCTTAGGTAAGACACTTGGAATTGCATGTATAGTAATTTGTGTAGTTATCTTTTTAATAGGAATCGCGTATGGAAAAAATATAATAGATATGTTTATGACAGCAGTAAGTCTTGCTGTTGCTGCTATACCAGAAGGACTAGCAGCAGTTTCTACAATTGTTCTTGCAATAGGTATGCAGAGAATGGCAAAGAAAAATGCAATAGTTAAAAAGCTTCCAGCAGTTGAAACGCTTGGAAGTAGTTCTGTTATATGCTCAGATAAAACAGGAACACTTACACAAAATAAAATGACAGTTCAAAAAGTATTTTATAATTCAAAAGTTTATGATCTTGATAATGTAGAAAAAACAGAGTTACTTGAAAAACTAGTATATGCTAATATGCTATGTAATGACACAAAAATAACTGAGAATGGCGAATTAAATCGGAGATCCTACTGAAACAGCTTTAACAGATATGGCATTTAAAATTGGATATGACAAAAAAATATTAGAAGATAATCCAAGAAAGAAGGAATTACCATTTGATTCAGAAAGAAAATTAATGACAACAGTAAACAAGGTAAATCGGAAAATATATTGTGTACACAAAAGGTGGAGTAGATGAAATACTTGCAAAGTGCAACTCTTATGAAGTAGAAGATGGAATAAAACAAGATGTAGAAGAATATAAAAAAGTAATTCATAAAAACAATGAAGAAATGGCAAAAAATGCATTAAGAGTTCTTGCATGTGCTTACAAAATACTTGATAAAGAACCAACTAATGAAGAAATGAAAAATATTGAATGTGACCTTACATTTATTGGAATGTGCGGAATGATTGATCCACCAAGAATAGAAGTAAAAGCAGCAATAGAAAAATGTAAGAGCGCAGGAATCAAAACTGTAATGATTACAGGAGATCATAAAATAACGGCTATGGCAATTGCAAAAGAACTTGGAATACTAGAAAATGAAGAAGAAGCAGTTACAGGACAAGATTTAGAAAATATGTCAGACGAAGAATTAACAAAAAATATTAGAAAATATAGTGTATATGCAAGAGTTTCTCCAGAGCACAAAGTTAGAATAGTTAATGCATGGAAGGCAAATGGAGAAGTAGTTGCTATGACAGGTGATGGAGTAAATGATGCTCCAGCACTTAAAACAGCCGATATAGGTTGTGCAATGGGAAAAGTCGGAACAGATGTCGCAAAAGAAGCAGCAGATGTAATATTAACTGACGATAACTTTGCTACAATAGAAGCGGCAGTTGAAGAAGGAAGAAGAATATATGATAATATACTAAAAGTAATCCAATTCTTGCTGTCAAGCAATATTGGAGAAGTTGTAGTATTATTCTTAAGTATAATGCTTACAAAAGTATTTGCAAATTGGTTTGGATTATCTAATGTATCAGCAATCACACCATTACTTGCAATACACATTCTTTGGGTAAATCTTGTTACAGACTCATTACCAGCACTTACACTTGCAATCGATCCACCAGAGAAAAATATTATGAATAGAAAACCTAGAAAAAATTCAAAAGGAATTTTTACAAAAGGAATGGTATATAGAATCATATATCAAGGAATTTTGATAGGACTTATAACACTTACAGCATTTATAGTTGGATTAAATTCAAGTAAGGGAATGGAAGAAGAAAGTAGAATTCAAATTGCACAAACAATGGCATTTACAGTACTTGCACTTTCAGAACTTGTCCATGTATTTAATGTTAGAAATAATAAAGAATCAATTTTCAAAACTGGAATATTTGATAATAAAAAATTATTACTTGCAATTTTGGTATCAAGTTTACTTGTTTTAGGCATACTAACAATACCAGTATTGAGAAACATATTTAGTTTAGCTCTATTACCAATGGAAAATATATTAGAAGTAATAATCCTAGTTATATCACCTTTAGTAGTAGTTGAATTACTAAAATTGTTTAAATTAAATACTTTTAAAAATGAAGAATAAGAGGTAAAAAAAGTGGAACCATCAGAAATACATGATATGATAGTTACAAAAAAACTTAACATGAATAAAGTATTAATTGTAATAACGATTGCAGTTGTAGTTATTGCTAGTTCAGTCACAGCAGGAATTATAGTTTCGAATAAAAGAAAAGAAAAAATGCTAGCAAGTATGGTACAAGAAAATGCACAAACAGAAAGTAATATGCAAACTGAAGAAGAAAATCCACAAAATGACACACAAGAAAACATTTCACAGGGAGAATCAAATGTAGGAGAAGGAAACCAATCTCAAAATCAAAATATACCTGTATATTCAGAAAATGCAAAAAACAAAATAAAAAATATGTATGCACCAGATGAAAATGGTAAGGTTGCATATCTTACATTTGATGATGGCCCTTCAGATAAAATAACTCCACAGATATTAGATATATTGAAAGAACAAAATATAAAAGCAACATTTTTCGTACTTGGAAGTAGAGCAGAGCTTTATCCAGAGCTTGTAAAAAGAGAATATGAAGAAGGACATTTTATTGCAAATCATGGATATTCGCATGTATACACAAGTGTTTATGCATCGCCACAAGCTGTTTTAGACGAATATAACCATACAGATAGAATTATAAAAGATGCATTAGGAAAAGAAGAATACTCAGGACACCTTTTTAGATTTCCAGGTGGTAGTGAAGGCGGAAAATATGCAAATGTAAAAAACGATGCAAAAAAAATACTTGAAGAAAATAATGTATCATATATAAATTGGAACTGTTTAACAAACGATGCAGTTGGAAAGCCTACACATGACAGTATTATAAATGATTTAAAATCAACATCAAATGGAAAGGAAAGATTAGTAGTTCTTATGCATGATACAAATGCAAAACAACTTACAGTAGACACACTTTTAGAAAATATAAATTATTTAAGAGATCAAGGCTATGTTTTTAAAAATTTTTATGATATAATGAAATAAATTTTATGAAAAGGATGGTAGAAAAAAATGGGATTAGTTACAACAAAAGAAATGTTTGAAAAATCAATGAAAGAACATTTCGCAATCGGAGCTTTTAATATTAACAATATGGAGTTTATACAAGCAATAGTAGATGCTGCAAAAGAAGAAAATTCACCTGTAATTTTGCAAGCATCTTCAAGTGCAATTAAATATGCTAGAATTAATTATTTAATGAAAATGGTTGAAGCTGCAGTTCAGGAAACAGATATTCCTATTGCAATACATTTAGACCATGGACCAGATTTTGAAACATGCAAAATGTGTATAGATGCTGGATTTACATCAGTTATGATTGATGGTTCTAAATATGACTTTGAAGAAAATGTAGCATTAACCAAAAAAGTAGTTGACTATGCTCACGAAAAAGGAGTAGTTGTTGAAGCAGAACTAGGTAAACTTGCAGGAATAGAAGACGAAGTTAATGTTGCAGATAGTGATGCAATGTTTACAGATCCAGAGCAGGCAAAAGAATTTGTAGAAAGAACAGGGTGTGATTCACTTGCAATAGCAATTGGAACAAGCCATGGAGCATACAAATTTAAAGGGGAAGCAAAACTTAGATTCGATATTTTACAAAAGGTTAAAGAAAAACTTCCTAATACTCCAATTGTTTTACATGGAGCATCAACAGTTATACCAGAGCTTGTAGACAATTGCAATAAATATGGCGGTAATATTCCTGGAGCTAAGGGAGTACCAGACGAAATGTTACATGAAGCAAGTTTAAAGGGCGTATCAAAAATAAATGTAGATACAGATCTAAGACTTGCAATGACTTCAGAAATAAGAAGAGTGTTTGTAGAAGAACCAGAAGCTTTTGATCCAAGAAAATATTTGACACCAGCAAGAGAAAAAGTAAAAGAAACAGTAAAACACAAGATTAGAGACGTATTTGGATCAAGTAATAAAGCATAAAATAAATAAAGGAATCAATAGTAAAGCATAAAATAAAGAAATGGATTAATAATAAAGCATAAAATAAAAAGTGCACATATATTAATAAATAAATTATTTCAGCTATTCTAATTTAAAAGAGTATTATCGAGTAACAAATTATTAATATATATGTGCATTTTTATTATTTTTATTACTATGTAATTTTATAATATAATTTACAAGATTTA